>JAFQKD010000050.1 GCA_017397075.1 Oscillospiraceae bacterium | reverse complement strand
CGTCATCGAAGTGAACCCCCGTTCTTCCCGTACCGTGCCTTTCCTCTCCAAGGCAACCGGCTACTCTCTGGCAGATATCGCCACGGAAGTCATCCTTGGAAAGAGCCTTAAGGAGCAGGGAATATTCACCATCTATCCCGATGAAAAGAAGCGCTGGTATGTCAAGGTGCCTGTGTTCTCCTTTGCTAAGCTCCGCGGTATGGATACCTATCTCTCTCCCGAAATGAAGTCTACCGGTGAAGCCATCGGCTACGACGATAAGCTGCACCGCGCACTGTATAAGGCCCTTCAGGCCTCCGGGCTCCAGCTGCAGAATTACGGCACGGTACTTGTGACCCTTGCCGATGAGGATAAGGAAGAGGCGCTGCCCCTTGTCCGCCGGTTCTACGACATGGGCTTCAATATCGAAGCTACCATCGGTACCGCCATCTTCCTCAAGGAGCATGGCATCCGTACCAGAGTACGCGGAAAGCTCAGTGAAGGCAGCGAAGAGATCCTTGAATCTATCCGCGCAGGTTATGTAAGCTACATCATCAACACCCGCGCAGTTCTCTCCGGTGTGCATTACGAAGATGGTGTTGCTCTGCGGCGCTGCGCTGTGGAAAACGGTGTTACCACCTTTACCTCTCTGGATACTGTCCGTATCGTGCTTGAAGTTCTGGAAGAGATCACCAACCGCGTGACCACCATCGACGCATAAGGAGACGTTATGCAGCAGAGAATGTTTGAGATCCGGTCCAATGTGTGCATTGCGTCGGCTGTCTATGAGATGGTTCTTGCCGGGGATACAGAAGCCATTACTGCTCCCGGTCAGTTTGTGAACATCCGCCTTGCGGGTAAATTCCTCCGCCGTCCCATTTCTGTGTGCAACGTAGAAGGAAATCTGCTCACCATCATCTACAAGGTGGTGGGCAGCGGAACTGCTCAAATGGCAGAAATGGCCGCAGGGGAGAGTGTTGATGTGCTCACCGGCCTTGGGAACGGCTACGATCTTTCCAAGAGCGGAGACGCGCCTCTGCTTATGGGCGGCGGCGTGGGAGTTCCCCCCATGTTTTATCTTGCGCGGAAGCTGATCGCGGAGGGCAAGAAGGTCACTGCCGTCCTTGGCTTCAACAAGGCGGAAGAGGTTTTCTACGAGAAGGAATTTGCAGCCATCGGCGCAAAGACCATCGTGACCACTGCGGATGGCAGCTATGGCATCAAAGGCTTTGTCACCGACGGCGCCGCACAAGCCGGGAAGTACACCTATGTGTACACCTGCGGGCCGGAACCCATGCTGAAGGCGGTCTATGCAAAGACGGAAACAAGCGGCCAGTACTCCTTTGAGGAGCGTATGGGCTGCGGCTTCGGTGCCTGCATGGGCTGCACCTGCAAAACGAAGTACGGCAGCAAACGCATCTGCAAGGATGGGCCTGTGCTGGAAAAGGAGGAGATCATATGGTAGACACAAGCGTGAATCTTGCCGGCGTGGAGCTGACCAATCCTGTGATCCCCGCAAGCGGTACTTTCGGCTTCGGTAAGGAATTTGCGGAGCTGTATGATCTGGATATTCTTGGTTCTCTCTCCTTCAAGGGAACTACCCTTGAACCGCGTTTCGGCAATCAGGCACCCAGGATCTGTGAGACGCCCGGCGGTATGCTCAATGCCGTAGGTCTCCAGAACCCCGGTATCGACAAGGTGATTTCCGAGGAGCTTCCGGCTCTGCGGAAGATCTTCCATAAGCCTATCGTGGCAAATATCAGCGGTTTTTCTCTGGAAGAGTATGTGACCTGCTGTGAGCGCATGGATAAAGAGGAGCAGGTGGAGATCCTTGAGGTCAACGTCAGCTGCCCAAATGTTCATGGCGGCGGTATGAGTTTCGGCACCAGCGAAAAGAGTGTGTATGAGGTCACAAAGGCCATCAAGGCAGTGACCACGAAGCCTGTGTTTGTGAAGCTTTCCCCAAATGTTACGGATATCGCATCCATTGCCAAGGCCTGTGAGGAGGCCGGCGCCGACGGTGTCAGCCTCATTAACACGCTCCTTGGCATGCGGATCGATCTGAAGAAGAAAAAGCCCCTTCTGGCAAATAAAACAGGCGGACTTTCCGGCGGCGCAATTTTCCCGGTGGCGGTTCGCTGCGTCTATCAGGTATATGATGCGGTGAAGATCCCCATCATCGGTATGGGCGGTGTTTCGTCCGCAGAGGATGTTATTGAAATGATGCTTGCCGGTGCAACGGCAGTGCAGGTCGGTGCGGCAAATCTTGTGGATCCTTTTGCATCCCGGGATATCGTGCTGCAGCTGCCTGAAGCAATGGAAAAATACGGGATCAAATCCCTGAAAGAATGTGTTGGAGGTGCCCATTGAAAAAGGATGTAATCATTGCATGCGATTTTGACAGCGCAGAGCAGACTTTCCGTTTCCTGGACAAGTTCCATGGCAAGAAGCCCTTTGTGAAGATCGGTATGGAGCTGTTCTATGCCGAAGGTCCGCAGATCGTGCGAGACATCAAGGCTCGCGGCCATCAGATCTTTCTGGATCTGAAGCTGCATGACATTCCCAACACTGTGACCAAGGCCATGCGCGTGCTTTCCCGGCTGGATGTGGACATGACGAACCTCCATGCCGCAGGGGCAGGCGCCATGATGAAAGGCGCTGTGGAAGGACTTACCCGTCCCGACGGTACCCGTCCTCTCCTCATTGCCGTGACTCAGCTTACCTCCATCAAGGAAGAGGTCATGCAGAAGGAGCTTCGCATCGCAGGATCTCTGGAAGAGACGGTTATGGCTTACGCACAGAATGCACGTGCATCCGGTCTCGACGGTGTTGTCTGCTCTCCTCTGGAAGCAGGTGCGGTCCATGCAGCCTGCGGCGCAGATTTTATCACCGTGACGCCCGGCGTCCGCTTTGCTGACGGCGACGTGGGCGATCAGGCTCGCGTGACCACTCCCGCAAGGGCAAAAGAGCTTGGCTCCAACTTCATCGTTGTGGGTCGTGCCATTACCGCTGCGGAAGACCCTGTTGGCGCATATACCCGCTGCCTTG
>JAFQKD010000049.1 GCA_017397075.1 Oscillospiraceae bacterium | reverse complement strand
CGTGGAGAACGGCCACAAAGCGGAGGAGAACCATGTGTCAAGCACGTCCTCATCGCGCGTGATGTTCGCGCTGCCGCACTTTTCGCACTTTGTCGCATCCTCGCGCGACACGGTCATATGACCGCAGTCTGCGCAGTACCAGGCGGGGATCTGGTGACCCCACCACAGCTGACGGGAGATGCACCAGTCGCGGAGATTCTTCATCCAGTTCAGGTAGTTCTTGGTGAAGCGCTCAGGCACGAAGCGGATCTCGCCCTCTTCCACGGAGCGGATAGCTTCCTTGGCCAGAGGCTCCATCTTCACGAACCACTGATCGCTGGCCAGAGGCTCAACATCGTTGTGGCAGCGGTAGCAGGTGCCAACGTTGTGCACATGGGGCTCCACTTCCACAAGCCAGCCGCCCTCTTCCAGATCGGCAACGATGGCCTTACGGGCCTCGTAACGGTCCATACCGTCATACTTATAGCCGCCCATGATCCTGCCGTCGCCGTCAAGAACAAGGATCTGCTCCAGATTGTGACGGAGACCCACTTCGAAGTCGTTGGGGTCGTGGCAGGGGGTCATCTTCACGCAGCCGGTACCGAAGTCCTTGTCCACATACTCGTCGGCAACGATGGGGATCTCACGTCCCACCAGAGGCAGGATGCAGGTCTTGCCGATCAGATCCTTGTACCGCTCATCCTCGGGATGCACGGCAACGCCGCTGTCGCCCAGCATGGTCTCGGGACGGGTGGTGGCAACGGTGACATAACGGCCTTCCTCACCCTTGATGGGGTAACGGATGTGCCAGAAGAAGCCGGGCTTCTCGGTGTATTCCACCTCGGCATCGGAAAGGGCGGTGGTGCAGTTGGGGCACCAGTTGATGATGCGCTTGCCCTTATAGATGAGACCCTTTTCATACAGGGCGCAGAACACCTCGCGCACAGCCTTGGAGCAGCCTTCGTCCATGGTGAAGCGCTCACGCTCCCAGTCGCAGGAGGAGCCGAGAGTCTTCAGCTGCTCCACGATGCGGTTGCCGTATTGATTCTTCCAGTCCCAGACCTTCTCCAGGAACTTGTCGCGGCCGAGATCAAAACGGGTAAGACCTTCCTTGCGCAGATTCTCTTCCACCTTGATCTGGGTGGCGATACCGGCATGATCGCAGCCGGGGACCCACAGAGTGGAAAAACCGCTCATCCGCTTGTGGCGGATCAGCACATCCTGAATGGTCTCGTCAAAGGCATGGCCCAGATGGAGCTGACCTGTGACGTTGGGGGGCGGAATAACAATGGTAAAGGGTTTCTTTTCCGGGTCGCGCTCTGCATGGAAGTAGTTCCCTTCCATCCACATCTTATAAATTCCCGGCTCAACGGATTTCGGATCATAAATTTTCGGCAGTTCTTTCATGGGTCTCCTCCTCTGTCCCGAATACAAAAAATGGCGCCCTGATCTCTCAGGGCGCCCGTTACGGCGTGTTACCACCCGAGTTCCGCAATGCGGCACTCAAACCGGATAACGGACGGTGCCGCCGAAGCTTACATTTCTTCAGCCTCGGTGCTCAGGGGCGACCTTCTCCATCCTGCACGCGGGAGCTTGCACCGACCGCTCCTTCTCTTTGCGTGCCCGGAAGGGTACTCCTCCCCGTCAGGGCATATTGACACTATATAATGAAATCATACAGGAACATATGCCTTTTGTCAAGGCATTTCCGCTTTTTTCAGGAAAATCCCCCGGCATACAGGCTCTCCCGCCTGCAAAAGCTCCACGCATACGCTGTCCTCCGTTTCCCTGCGGCGAGCCGTCAGCTTCTGCCCCAGATAGCACTCCTTCACATAAATGACCTCAAAGCCTTTCCAGTACCCCTCGGGAGCGACTCCCGCAGCACCCACGAGCCAGTGCACATAGGCAATGTTATTGGCATGACGGTTCATATCCGTGTCGTCCGCAGTAACGCAGGCGGTGAAATTGCACGCATCCTCCGGGGACAGAGGCTGCCACAGAGTATAGCCTCCGGGATAGACGGAAGGCTCTGTCTCAATATCCCGGGGGAACACCGTTCCCGCAAGTCTGCGCAGGCGGCGCTTTTCCATATCGATAAGGGTCATATCCGTGCGCCCGGCAACAAGAAGCTCTCCCGCCTCATCCCGGATCTCCAGCACAAGATACACCCCGCAGGCGGCAACGCGGCTGGGGTAGCAGCGGACGGTGATCTTCTCCATCCAACAGGGACGGCGGTAAAACCGGTAGGCGGAATGGGTCATGATCCAGAGGCTTTCGCTTTCCCTTGCCATGGTGATGCCGTCGCAGCCGTTTTCGTAAAACAGCAGGCTCATGGCATCCTGCATGACCATGCAGGTCTGGCGCACACCGAGGGCATTCGTCTCATCGGTAAGGCTGAAGGGAAGAGCGTATGTTTCTTTCGGGATGGGGGACATGTGTTTGCCTTCTTTCCAAAATTCTGTGTTTTCCTATTTTAGCATCGTCAGCGGAAGAAAAAAAGTAAATTTCTGTGAAATTTTTCATTTTTCTTCTTTACATTTGTGCATATCTGTGATAATCTTATTAAGCTTGCGTCCGTGCGCTTAGTTTCGGGACAAAGCCGCTTTGCGGTGCCTTTCCGCCCGCTTCTCAGCCAACGGACAGATAAAAAAGAAAGGAAGTACCCAAAATGATCACCAAGGATCAGAAGACCGCAGTTATCCAGAGCAACGCCACCCATGAGAACGACACCGGTTCTCCCGAAGTGCAGATCGCTATCCTCACCGAGCGCATCAGCCAGCTCACCGAGCACCTGAAGGTGCACAAGAAGGACAACCACAGCCGTCTCGGCCTGCTGAAGATGGTCGGTAAGCGCCGCGGCCTGCTCGACTACCTCGCCAAGAAGGACATCGAGCGTTACCGCGCCTGCATCGCCAAGCTGGGCATCCGTAAGTAAGAACCCTGTCGGGGGGG
>JAFQKD010000048.1 GCA_017397075.1 Oscillospiraceae bacterium | reverse complement strand
TATCCACACTGCCGCCGTAAGCATCCCGGCGGTGGTTATACTGGGGGTAGAACATCTGGCTGAGGAGATAGCTGTGGGCGGAATGGACCTGCACACCGTCAAATCCGAGGGCTTTTGCGTTTTCCGCCGCACGGACAAAGGCCTCCACGATCCCCTGCAGCACAGCTATGGTCATGTTGTCCGGGGAATAGACGGGAAGTCCGCCGTTTGAACCCTCTGCCCGGATACCGCCGTGGCCAAGCTGAAAAATGACCTTTCGTTCTCCGCTGCGGGCTGCTTTCAAAATGGCGGCCTGATCCGCGAAAAAGGACTCATCCCAGAAAGCGTTCTGATTCTTCCCGGAGCGTCCTTCGGGACTTACGCAGGTGTTGGCGGTGATGACTGTGCCGATGGGCTCGCTTTTCAGCTCCTCATAGGCTGCAAGCTCGTAAGGGGAGATATGCCCGTCCTCCCCTGCGGCAAAAAGCTCCGTTGCCGAGCGGACAAAGCGGTTGGGCAGCGTGATGTTCTCCAGCCTGGCCGGAGAAAGCCAAGGGGTTTCAGTCAGCATGGGTATCACCTCAGGCTCAGCATACCATACCGCGGAAGAATCGTAAAGACAGAAATTTGCGTTTTGCGTGAAAACCCATGGCAATACGGGGATCAATGTGGTACAATGGAACGGCAGAAAGAGAGACTTGGGGGACAGAGAATGAAACGCAGAACGTCCTTGCTGCTCAGGAAGCTCAGCGCAGTGATCCTTACTTTTGCAATGCTGCTTCCCACGGTGGTTTTTCCCGCAATGGCGGCGCAGATCCCGGAACCGCCGGAGATCGAATCGGATGCGGCGGTGGTCTATGAGACCAATACAGGCAGGATCCTGTATGCCAAAGATCCGGATACGCAGTACTATCCCGCAAGCACCACGAAGATTTTGACGGCGCTGATCGCCATAGAGAATCTGGAACTGGATGAGACCATCCATTTTACGGATTATGCCATTTCCTGTATTGCGGATGAGGCGCGGCATTTTGAACTGCAGCCCGGTGAGGAAATGCCCCTGTATTCTGCGCTTCAGGCACTGCTGATCCCTTCCTGCAACGAGGCGGCCTCCGCCATTGCGGAGCATATTGCGGGATCCGAGGAAGCCTTTGCAGAACTGATGAACCAGCGGGCGCAGCAGGCCGGTGCGGTGAACAGCCACTTTATTTACCCTCACGGTCTGCAGGACAGTATGCATTATGTTACGGCAACGGACATGGCAAAGATCCTTGCGGAATGTGTGCAGTACGATGTCTATCGGGAGATCAGCGGCAGTTGGGAATGCGAGATCCTGGATGCGCAGGACAGTACCTATTATTACGATACCCACAACGCCCTCCTCCGTCCCGACAGCGACATGAACCGTGACTGGGTGGTGTGCAGCAAGACGGGGCATACATGGTACGCAGGATACGCTCTCATGAGCTACGGCGTTCAGGAGGGGATGGAGATCACCTGCGCCGTACTTGGCGGCTACAGCTACGCTTCCGTGGTGGAAGATACGGTAAGGCTTTGCGAATATGCTTTCGAGGCCTACGATATGTACGATTCCACGGCAATGGGTACGGTGCTTGTCCGCAATGAACTCGGTAACTGCCGGGTCGACTTCCGCCAGCCGTTGGCGGTGCTTACCCCCGAAATGCCGAAGAGACCTGTGGAATGTGAGCTTACGGAGCTTCGCTTCCTTGGAGAAGGTGTGTTTGAAGGGACGGTCACAATGACGCTTCCGGACGGAACAGCGCAGCCGTCGCCGTTTACAGCACGGGTCACAGACCCCATGGAATAAAGGAGAACAGTATGGATTGGGAAACACTCAGGGAGCAATGTCTTGCCTGTGAAAAATGCGACCTTTGCAAGACCCGGCACAATGTGGTCTTCGGCGTGGGAGATCCCAATGCCGAGGTCATGCTTGTGGGCGAGGGACCCGGAGAAAACGAGGATCTGCAGGGCGAACCTTTTGTGGGGAGAGCCGGAAAGCTTCTGGACGAGATGCTGGAGCTTATCGGTCTCAGCCGCAAAAAGAACGTGTACATTGCCAATATCGTGAAATGCCGTCCGCCTCAGAACCGGGATCCTATGCCCGGGGAGCAGGAAAAGTGCATCGGCTACCTTTTTGAGCAGATCCGCCTCATTCAGCCGAAGATGATCATCTGCCTTGGACGCATTGCGGCGGGTGTTCTCATCCGGGAGGATTTCCGCATCACCAGAGAGCACGGTCAGTGGTATGAAAAGGACGGTGTTCAGTACATGGCACTGTACCATCCTGCCGCGCTTCTGCGCGACCCCAGAAAGCGTCCCGAGACCTTTGAGGATCTTGTCCGCATCCGGGAGACAATAAAGCAGGTCTGCACCCATACTTACGACGAGACCACCATCTGAGCGAGGTTTTATGATATCCTTTTCAAACGTTACCCCTTCGGACAAAGCATGGATGCAGCCCATCCTGCTTTCTGCCGATACCAAAAGTGCGGATTACAGTTTTGTGAATATCTATGCCTGGGCGGAGTATTATCATCTGCAGGCAGCAGGGATCGGTGACCGTGTAGCTACCCGCTTCTGCGGGGACGGACGGGCGGTATATGCGTTCCCTGTGGGAAGCGGTCCCCTGAAGCCTGCAATGGATGCCATTTTGCAGGATGCCGCAGAGCGGGGAGAGACGGCGCTCATCACGGGCGTCACCGAGGAAATGGAGCGGGAGATCGCTGCTCTCTATCCCGATGAATATACTGCCGTACCCTATCCCGAGGGCTTCGATTATCTTTACAGCACGGAAAAGCTGGCCTCCCTTGCGGGGAAAAAGCTGCACGGCAAACGAAACCATATCCATAAATTCGAAGCAGCCCATCCAGATTGGAGCTTTGCTCCCCTGACGCAGGCGGATATCCCCGATTGCAGAGCGCTTGCACGGAAATGGCTGGAGGCCTTGGAGGGAGACAAAACTCAGGCAGAAGCGGAAACGCGGGCCATGGAGCTTTGTTTCCGGGATTTCGAAGCGCTGGACATGGTGGGCGGTGTTCTTCGCGTTGGGGGAGAAACCGTGGGCTTCACCATGGCAAGTCCCATCTCCGCCGATACGCTGGATGTGCATTTTGAAAAGGCGGACGGGAATATGGAGGGCGCTTATACCATGGTAAACCGGGAATTTGCCCGGTTCATTCGGGAGACGAAACCGCACATTCTCTGGCTCAACCGGGAGGATGACATGGGACTTGAAAACCTGCGGCGGGCAAAGCGCTCCTATTACCCGGAGATCATCCTGCAGAAAAGCGCGCTGCTGTGGAAAAGAGAATGACGATATACCAGTTTTGAATAAAGCGGTATGCCGGTTTGGTTCGGCGCGTTTTGCGGCAGCAGGAATAACTGTCTTATCATACGGGGAAGAGACGGTGTCTGAAGGCACCGTCTCTTCCTTTTTCCGACCGCTTATGCTATAATGAGAAAACCAAACAGAGAGGATAAAGATCATGAGAGATACCCGGTTTGAAAAACAGTTTATTGCGGCGCGGAAAAGTGCCATTCTTTCGGACTTTTCCCGCCTTAACGATATGCAGAAACAGGCGGCAGCCGCCACCGAGGGGCCGCTGCTCATTCTGGCCGGCGCGGGAAGCGGAAAGACCACCGTGCTCATTCAGCGGACGGCAAACCTGCTTCGCTACGGCTGCGGCTCTGACAGCGACTGGGTGCCGGAGGATGTGACGGAGGAAGATCTCCGGTTTCTGCAGGAATTTGCAAAGCATCCCGATGAAGCTCAGCGTGAGCGGATGCGGGAGCTTTGCGCTGTAGCTCCCGTGGAGCCATGGCGCGTCATGGCCATCACCTTTACAAACAAGGCTGCAACGGAGCTGAAAAACCGTCTGGAAGCCATGCTTGGTGAGGACGCACGGGATATCTGGGCAATGACCTTCCATTCCGCCTGCTGCCGCATCCTGCGCCGGGACATTGAAAGGCTGGGTTACGGGAAGGATTTCACCATCTACGACACAAATGATACCCAGTCCACCGTAAAGCGCATCCTGAAGGAACTGGAGATGGATGAGAAGAATTTCCCGCCCCGTACGGTGCTGACCTATATTTCCAATGCCAAGAGCGAAATGAAGGGACCTGCGGAGTTTCTTGCCTCTGCGGGGCTGGATTTCCGTAAAAAGCGCATTGCACAGGTGTATGAGATCTACGAAAAGCGGCTGAAGGAAGCCAACGCCGTGGATTTTGATGATCTTCTGCTTTTGACGGTGAAGCTTCTTCGGGAGCATGAGGATGTGCGGGAGTATTATGCCCGCCGGTTCCGCTATGTGCTCATCGACGAGTATCAGGATACCAACCGCCTGCAGTACCTTTTTGCTGCCTTTGTGGCGTCTGTCCACGGGAATATCTGCGTGGTGGGCGATGACGACCAGAGTATTTATAAGTTCCGCGGCGCAACCATCGAGAATATCCTCAGCTTTGAAAAGCAGTATAAAAATGCCCGCGTCATCCGTCTGGAGCAGAATTACCGCTCCACCGGGCATATCCTTGCCGCCTCCAACGCGGTCATCCGCAACAATACCGGGCGAAAGGGCAAGGAGCTTTGGACGGAGCAGTCCATGGGCGAAAAGCTGCGGCTGTTCGTCTCCGAGGATGAGCGGGAGGAAGCCCAGTTTGTGGCATCCCAGATCCTTGCAGGTTATACTGCGGGACGGAAGTGGAAGGATCACGCCATTCTCTACCGCATGAATGCCCAGTCAAACCAGCTGGAATATGCCTTCAAGCGAAACGGCATTCCCTACAGGGTCTACGGCGGCATGAAGTTCTTTGACCGTGCGGAAGTGAAGGATGTGCTTTCCTGGCTTTGTGTAGTGAATAATCCCTCCGATACCCTGCGGCTCATGCGTGTGATCGGCGCTCCCCCACGAGGCATCGGGCAGAAGACTGTGGATACCGCACAGGAGATCGCCGCCCAGTTCGGACTTTCCATGTTTGATGTGTTCAAACAGGCGAATACATATCCTGCCCTGCAGCGGTCGGCGGCAAAGCTGGGTCAGCTTGTGGAGCTGATCGAGGATCTGCGGCAGATGGCTGCGGATATGCCTGTGGATCAGCTTTACGATCAGATCCTTGACCGCTCCGGATATCTCCGCGCGCTGGAAGCCAAGAACACCGATGAGGATCGGGGACGCATCGAAAACGTAAACGAGCTTCGCACCAACATCCTTTCCTACATGGAGGAGAGCGAAAACAGCAGCCTTGCAGGCTTCCTTGACGAGGTCGCCCTGTATACCGATCTGGAATCCATGGATTCCGAGGCGGACTGTGTGGTGCTCATGACCATGCACAGCGCCAAGGGTCTGGAATTTCCGGTGGTGTTCATCGTGGGTACGGAGGAGGGTATCTTCCCCGGTATCCGTGCTGCGATGGACGAAGAGGAAATGGAGGAGGAGCGGCGGCTTTGCTATGTGGCAATGACCCGCGCAAGAGAGAAGCTCTTCATCACCTGCGCCAAACGCCGTATGCTCTTCGGCAAGACCATGCCCAACCCCCAGAGCCGGTTTATTCAGGAGATCCCCGACGAGAACATGGATAAGCCTGCGCCCAAATACACCCAGCGCAGGGACGATTGGGACGAAGGCGGTTCCTTCCGTTCTGCACCGACGGCTTCCCGCGGCACGGTGACCACCCGCCGTTCCTCCTATGAGCCGCCCAAACGCTATGCGCCGACTGCTCCCGCAGCTGCCCCCAAGGCTGCTGCCGCACCTGCGGCTTCTGCGTCGGTCTCCGCTCCCGGCTGCAAGGCAGGCGCAAAGGTGCGCCATGCCGCTTTCGGCGAGGGTACCATCGTTTCCGCAAAGCCTGCGGGGAACGATACCCTTATCGTGGTGGAATTCGCTTCCGCCGGCACAAAGCGCATGATGCTGAAATATGCCATGCAGCATATGGAAATTTTGGGATAAAGCGAAAATGAGAGAGACTTTTGTCTCTCTCATTTTTATATTCTGTAATCCCGGTTTCTTGCCGCGTACTCCGTAGGGGTCATGCCTGTGCGGGAGCGGAAGGCGCGGCAGAAATGGTAAAGGCTTGCAAAGCCGCACTGCTCGGCAATGGCGGTCACTGTGTTGGGAGAGCCGGATAAAAGCTGCTTTGCACGGTTTATGCGCACATCCAGTATATACTGCCTTGGGGTGGTGTTGTACTGGGCGGCAAAAAGCCTGCGGAAATACACCTCGCTGATGCTGGCTTCCTGGGCAAGGCGGGCATTGGAGAGCGCCGGGTCGGAGATGTTCTCCTCCAGATAGCGGATGGCGGGGTAGAGAGGGTTCTGACGGGGAAGCTGTTCCTGAAAGACCATGTTCAGCAGAGCGTAAAACAGGCTGTAGATCCGCAGACGGTTATCGGGGAAGAGAAAAAGCTCCTGCAGGGTCTCAAATTCCCGGATGCAGGCACCTGCATTCTGCAGCGGCAGAAGCAGAATTTCATTGCAGCCGAAGTTCCTGCACTGAAAGTTTATCAGCGGAAAAAGCCCCTCCTGATCCCCGTGCAGACTGTAGCAGCCGCCCTTGGGCAGAAAAACGGCATGATCCCGGTCGGAAACAAAGGTTTTGCCGTTCATGGTATAGGTGATCTGCCCCCGGCTGCAGAAGGAAAGCCCGTAAGCCGAACGGTCTTCCATCTGTACACGGCGTCCCTTCGGAGATTTGACAACAAAGGGGCGGTCAATATTTGTGATAATCAGATTCTTGATGGCGTCCATATGCATCACCAAGGCAATTATACCCGAAATGTCAAAAAAAGCAAAGCAAGTTTGGCAAAGAGTATCGCAAATGAAAAATGCGGAACAAAAAAGCCATTGAAATCCCGTCATCGGAGGGATAGGATGGAAGCAGAAAAACTACCGGGGAGGCGTTTGGATGGACTTTACAGGGAAAGCAGCAATATCCACCGGAGCGGCATCCGGCATGGGACTTCTCTTTGCGCAGAATTTTGCAGCATTGGGCGGAAACGTTCTCATGTGCGATGTGAATGAGCCGGTGCTTCTGGAAAAGGCGGCAGAGATCAATGCCAAGGGGCAGGGGAGAGCTGTCGCCTGCCTTTGCGATGTGCGGGACTACACGCAGGTCTGCGCCGCACGGGATAAGGCTGTGGAAGAATTCGGCCGCATTGACATCATGGCAAACTTTGCCGGGGGCACCGCCGTGCGGATGCAGAAGGTCGATCCGGAGAAGTACCCGGAATTTCCCGACGTGCCCATTGATGTCTACGATTGGGGAATCGACGTAAATCTGCGGGGACCGTTTTACTTTGCTCATGCGGTGATGAAGCAGATGCGGGAGCAGAAAAGCGGTCTCTTCATCAGCATCGGTTCCATTACCGGCATGGAGGGGAGCGGATACGGCGTGGATTACCCCGTCTCCAAGGCGGGACTCATGTTCGGGCTGACCAAGTCCCTTGCCCAGTTCGGCGCGCCTTACGGCATTCGGGCGGTTTGCGTGTCTCCCGGTCCTGTGCTTACCCGTCCCGCCATGGCAAACATGAAGACCCTGCTGGGGAGGGCGGCAGACCCGCAGGAGATCATTGATCTCGTGCTCTTCATCGCATCGGAAAAGGGACAGTTCATTAACGGCGAAAACATCATGATCGACGGCGGCAGAAACGCCATGGGGAGAGCGTAATGGGAAAAGCAACATTTATGAAGTACGATAAGCCCACCCTTACCGTGATGGTGCAGGGGAATACGCCGGAGCATGTGCTGAAGCTGATGGAAAAGGGTCATGCCCTTGGGGGCGAGGCCTTCGGCATTCAGACGGAAGGGCTAAAGCTGGAGTATCAGAATCCCGACGTTTACCGCAGACTGATTGATGCGGCAAAGGGACTTCCTACCTATGTGACCAATTACCGCCGGGAAGAAAACGGTTTTGATGACGATACACTGGCACAGGGTCTTCTCACCCTTGCCGATTGCGGCGCAACCCTTTGCGATGTGATGGGAGATATGTTCTGCCGTCACCCGGAGGAACTGACGGAGGATGCCGCGGCCATCGAAAAGCAGATGCGGCTCATTGATGCCATCCATGAGAAGGGCGCGCAGGTGCTCATGAGCTCTCATGTGCTGAAGTACACAAGCGCGGAGCGTGTTCTGGAGATTGGTTTGGAGCAGCAGAGGCGGGGTGCGGATATCGTAAAGATCGTCACCTATGCGGATAACCGTGAGCAGGAGCTGGAAAACCTCCGCATCTGCCATTTGCTGAAGGAGA
Organism: Oscillospiraceae bacterium; assembly: GCA_017397075.1. Taxonomy (GTDB): domain Bacteria; phylum Bacillota; class Clostridia; order Oscillospirales; family Oscillospiraceae; genus RGIG1893. Next base: position 2,390 of record JAFQKD010000048.1, on the reverse strand, counting down.
AGCTTTCCGTGCCCTTCCTCTTCCTTGCGGGAGGCGAATGCACCCTGCACAGAAGGCTCGGCGGAAGTCTCGGCTGCTGCATGTATCTTTGCGTTGCGGAGCATGACGAGTTTTCCACAAAGACCCAGCCGCTTCTGAGCAAAATGAAGGCCATCCGGGACAATCTGGAATGGTAAAAAAATACGGACAGGGTTTCCCTGTCCGTATTTTTTTACCCCACGTTTTCCGTGACCTCGGGGTTATCCGGGGAACTGTCGGGAATGGTGGAATTCACCGGGGGCTGGGTATGCTCGCCCTCGGGAAGCTGCTCATCCTCCGGAGGAGGGGTCACCGAAGAGGTAGGCTCGGCGGAGCTTTCCGGCTTATCCGTGTTCAGTACCCCGTCCTCGCTGCCGTTGTCCTCCACATTGCCGTCATCGGGGGTCATGCTGGGAACGACGGAGGGATTTACGGTGGAAGAAGGCTTCGGCTCCTCACGCCGCATACCGCAGCCGATAAGCCCGGTGAGGCTCAGCGCCACGGCAAGGATCAATGCGATCATTTTCATTGGAATATTCCTCCCAAAATCTAAGTTACGTTGGATAGTATGGTCCATGTGGGAGAAAATTATACCGAAATGCAAAAACGGCATATCCGCAAAAAAACGGATATGCCGTTAACCGCTTGAAATCAGACGGTATATGCGCTGTGGATCAGCGCCACGAGACGAAGGTCACCTTCGGATTCTTCAAAAACGAACCGCAGTGTGCTCCAGTTGCCGTCCTGACCCGGCTCATGCAGATCCACAAACACCGCATCGGGGAACACAGAGGCAACATTTTCCAGCGCATTTCCCTGCTGCACCACGGTATTGATGCCTGCAACAGAGGCGGATGCGTACTCATGATCATAGATGTATTTTGCAAAAAACTCTGCGGCGGGAAGCTCAATGACATTGCCTGTTACGGGATCCACACCCCAGATATAGCTTTTTGTGTCTCTGCCCAGTGCGGCTGTTTCCTCGGCGGTGAACCACCGGTCACTGGAAAGATTCACCGTGGAAAAGGGGGTCACCACGAGACCGAGCTTGGGATGCACAAGTTCGGCCAGTGCCTCAAAATCCCCGTCGCGAAGGGTTTCTGCTGCATCATACGCCAGAAGAAGCGCTTCACTCTGAGAGTTTTCCTGTGCAGCAGCTTCGTCTCCGCAGCAGCCGAAAAGAAGCTTATCTGCGGCATCCTGCCCGCTGAGACATAAGATCCCAAGGGCAAGCCCTGCGCCGACCACAAGGCCGATGAGCACCAATGCGGCGCGTTTCATAAATTTACTCAAAACAATCACCCAAAACGGTTAGTTTATAGTAGAATTGTACAAGAAAAATGTGTCTATAGCAACAACAAGAGATTACGAGAAGTGACAAAGGAACCGATTGCAATTTCCCCGTTCCGTTGTTATACTGAAACCAGAACAAAAGGAGGCGGTATGATGATCGTCGGAAACCATACCAGAGCCATGCACATTGACCTTTCCAAAGGAGAACCGGGGCGGTATGTTCTTCTGCCGGGAGATCCGGGCAGATGTGAGAAGATCGCGGCCTATTTTGACGAGCCTTATTTTGTGAGGCAGAACCGGGAATATGTGACCTGGAACGGCACGCTTCTGGGAGAAAAGGTCTCCGTGGTCTCCACCGGGATCGGCGGGCCGTCTGCCTCCATCGCCATGGAGGAGCTTTCCCGGTGCGGTGCGGATACCTTTATCCGAGTGGGGACTTGCGGCGGCATCCGTCTGGATGTGGAAGCAGGTGACTGTGTCATCGCAACAGGCGCTGTCCGTGCGGAAGGCACAAGCCGGGAATATGCCCCCATCGAATTTCCTGCAGTACCGAGTTTTGAGGTGCTGTCTGCGCTCGCCGATGCAGCAAAAATTGTGGGCTGCCCAACAAAGATCGGCGTTGTGCAGTGCAAGGATTCCTTCTACGGACAGCATGACCCGATGAGAATGCCTGTTGCGGGAGAGCTGCAGCAGAAATGGGAGGCGTGGAAGCGGCTTGGCGTGCTGGCGAGCGAGATGGAGTCGGCGGCGCTTTTTACTGTGGCATCGGCGCTGAATGTCCGCTGCGGAGCGGTGTTCCACGTGGTATGGAATCAGGAGCGGGCTCTTGCTGGGCTGGATAACAAGCAGGCAGACGATACGGACCTTGCCATCCGCGTAGGCATTGAGGGCATTAAGCAGATGATCCTTCGGGACAGAGGAGGAAAACCATGAAAAAGCTTGCCGTAAAGGGAAGATATCTGGCCTGGGAAGACGGCGCACCCTTCTTTTATCTGGGAGACACGGCATGGGAGCTTTTCCACAGGCTGAACCGGGAAGAGACGGAGCATTATTTTGCCCAGCGGGCAAGACAGGGCTTC
>JAFQKD010000047.1 GCA_017397075.1 Oscillospiraceae bacterium | reverse complement strand
GTATTCTTTATTCACCAGCCACCATGATCTCGGGAATGAGAAGGCTGGGGCTTCCCGTGCCGCCGAAGGTGAAGCGCAGGTCGCTGCCCACCACTTCCACGCTCTTAAGAAGGGTGAGGAAATTCCCGCCCACGGTGATCTGGCCCACAGGAACGGTGCGCTTGCCGCCCTCTACCCGGTAGCCTTCCGCCTTCAGGGAGAAATCCCCGGAAATGGGGTTCAGTCCCGCATGGAGACCTTCAAGATCCGTGATCACAAGGCCGTCGCCAAGCTGACTGAGGAGGGTATCGAAATCCGTATCCCCGGGCTTCACATAGAAATTGGTGGTGCCCACGGAAACGGGACTTGCAGCGGAGGCGCGGATGCCGTTCCCGGTACTTTGGCAGCCGGCTTTCACGGCTGTCTTCAGGTTGTGCAGCAGCGTGGTGAGAACACCGCCGTCCACCACGTTCTTCGTCACGCAGCAGGTACCCTCATCGTCAAAAGCCTGAGGCGCTCTTTCGTGGAAGGGATCGTCCACCACGGTGATGCAGGAGGCCGCGATGACCTCTCCTTCTTTTCCGTCAAGAAGGGATGCACCCTTCTGTGCTTCTTCGGCGGAAAACATACCGGAAAATCCCCGAAGAAGGGATGCTGCGGCATCATTCCGCAGGATAACGCGCCATTTTCCGGAGGAGACAGGCTTTGCGCCGAAGCAGCTCACCACGTTCTCCACAGCTTCCTTCGCGCAGGCTTCCACATCGGAAGCTTCCGCGCCGGAGCGGAATGCGCCGTTTACCTTCACCTCGTCCCCGTCCTTGCCCACAGGGATGGTCATGCACTGGGCTTCGTTTCCGCTGCGGGAAGCGGAAAGTCCCAGCGTGTTGTGAATTTCCACAGTACCCTTGCCAACAGCAACGGAGGATGCCTCCGTTTTGATGACACGGGGGTCAAGTGAGGTGGCAAGCTTTTCCAGCTCCAGAGCCTTCGCCATCAGCTCCTGCTCGGATAAGGTGCAAAGCTCCGGGATCTTGTCCTCCACCTCCGCATAAGTCTGAGGCGTCTGCATGGGATGGGGGTCCGTCACTTCAATGGTGCGGGCATTATCCATGGCGCGAAGCACAAGAGCCTCGGGATCTTCCGGGGTCTCCGTATAGGCATAGCCGTCCTTTCCCGCAAGCTTTACCCGAAGGGACATACCGCCGTCTCTGGAAACAGTGTAGCGGTCAATATTCTCTCCAAGGGCATGGATCTGCAGACTTTCGGAAGCGGCATAGTAGGTCTCAGCCGCTTCACAGCCCTGCTCAAGGGCAAAGCGGAAGGCTTCCGCGCGAAATTCGTTCCACGTCATTCGATTTTCCCTCCTCTTCCGCCGACGGTGATCTCCGTGATGCGGATCCTGGGCTGCCCCACATTTGTGGGCACGGAGCCGGACTGGGAACCGCACATGCCGGGAGCCATGGTCATTCTGGGGCCGACACGGTCAATGCGCATCAGGACCTCTGCGCCCTTGCCGATCAGGGTCGCCCCCCGAACGGGACAGAGTATTTTGCCGTCCCGCACCCAGTAGCCTTCGCCGACGGAGAAGTTAAACTCGCCTGTTGCCGGATTTACGGAGCCGCCGCCCATTCTGCGGGCATAAAGACCTTCGCCCATGGTGCGGATCATGGCCTCCTCGTCGTCCGTACCGGCATCGATAAAGGTGTTGGACATGCGGGAGGTCGCGGCATAGGTATAATCCTGCCGTCTTGCGGAACCGGTGGAGGGCATACCCATGATGCGGCTTCCCATGCGGTCGATCATATAGCCCTTCAGGATGCCGTTTTCGATGAGCACCTTGCGCTGACCGGGTTCGCCTTCATCGTCAAAGCCGACGGTACCCCATTCGCCGTACATGGTGGCATCATCCACTGCGGTAACACAGGAGGCTGCGATCTGTTCACCGATGCGCCCTGCAAATTCGCTGTTTCCTCTGGCAACGCTGGTGGCCTCCAGTGAGTGACCGCAGGATTCATGGAAAAGAACGCCGCCGAAGCCGCCGTCGATCACAACGGGAACACGTCCCGCAGGGCAGTCCGGGGCATGGAGCATGGTGACGGCGGTTTTTGCCGCCTCCCTTGCGGAGGCGTTCAGGTCGATCACCGTGCGGTAGGCTTCAAAACCGAGACAGCAGCCGGGAGCTTCATACCCCGTCTGGGCAATGCCGTCTGCAGCGGCCACAACGCGGATAAGGCTGCGGGTCCTGGGGCGCTCATCGGTAACGAAAAGCCCCTCGCTGTTTGCAATGGTGACGCGGCGCACCTCATCCAGATAAGAGCCGTAAACCCGGGAAACCTCACCGGAGGTCTCCTTTGCCACCCGGCTTGCCTCACGGATGAGCGCCACACGGGCGGTATTCTCCACCGTGCCGTAAGGCACCTCCATGGGAACGGACCGTGCGCCTTCCCCGAAGGGAAGCACCTTTGCACCTCCGTTTCCGCTGATGGCGGCGGCAGCCTGCTTTGCCGTGCGGAGAATGTCATCCCCGTCAAGTCCCGCGGTATAGGCGTATACGCTTCTGTCGCCCTTCATGACGCGGACACCCACGCCGCAGCTTCTGGTTGAGTTTGCGCTCTCCACACTGCCGTCGGTCATGACGATGCGGTTTCCTGTGGTGTCCTCCGCAAAAACCTCGGCAAAATCGGCTCCGCTCTGCAGCGCAGCCTCCAGCGCCGCCTGCGCTGTATGCTTTGCGATCATCTTATCTCCTCCTTTGGTCGATTTCCGGGAGCGTTGCTTCCCCTTTCAGGTATGCTGCCGCTTCCGGTGCGGTCAGATTCCATGCAATGAGCCGAAGCTCTCCCTTTTCCGCTTCCAGAATGTTAACGCAGGTGTTTTTCAGCCGTGTGACGCCTGTTCCCGCTTTGCCGTCTGTCAGCGCGAAAAGCAGGGTGTTGATCACCGCTCCGTGGCTCAGGGCAAGAATGGTCTCTCCCGGTCTTCCCTCGTGCCGTTTCAGTGCGGCAATGATCCGCTCCGCCGCATCATCAAGGGATTCGGAGCCCTCGCAGTTGATGGCGGCAAAAATGTTCTCCAGCTTTTTCCCGGACATCACACCGAAATCCCGTTCCAGAAGCCCTTCCTCGATCTCCACCCGGTCAAGTCCCATATACCCTGCCACGATCTCACAGGTGCGTTTTGCCCGTTTCAGCGGACTTGTAATGGCCTTGTTTATCGGGATGCCGGCCAAAGCGGCGCCGCAGAGCTTTGCCTGCAGGATGCCGTTTTCGTTCAGGGGCATATCCTCCCGTCCCTGCAGCCGTCCTTCCGTGTTCCAATCCGTTTCGCCGTGGCGAAGAAGCAGGATGCGCATACCGCTCCGACCTTTCTTTTCTTTCTCATAAGCCTTAGTATACCCGCAACCCTGCTTTTTTGCAACATCCCAAAGGATTTCGTTCACGGCGGTTTGACTTCCATGGGATATAATGGTATAATACACTGATTTAATTTCTTTATCGGGTGAAAACTATGTGGGCTGCAACTGAATGGAAAGATTATGAACTTCTCGACTGCTCGGGCGGTGAAAAGCTGGAGCGGTGGGGCGACTTTATCCTTGTCCGCCCCGATCCTCAGGCGATTTGGGAAACTCCCCGGAAAAACCGGCTCTGGCACACGCCCAATGCGCGGTATACCCGTTCCAGCACCGGTGGCGGCAGCTGGGACAGAGGGAATCTGCCTGCTTCCTGGCCTGTACATTACCGGGATCTCACCTTCAACATCAAGCCCATGAACTTTAAGCACACCGGGCTTTTCCCGGAGCAGGCGGCAAACTGGGACTGGATGCGGGAAAAGATCCGCAATGCAGGACGTCCCATCTCCGTCTTGAACCTCTTTGCCTACACCGGCGGTGCTACCGTTGCCGCTGCCAGTGCCGGCGCCAGCGTCTGCCATGTGGACGCAGCAAGAGGCATGGTCTCCTGGGCAAAGGAGAACGCCGCCGCTTCCGGTCTTGCCGACCGTCCCATCCGCTGGATCGTGGATGACTGCGGCAAGTTTGTTGAGCGGGAAATCCGCCGCGGACACAAGTATGATGCCATCATTATGGATCCCCCTTCCTACGGAAGAGGACCCGGCGGCTAGGTCTGGAAGCTGGAGGACAGCATCTGGGATTTCCTCGCCCTTTGCTCCGGTGTGCTTTCCGACGAGCCGCTCTTCCTGCTGCTCAACTCCTACACCACAGGTCTTGCTCCCGCAAGCCTT
>JAFQKD010000046.1 GCA_017397075.1 Oscillospiraceae bacterium | reverse complement strand
TTCATCGGTATATGCCACCTGCTTTACTGTGCCGGGTTCGGCAAGGGCAGAAAGATCCTTGGTCATGATGCCGCTGTTCACGGTATCCAGAGAGGCCTTTGCCAGAAGCTTTCCGAAGTTCCGAAGCTCCTCGTTGCCGTCAAGCTCGCCCCGCTTTTCAAATGCGCCTGCCCAGGCAAAAATGGTCGCCATGGGGTTCGTGGAGGTGCGCTCGCCTGCCTGATAACGGTAGAAATGACGGGTCACGGTGCCGTGAGCCGCTTCATACTCGTACTTGCCGTCAGCAGAGACAAGAACGCTGGTCATCATGGAGAGAGAACCGAAGGCGGCGGAGACCATATCGCTCATGACGTCGCCGTCATAGTTCTTCAGCGCCCAGACGAAGCCGCCCTTGGAGCGGATGAGCCGCGCCACGGCATCATCAATGAGGGTGTAGAAGTAGGTGATGCCCAGCTCTTCGTAGCGGGCCTTCCAGTTTTCGTACTCCTCCTCGAAAATGGCCTTGAAGCGTCCGTCATAGGTCTTTGCGATGGTGTCCTTGGCGCAGAACCACAGATCCTGCTTCAGGTCCGCGGCATAGGCAAAGCAGGCCTTTGCAAAGTCACGGATGCTCTCATCCTTGTTGTGGGCGCCCTGCCATACGGCGGGTCCCTCCACCTTCTGGACGGAGACGGTCTTTTCCGCGCCGCTTTCTCCCTTGAAGGTGAGGAAGCATTCACCGGGCTCATCGGTGTACATATCCACTGCACGGTACACATCGCCGTAAGCATGACGGGCAATGGTCACAGGCTTCTCCCAGCTGCGCACGGAGGGCTTCACGCAGTCGGACACGATGGGGGTGCGGAACACAGTGCCGCCCAGAATGGAGCGGATGGTGCCGTTGGGGCTCTTCCACATCTCCGTAAGCCAGGGGAACTCTTCCATACGCTGCTTATTGGGAGTAATGGTGGCGCACTTTACCGCCACGCCCAGACGGCGGGTAGCGTTGGAGGCGTCAACCGTGACCTGATCCTTCGTCTCGTTGCGGTATTCCAGACCAAGGTCATAATATTCCGTCTTCAGATCCACGAAAGGCTCAATAAGCTCTTCCTTGATCATCCGCCAGAGCACGCGGGTCATTTCGTCTCCGTCCATTTCCACAAGGGGTACTGTCATGGGGATCTTTTTCATGGTTTTAATCTCCTTTTCAGCGGCTGAACGCCGGGATCGTTTATGGTTTACTTGCTGCCGTAGCCTGCAGCATAGTAGTTCATGAGGCAGCCTTCCGTCAGGATAAGCTTTTCTTCATTTGTCAGACCTTTGCAGTTCAGCGTCAGGGTCTGCACCTTACCTTCTGTGATCACCTTGGCCTCGAAGGTCTCTTTGCCGGAGAGGATTCCGCTGCGGATGCCGGGGATATAAACCCAGGCGTCCTCCTCGTAGGGGAAGTCCGCTTCACAGGTAAAGGGCACAAGACCCCAGTTGATGCAGTTGGAGCGGTAGCGCTTGGTGGCGTATTCCACGCAGATGTTGGCAAAACCGCCAAGCACCTTCTGGCAGGATGCCGCCTGCTCACGGGCAGAGCCGTCACCGGGTTTCGTAGCATAGAGGCAGCCGCCGAAGGAGGTGTTTTCTGCCTCAGCGCCCACTGCTTCCAGCACCGCCTTCACTTCGGAGACAACATCTCCCGCCTCACGGGCAATTTCCATGGCCCGGACAGCCTTGCTCTTGCCCACAAAAGCGGGGGCTCTGCGGCTCAGGGCAAATTCGCTGAGGGCTTCGGGATTGGAGCGGTAGGAAGAGGTCTCACCGGAGGGGATCAGTTCGTCCGTGGTGGTGACGGGGTCACGGATCACGGCGGTGAGCCGCACAAGGAGGTTTTCCTCAAGCTTCGGCATTTTGGGCCAGTCCTTGATGTTGGGTCCGAAGACAAGCTCCGCTTCCTTATCCGCATTCCCCCAGCCGTTCCAGACACGTTTTTCGTAAATGCCGCCGTCGTACTTCTCATACATGGCAGGCACGGTGTATTCCACCTCGGTCGCCGGGGTGAGAATGCCGCCGTTTGCCGCCGTTGCGGCGATGCTGCGGGCATCCATGAGGGCCACTCCTGCGATCTGTCCGTTCTGGGGCTTGGAGCCCTCCCGGTTTGCAAAGTTCCGGGTGGCATGACGGATGGAGAGGGTATTGTTTGCGGGGGTATCCCCTGCGCCGAAGCAGGGCCCGCAGAAGGCCGGCTTCACCACAGCGCCGGCTTCCACAAGCTTCTGGGTCACGCCGTCCCGCAGGAGAGAAAGCCCCACCGGTGCGGAAGAGGGATACACATCCAGCTCGAAGATGCCGTTTCCGGTGCTCTTGCCCTCCAGAATTGCGGCAGCTTCCAGAATGTTCCGGTACATACCGCCGGCGCAGCCAACGATAACGCCCTGGCTTGCCCGCACAAGACCGTCCCTGCCGATGGAATCGGTAAGCCGCAGGGAAACCTTGCCGCCAAGCGCTTCATTGCAGGCGGCCTGTGTCTCGGCAAAGATCTCACGGGGATGGGCCATAAGTTCCTTCAGCGTGAAGGCATTGGAGGGATGGAAGGGCAGTGCGATCATGCTCTGGAGCTTGTCCAGATCCACTTCCACCATGGCATCGTAATACGCGCCGTCCTTTGCCTGAAGCTTGTTGTACGCTTCGGGTCTGCCGTGGTCATCGTAATACGCCTTTACGGTATCGTCCGTCTCCCACACAGAGGTAAGGCAGCCTGCTTCCGTAGACATGACATCGATGCCCGCACGGAAATCCATATCCATGTCCGCAATACCGGGTCCGGCAAACTCAAGCACAGCGTTTTTCACAAAGCCGTTTTTGAACACCGCGCCGCAGATGGCAACGGCAATATCATGAGGGCCAACACCGTGGGGCACCTTGCCCTTGAGCCACACGAGAACTACCTTGGGCATGGGGGCATCCCAGGTGTTTTTCAAAAGCTGCTTTGCAAGCTCGCCGCCGCCTTCACCGACGCCCATACAGCCGAAGCAGCCGTAACGGGTATGGCTGTCAGAGCCGAGGATCATCTTGCCGCAGGCGGCAAGAGACTCTCTTGCGTACTGGTGGATGACCGCAAGGTTTGCCGGCACATAGATGCCGCCGTACTTCTTCGCTGCGGAAAGGCCGAAGGCATGGTCATCGGCATTGATGGTGCCGCCCACTGCACAAAGGGAGTTGTGGCAGTTTGTGAGTGCATAGGGAATGGGAAACTCCGTCATACCGGAGGCTCTCGCCGTCTGGATAATGCCAACGTATGTAATATCGTGGCTGATGAGGGCATCAAAACGGATCTCCAGCCGTTTGGGATCCTTGCTTTTGCTGTGAGCCCGGAGGATGGAGGCGGCAATGGTTCCCTCCCGTGCCTCTTCCGGGGGCAGCGCTCCCGCAAAACCATCCACAGGCACACCGCCGTGAAGATAAACGCCCTGTTTTTTCAGTGTAATCATGTTCTTACTTTCCTTCCTGCATATTCCCGCTCATCAGCATCACTGCCGTGAGGGCACAAATGGGAGCCGTTTCGCACCGCAGAATCCGGGGTCCCATAACGGTGGAGCGCATACCCGCCTTTGCGGCGGCATCCGCTTCCTCGGGAGAAAAGCCTCCCTCGGGACCTGTCATGAGGGCAAAGCTTTTGGCTTCACCGTTTTCTTCCAGCACGGTCCTGAGCCCCAATGTTTTTTCGTCTTCATAAAGGAAGAGGGCGCAGTCATGCCCGCAGGCGGCCTTTACCGCATCGGTAAAGCTTCCCGCTGCGGTGACCGCAGGGATCACGCCTCTTCCGGACTGCTTTGCAGCCTCCTCGGCAATGCGTCCCAGCCGCATGACCTTTTTCTGCGCACCGGCAGCATCCACCTTGACCACGCATCTGGACGAGGGAAAGAACACGATCTCCCCTGCGCCGAGCTCCACGCATTTCTGCACGATGAGCTCCGCCTTGTCCCCTTTTGGCCAGGCGGCAAACACCGTCACCTTCACGGAAGGTTCTGCCCCGGAGGGTGCGCAGGAGAGCACCTGCGCCACGCCGTTTGCGCCCTGCGTATCGGCAAGACGGCATTCGTAATCCGTTCCGCTGCCGTCACAAACGGTGAAGGTCTCCCCGTTTCGGATGCGGAGCACCTTGATATGATCCATGGCCTTGCTGTCAAGATACGCAACGCCGCCCACAATGTTGGATGCGGCAATAAAAAATCTGGCCATCTGTCTTCCTCCCAACTGTCTGCATAGGATGGTAACGAAAATCTTTGAAATGTGGTGATCGCTATGGAAAAAACCGATTGGACCGCCTTTGAAGCGGTGTGGGACCGGGTCAGCGCGGCATCGTCCCCATCGCCCAAAAAGAAGGCTCCCACTCCCGCTCCGTCAAAAGAAGACGCTTCTCAGCTGCGCATTTTTCTGCAGGAGACCTCTGAGGCGGAAAACGCCTACCGCGCAGCTGCGGGACGTACTTCTCTCCGATGGCTGAAGGAGCTTTGCGAAAAGCTTCGCAGACAAAAGAGCATTCAGACAAGGCGGCTGCAATCCGCCTATTTTCTCCTCACCGGGGACACCTGTCCCCTGCCGCAGAAGCCGGAGGCCGGCTGTCCCGTGCTGGAGCTGCTTCGGGGGCGGCTCCTGCAGGAGCGTTCCTCCGCCGCGGCGTTCCACGCTGCCTGCAAGGAAACAGGCGACATGGAGCTCAGCCGGCTTTACCGTGAGCTTGCCGCGGAAAACACCCGCTCCGGCGAGCTTCTGCGCACGGCAATTTCCCGGCTTTTCCGCTGATCACAGGATAAATTCCGCGTTAAACTGATGGGGCAGCAGCTTTGCCAGAGAATAGCTTACGTATCTGTTGTCCCCTCGGACGCACAGGATCTCCAGATCCGGTGCAAATTCACACAAAAACTGTCTGCAGGCACCGCAGGGTGTGCAGTAACCGGCGCTGTTTGCATATACCGCAAGCCGCTTCCAGCTTCTTTTCCCCTGGCTGATGGCGGCGCAGGCGGCTACTCTCTCGGCGCAGATGCTTCCGCCAAGAGCGGCGTTTTCCACATTGCAGCCGGTGACCACCGTTCCGTCGTCACATTCCAGCGCCGCGCCTACGGCAAAGCGGGAGTAGGGAGCATAGGCGTTTGCCGCTGCCTTTTTCGCTTCGTTGATCAGCTCTCTGTCTGTCATGGCTGCTCCTCCTGTTTCAGTGTGATGGTCCACTGGTCGATATTGTAGAACACGCTGGAAGCGGTGGGCTTCATGCCCGTGATCACGTCCCGGTGCACCATTACGGCATATTTCTTGTACAGCACCGGAACCACATAGCTGTCTTCCAGAAAATACCGGCACAGATTCTCTGCGGCGGCGGCCCGTTCCTCCCCCTGCGCACCCATATATCTGCGGATGGTGCCGGAATAGAAGGGCACATCCAGCGAATCCAGATACTCCTCATCCTCAAGCCGTGAGGGATCCGTATCCAGCTGGGCAAGAGCAGCATCGGAAACGCCAAGCTGCCCGCCGAAGTTCAGCGCGCCGTAACGGGTAGTCAGATCCCGCAGGTCGAAGTTCGCACCGAGGCGAACCTCGCCGTAAAACATATCAAATTCACCCCATGCCACACGGTTGGAGAAGGTCTCCCAGTCCAGCTTCTGCAGATCCACGTTGATCCCGATGCTCCGCAGGGTATCCGCGATCTCCTCCGCTGCGGCGACCTTGTAGGGGTTTTCCTCGTTCACCAGAAATTCCAGCGTAAAGGCAAGCATACCGCCGGTGGTGGGATATTCCAGATATCCGTCCGCATTTCTGTCCGCAAAGCCCATATCCGCAAGGATCTCGCAGAGCTTCGTGACGGAATAATCCTCCTTGGGCTCCCATGTCCAGCTGTATTCGGGAAGCTCCGGGGAAAGGATCAGGGGTGCCTCCACGGCTGCGCCGTTCATCACCGTATCCACGATCTTTTCCCGGTTCACAGCGTAATACACCGCCTGACGGAACCGGTAATCCTGCGTTACATCCCCGTAATGGTTAAACCCGATATACTGCAGCACGGTGGTATCGTAATAATGCCGCTCGGTATCCACGCGGATATTGTAGATATTGTGTCCTGTGGGGTCGAACTGCATCATATCGACCTCACTGTTGGTGAAAGCAAGGGTCAGCTGCTCGAATTCCACCTCGGAAAGGTATATCTCCTGCAGAGGAAGCTCCGATGCATTGCGGTGCTTCTGAAAAGCGGTAAGCTTTCCGCCGCCAATCCGTCTGGAAAAGGTATAGGGACCGCTGCCTGCAGGAACAGGCTCGTCAATGGTGCCTTCCCGGATCACAGGCACATCCAGCACAGAGGCGATGGCGTAATCCGCATCCCAGAGCGCCATATAGATGGTGCTGTCATCCAGCACGGAAAATTCCTGAATGCCGGTGAGACGGGAAATGTATTTTTCGCTGTTTCTGGCTTCGTTAATGGAATAAGCCACATCATAGGCGGTGAGGGGCTTTCCGTCATGCATCATGATGCCCTGCTTCACTTTCACGGTCCAGACAACGCCGTCCTCCGTGGTCATGCTCTCGCACAGCACAGGCACGGCCTGAAAATCGCCGTCAACAGTGTAGAGCCGCTCATACATGAGCTCGCCCACAGCAATGTTGTATGTACCGGTGCACCGCAGAGGATTCAGATCCTCCTCCGGATCGTATTTCAGGGTAAAGCGGTTGTCGGTGACCATCTCCATGACGATCTGGGTCGGTGTGGGAGAGGGCGACGGCTCCTCCTCCCCATCGCTCAGCCGTTCATAGGGGCTGCGGTTCCAGGGAAGGCCCCCCTCACAGCCGGAAAGCAGTACAAAAAGCGCACACAAAATCAGCGCTATGCATCGTTTCGCCTTGTTTCTCATGGCGCTCCTTTCTCTTAAATCTGGATCACTGCCGCCTGCACGCCCCGTTCACCCCGGGTGACCCGGTGAGACCAGTAACGCTCCGGCCGGCACATGGTACACCCATCGCTTGCGGTGATGTTTTCCTCCGGAACGCCTCCGCGCATGAGAAGCGCCCGGTTTACGCCGGTAAGATCCACATGGAATTTTTCGCCTTTGGGCCGGATATATGCCTTTCCCTCATCCCCCAGCCGTTGAAGCACAGCCTCGGGGATCTCCGGTCCCGTTTCAAAGCAGCAGTAACCGATATGCGGCCCGATGGCTGCCTGCATCTTTCGGGGATCTGCCCCGTAAAGCCGCACCATCTCACGGACGGCATGTCCTGCAATATCCCCCACAGTGCCCTTCCAGCCGGCATGCACCGCACCGACAGCACCCACATCCTCCGCCCAAAGCAAAATGGGCACGCAGTCTGCCGCAAAACAGATAAGGGGAAGTCCCGGCTCATTGGTGATGAGCCCGTCCGCCTCATAGGGAATGGGGGTAAAAAGGGTATGGCTGTCCGCACCCGTTACGGGACGGACGACGGTGCCGTGCACCTGTCTGGTAAAGCAGAGACGCTCTCTGGAAATCTCCAGCGCGCTGCAGAGAATATCGTAGTTTTTGTCCACATGCTCCGGCACATCGCCTCTGGTGGTGCCAAGGTTCAGGGATGACCAGACGCCCTCGCTCACTCCGCCGTACCGCGTGGTGAAAGCGTGCTTCACCCGGATATTGGGCGCTGTTTCCAGAATGACGCCGCCCCGGTTTTCTTCCCGAAAGGTCATGCCTTATTCCCCCGTCTGCCGCAGCAATCCTTGTACTTCATGGGAAGTCCGTTTGGACGAAGCTTACCGCAGGGGCAGGGATCGTTGGGACCCGGCTTCTTTGCCGCCGTCACGGGACGGGGCTTCTCTCCACCGGGATTCTGAGGCGCGATCTTCACGGCGCTTTTGCGCTGGATCGGCTGCTCTCTGCGGACACGCACGGTATAGATCCTTCGGCTTACTTCCTCGGAAATGCCGGCGATCATGGCCTCGAACATTTCGAAGCCTTCCTGCTTATACGCGTCAATGGGTCTCGTGTTGCCGTATGCCCGCAGGCCGATACCCTTCCGCAGCTCGTGCATGGCATCAATGTGATCCATCCAGAACTCATCCACCACCCGCAGGAGAACCACCCGCTCCAGCTCACGCATAAGGGGCGCGTCCGCACCGGGCAGGGTGCCGAATTCCTTCTCACGCTGCTCATAAACGGCCAGAGCCTGCTGCTTTACGGCGTCAATGAGATCTTCCGGGGTGATGTTTTCCGTCTTTTCCGGAAGCTCAAGGGCCTCCGTGCGGAGAAACAGCTTCGTAAACGGCTCAAGAATGGCATTCAGCTCTTCCCGGCTCTCCAGCTTTCCACTGCGGGCAAATCCGCCGCGGATGCCGGTCTCAATGGTGTCATACACCATGGAAAGGATACGGGGATGGATGTCCTCCCCGTCGAGAACACGGCGGCGCTGCTCATAGATGATGCCGCGCTGCTTGTTCATCACGTCGTCGTACTCCAGAACGGTTTTCCGGCTCTGGAAATGCATGCTCTCCACCCGGCGCTGTGCAGATTCCAGCGCACCGGAGAGGATCTTCTGGTCAATGGGGGTATCCTCATCCAGCTTCATGGCCATCATCATATTCCGGATACGCTCGCCGCCGAAAAGACGCATAATGTCATCGCTCATGGCAATGACAAACCAGCTTTCACCGGGGTCCCCCTGTCGGCCGGAACGGCCGCGAAGCTGATTGTCGATACGGCGGGATTCATGCCGCTCAGTACCCAGAATGAAGAGACCGCCTGCCGCACGGACAAGCTCCGCCTCTTTCGCCACTTCCGCTTTGTGGACAGCAAGTCTTTCGGCATAAAGGGTCCGTGCCTGCAGGATCTCCTCATCCGCCGTTGCGGCAAAACCGGTGGCCGCGTCGATCATGGCATCATCAAGTCCCTCACGGCGCAGATCCGCCTTGGCAAGAAATTCTGCGTTGCCGCCAAGAGAAATATCCGTGCCTCGGCCTGCC
>JAFQKD010000045.1 GCA_017397075.1 Oscillospiraceae bacterium | reverse complement strand
CCGTCAAAGGAGGCGCAGAATGCCGTGCCCCAGCATTTGGTCTCATCCTCATCCGGATGTATGCTCATATCCATGCGCATGACGCAGAAGAGAGAGCCGTCCTCCATCATGGCAAGGGAGCACTCCCCCGCATCCCCGCCGTAACCGAAGGGCATCTCCGCGCTGCTTGCGGCAGTTGCCCGTTTTTTCCATGTACCTCCCCCGTCTTCGGAGACCATAAGGTAGATCTCTTTGCAGTAACGGTCATGGACTTCGGGGTTCTGCCCGTGGGAAAGGGCGCAAAGGGTACCGTCAGGCAGCTCATGCATGGCAGAAATATAGGGCGAGGCGAAAATATACGGCTGCACATATTCCGGCACAGGGACAAATTCATCCCCCTCCCGTCCCAGATAGTTCAGCGCAAGCTCCCGCTCCGGGAAATCCAGCACGGCTTCCCTGCGGGTAAGCTCCCCGGTTTTCCCGTCAACACGGCAGAACCAGAGCTTTTTGCAGGTAGCGGGGATATCGCCGTAGCGATAGGTACGCATATAGGAATCGTGGTTGGGAAACTCAAATTCCTTCTGCCATGGGGTGTTTTCCACCGGGGGCAGGTCCTTTTCGTACTGCAGGTACACCAGATCCCCGTTTCTGAGCCGCAGACAGGGCGGCTCAATGCCGGTAAGGATACTGATATCATAGTGCTGCTCCCCATCCGGATCACGCGCCCATGTTTTGCCCTCATCACGGGAAACAAAGTACAGATTCGGCGCTGCCTGCATGGTTTCCGGCACGGTGGAATCTGCCTCGCCGTTAAAGCGGATGACAAGCTCCCCCATTCTCTCCCGCCACATCCGCGGAATGGCATAGACCCCCCAGCGGGCAACGGCGCTGTTCATTTCCGGCGCATGGACAAGGATGGGTTTTCCAAGTTTGATGTTCACTTCGGTCTCACCCCCGGCTCTATTCTATCCCAGCGCGATGCCGCCTGTAAAGTCCCGGAGGCAAAATCTGAAATCCGGACATCTTTTTCCCGGATTTCCGGCATTGACTTCCGCCCCGCAGCTTATATAATGGTACTATCACCACAGAAATTCTGGAGGTTTCCATGGAATACCGCTGGCTTCTCGTCTATGACCGCTACGACGGTCTTGCCAAAAAGGCGGCAAATCTCCTTTCCGGAACGGTCTCCGGTCTTCTCGGCTATGTGCTGCCGGTAAAACCTGCATCGCAGCTCACCGGGGAGGACATGGCTGCCCATGACCTTATCTGTCTCGGGGACAGCAGCAACCCTGTTCTTCGCGCCTGCATCGGGGAGGGACTTCTCACCATGCCGGGAAAAGCGGAGGGTTACGGCATCCTCGTGGGCAAAAATCCCCTTGCCCCGGAGCGTCAGCTCGTCGCTGTCTGCGGAGAGGATGACGCAGGGCTTTTCTACGGCTGCGCCGATTTCTGCGGCCGCTACTGCGGCGATCTGCTCTACAGGGACGGGTATCTCTGGGACAGAAACCACTTCAATGCGCCCATGGAGCGTCCTCTTGCTCCGTGGAGCATCAGCGCCGCTCCCGCCATCCCTACCCGCGCCATCTGGACATGGGGTCACGTGATCTACGATTACCGTGGGTTTCTGGAAAACATGGCAAAGCTGCGGCTCAACGAGATCGTGATCTGGAACGACAGCGCACCTCTCAATGCGGACGATGTGGCGGAATACGCCCACAGTCTCGGCATCAAGGTCATCTGGGGCTTTGCATGGGGCTGGGATACAGGCTGCAAGGTGGAGCTGGAAAGACTGGATGACGCCGCGCTCCTCCGCCTGCGGGAAAGCGTATTGGAGACCTATGACCGCGAATATGCCCGCGCCAAGGGCGACGGCATCTATTTCCAGTCCTTTACCGAGCTGAACGAAGACTCCGTCGGCGGAAAATGCATCGCAGAGGTGGTCACCGACCTTGTAAACGACATCGCAGGCGCCCTTCTGGAAAAATACCCGCAGCTTCACATCCAGTTCGGTCTCCACGCCACCTCCGTCAAGACCCACCGGGACATCATCGCCCGCACAGACCCACGGGTGCACATCGTATGGGAGGATTGCGGCGCCTTCCCCTGGCATTACGAAACGGACAAAACGGAGAATTTCGAAGAGACCCTTGCCTTCACGGCTTCGCTCCTCACCCTTCGGGGCGAAAACGAGCGTTTCGGCGCGGTGCTGAAGGGGATGATGAATCTGGACTGGCATGCCTTCGAGCATTTTACCGCGCCCTATATTCTGGGCGAGCGCACAGCTGCGTACATAGAACGCCGCACGGGGGAAAAGGAACGCCTCTGGAAATATGTGCAGGCAGGGTGGATGAAAAA
Source organism: Oscillospiraceae bacterium (assembly GCA_017397075.1). Classification (GTDB taxonomy): domain Bacteria; phylum Bacillota; class Clostridia; order Oscillospirales; family Oscillospiraceae; genus RGIG1893. Next base: position 8,800 of record JAFQKD010000045.1, on the reverse strand, counting down.
TCTGCCGCTGGTGCAGAAAACGGTTTCCTGCATTGCCCGCGGAAGCGCTTCCCCCATCGTGGAGGCGCTGGTGGAAGACGGTATGCTGGAAAGCCGCATCATGCTGCCCACGGCCCTTTATGCCGCGCTTTTGTGGGAGCCTGACCGCGACATCACAGAGCTTCTGGAAGAAACCGCAAGATCTTCCTTCGTGGATTAAGGAGAGGGAGAATATGAAACAGATTTACGAACAGTTCAAAACCGAGCTTCTGGAGTCCTGCGTGCCTTTCTGGCTGGAGCATGGAGCAGACCGGGAATACGGCGGACTTCTCAACTGCCTTGACCGTGAGGGAAAGGTCTATTCCGAGGACAAGAGCGTCTGGATGCAGGGTCGGGCAGGCTGGATGTTCTCCTACATCTACAATCACATCGAAAAGAAGCAGGAATATCTGGATTTTGCCAAAAGCTGCATTGATTTTGCTTCCGCTCACTGCATCGATACCGACGGGCGGATGTTCTTTACCGTCACAAGAGACGGACGGCCTCTGCGCAAGCGCCGTTACTGGTTCAGTGAGACCTTCTATATCATCGCAAATGCGGAATACTATATGGCGACCGGGGACGAAGCTTATCTGAACACCGCAAAGACCTGCTTTGATTTCGTCTACGGCATGTATCTTGACCCGTCCACGGATCCCTACAAGATCACTCCCAAGAGCATCGACTCCACCCGCAGCACAAAGGGGCTTGCAAACTCCATGATCATGCTGAATGTTGCCGCCATCATGCGGGAGGCAGACCCCGAAAACGCCGCCCGTTACAGCGAGATCATCACCGGGCTCATCCGGGATATCCGCAGCTTCCACAAGCCGGAATACAAGGCTATGTTTGAGTCTGTGGATGCCCATGACAGCAGCGTGATCCTTGATTCCGCGCCCTGCCGCGTCATTAACCCCGGGCATGACATTGAGTGCGCATGGTTCATGCTGGAGGAAGGCATGAAGCGGAACGATGAGGAGCTCATTTCCTTCTCCGCCACCGTGTTTGACGAGGCTTTTGCGCGGGGCTGGGACAAGGAATACGGCGGCATCACTTACTTTAAGGACGTGCTGGGTCTTCCCGTGGAGGCTTACGAGCATGACATGAAGCTCTGGTGGCCTCAGAATGAAACGGTCATCGCCTCCCTGATGCTGTATCTCCGCACAGGTGACGAAAAATACAGGGATATTTTCCGTATGGTCTGCGATTACGCCTTCGAAAAATTCTCCGACCGCGAGCACGGCGGCGAATGGCTGGGCTATCTGCGGCGGGACGGCGTTCCCACAGAGCCCCCCTGCAAGGGACACACCTATAAGGGACCCTTCCATGTGATGCGGATGCTGGCAAAGTGCATGGTCATGCTGAAAGAAGCGGGAATGGTCTGAGCCGCAGTCCGCTGATCGAATATCCCATATATTACTTGCATTTATCAGGGAGAATCATCGCAAAAATGTTTAAAGATATTCAGGCAAAGCATTGCATCGTTGCTGTGCTGAGCAGCGCTTTTCTTGCGTTTGGTTTATATCACGTTCATTCTCTTTCCGGTGTGACCGAGGGCGGTGTGATCGGCTTAAATCTTCTGTTATACCACTGGTTTCACATTTCCCCGTCCATCACGAACTTCATTGCCAATGTCATCTGCTATGCATTGGGATGGAAGCTTCTGGGAAGAAAGTTTATCCTTTATTCCGCCGTGGCAACCGTGAGTTTCTCTGTTTCCTATTGGGTTTTTGCACAGTTTGACCCCCTTTGGCCCCAGCTTGCCGACGCGCCCTTGCTCTCTTCGGTCGTCGGCGCAGTGTTTGTCGGTATCGGCGCAGGACTATGCGTCAGGGTCGGCGGTGCCGTATCCGGGGATGATGCGCTTGCCATGTGCATGTCCCACGTGTTTCATATTAAAGTCGAATGGGCCTACCTCATCACCGACATGACTGTGCTGGCATTATCTCTGAGCTATATCCCCATCGGCAGAATTTGGTATTCCCTTCTGACGGTCATCCTTTCAGGACAAATCGTCGGCCTTATACAGCGTATAAAGTATAGGCAGCCATAGCGCCTCATATTGCAGACAAACAGCGCGAGACCCCCGGCCGGGGGTCTCACGCTTTTTGTTATTTACTTCTGCCAGAGGATCTCGCCGTTTTTCACCGTCATGCAGCAATCCATGGCGGCGCGGATGTTTTCCGCGGGATTTTCCGCAAATACCGCAAAGTGGGCCTTCTTTCCCACGGTAACAGAGCCGAGAGACTCCTCCACGCCGCAAAGACGGGCGGAATTGATGGTGCCCACCACCATGGCATCCATGGCGGTAATGCCGCACTTTTCCACCATGATCACAAGCTCGATGGCGCTTTCGTCATGATAGCAGAAAGAAGAGCCGCAGTCGGACCCTGCAGCACAGGGAACACCTGCGTGGAAAGCCATGTTGAAGGATCTGTAAACCTGACCTTCGGCGTCAATGGCCTTCTGGTAAAACTCCTCGGGCAGTCCCTTGTCCTTGCCCCGGAGGATGCAGTACAGCGCGGAAACCGTGCCGTCAAGCCACGTGCCGTGCTCCACCATGAGCCGCACAGTCTCTTCGTCCATATCGTCCCCGTGCTCAATGCAGTCCACCCCGGCGCGGATGGCGTTGCGCACACCCTCGTTGCTCTCTGCATGGCTGATGACCTGAAGACCTTCCGCATGGGCAGCTTCCACAGCAGCCCGCATTTCTTCCTCCGTAAGCTCCGGGCAGCCCGGCTTTGTGCCATGGGTCAGCGTACCGCCGGTGGCCATCAGCTTCACCACATCGACGCCCTGCCGCACAAGCCGCCGTGCCTCTCTGCGGCATTCCACCTCGCCGTCCACTTCCGTGGCGATGATCTTTCTTCCCGTGCCGCCGGTCATGCAGATGGCGGTGCCGCAGGCCTGCATATCCGGAGCCATTTTGATGCGTCCGTCCTTTACCGCCTGCCGCAGGTCAAGGGCGATCCCATCCGGTGTCCCCACATCCCGCACGAAGGTAACGCCTGTGCGGATGAATGCCTCCATGTTTTTCAGGGCGGTAAGGATCCTGTCCACAGGGGCGGAGGACTGCTTTGCCATGTCCCCCTCGCAGGTGGAGGTCACATGGATGTGGCAGTTAAAAAGACCGGGGGTGAGATACTTTCCCTCCAGATCCACGATCTCATACCCTGCGGTATCCGCAGAGGAAGTCACCGCGGTGATCACCCCGTCCTCCGTAAGCACGGTATGGTCAAACAGAACTGTGCGGTTCAGCACATCCAGAACATTTGCGTGAATAAATGCGGTTTTCATCGGTATTTCCTCCCTTTTTGGTTACATCTGTTCTTTGTCGCAGGCGATGACCGCGTGGGTCAGCAGCCGCACAGCCTGGAAAAACCCCGCAAGATCCACCGCCTCATCCCGCTGATGGGCGCTTCCGCGGCCTGCGGGAAGCCGGGTCATGGGAATCTCCCGATCGGGATCGTCTGCCCATGTGCCAACGGCAAAGGCGTTCTTCAGGTACCGGGCATAGGTGCCGCCGGCCATATAGAAGGGTTCTTTTTCCGTCCCGGTAAGCTCTCTGTACAGCTTTTTCATCATGCCGGGCACATAACCATCCGGGTCTGCGCGGAAACCGGGACGGTTATTGCATTCGATGATCTCCCAGCCCTTCGCGCCATAGGCAGCGGAAAGCTTTTCTTCCAGCTCCTCGGGACAGAAGGATGCCCCGTAGCGCACATCCAGACTGAGGCAGAGGTGTCCGCTTTCCACCTTTGCCATGCCGTTTACGGCGCTGAGCTTTCCGAAATGTTCGTCCTCATGGGAAATGCCGAGACCGCCGCCCCAATGGTCGCCGTAAAGTGCAGCGGCATCAGCCATGACGGCGCGGTCTGTTCCGTTCAGCGCTTTGCAGCTTCCCAGCAGCTTTGCCGCCAGAACCGATGCGTTCACAGAGCCTTCCGGGTCTGCCGCGTGCTTTGCAATGCCCTGTACCCGCAGATGCAGCGTACCGTCTTCGTCCCCGGAGAGGGTATATGCGCCCTCGTCCCCGATTTTCTCCCGCAGCTCCTCTTCCAGTGCAGCATTGGGAGAAAGGGTAACGTTCACTTCGTCCAGCACGATATTGAAGGCATCCCCGCCCCGGAACTCCAAAACATCCGTCAGCGGCACCGGGCTCTTTGCCCAGAGGCGCAGGATCCCCTTTTCTCCAAGACTGCAGGGGAAGGAGGAATCCGGCACAAGGCTGAGATCGGGCATTTTCTCCCGTGCCGCAAAGGCCTCCACATCCGCCATGCCGCTTTCCTCGTTTGTGCCGAGGAAGGCGCTGATGCTGCTTTTCACGGGAATGCCGCAGTCCTTCAGGATGGACATGATGCAAAGAGATGCCATTACTCCGCTTTTGTTGTCGCTTGCACCTCTGCCGAAGAGAAGTCCGTCACGGATCACAGGCACAAAGGGTTCCGTATACATCCAGCCGTCTCCCGTGGGCACCACGTCGCAGTGGGCAAAAAGGCCGATCGTCCTCTCCCCATCACCGAACTGTGCTAAACCGTAACCGTATTTCTCCTCCAGCCGGACAGAAAATCCCTTTTCCGCAAAGAATCCCGCAGCCCTCCGCAGCGCTTCGGCGCAGGCTTTGCCGTAAGGCGCGTTTTCCTCCGGCTCACCGCTGAGAGAGGGGATACGGATAAGCTCCATCCACTTTTGAAGGATCTCCTCCCTGTGCTCTCCGATCCATGCGCGGATCTTTTCATCATATACCTTAGAGATCATAAAATTGCCTCCGGTCTCTTCTGTTACCACGATATTACCCGATACCGCAGCAGATTGCAACAGTATTCCGTTTTTGATGGTCTGCCGTGTATGTTTCTCTGCGGTTTTCAGCGGATATACCCTTTATCCATTTCCGGCATTTCCGCGTTTTTCCCCTCTTCCCCGAAAAACGCGGCGTAGACCATTTCCGCAAGCGCGCTTCGGGCATCGCCGTAACCGCTGTTTGAAAGAAGGATGATATCAAAATCCTCTTCCGGAAGCTGCATATGCAGCGTGCGGAAGCCGATATGTCCGCCGTTATGATGAATGCAGCGCAGCCCGTGCCAGCTGTATACGGAGCAGCCCATACCGAAGCTGTTTATGGGGTGCGCCGTCAGCACCTCGTCCCAAGTCTCTTCCCGCAGGAGAAGCCGGTGCTTGATTGCCCGGTTCAAACCGTACACATCGTCTGCGGTGCCGACAATATCTCCGGCGCCCAGAAGCCAGTTATGGCTCTTTTCCTCCGGCACAGGCACGCCGTTTTTCAGGGCATATCCGGTAACACGGTGGGGGATTTCCCGTTTTTCGTGGTCAACCACCGCTGTTTTCATCCCAAGAGGAGCAAAAATCTCCTTTGCCATGTAGTCGGCATAGTTCTCGCCCGTTACATTTTCGATTACCAGCGCAGGCAATATAAAGTTGATGTTGGCATACTTGGTATCCGTCCCCGGTGCAAAGAAGGACGGATATTTCGCAAGCTCCCGGATGTGTTCCCGGGCAAAGGCAGGATACCCCGGGGCAAACTTTGCGGCAAATTCCCCGATTTGCTCCGCATCGGGAAGCCCACTGACATGGTGCAGAAGATGGCGCAAAGTTACCCGGCTGTCAAACGCCGCAGCCTCCGGCACATAATAGCCGGGATGCAGGTTCAGATCCACAAGTCCCGCATCCTTCAGCTTCAAAAGTCCCAGTGCGCAGAAGGGTTTGGAAAGAGAGTAGAGAGAAAATAGAGACGCATCCGTAAACGGAATGCGGCGCTCATAGTCGGCATACCCCATCTCCTGCCTGTAAAGCACCGTATCCTTATGGGTCACCCGCAGCATACCGAAGATCTGCTCCCGGGTGCAGTATTCCGTGATCTTCTGCTCCAACGCCAATCTATCCATTTGCACGCCTCCCTTTTTGGTTCAGTATACCACAGTTTTTCCGTAATTTCTCCGTCAAAACGCCAAATTCAAAAAACAACGACAGAATTCAACATTTTATCTTGCTCTTCCCTCTCATTTCTTATATAATTATATAAGTTTGGGCTTTGCCCAAAAAAATAAGAGGAGGCGTTTTTCCCATGGCAAAGAATAAGACCCAAAAAGTCGACATTGATTACACCAACGAAGCGGTACCGAAAACCGCGCGTAAGGGCTTCGGCGCGATGTTTGTCATCATGCTGGGCTTCACCTTCTTCTCCGCCAGCATGTGGACCGGCGTGGATCTGGCCAACGGACTGGATCTCAAGGGCTTCATCTGGGCAGTTCTCCTTGGCGGCATCATCCTTGCCGCATACACCGGCGCTCTGGGCTACATCGGCTGCGATTCCGGTCTCTCCTTTGACCTTCTGAGCCGCCGCGCTTTCGGCGCAAAGGGCTCCTACCTGCCCTCCGCCATGATCGGTCTGACCCAGATCGGCTGGTTCGGCGTTGGCGCTGCTATGTTCGCCATCCCCGCAGCTCAGGTTCTGGCTCCCGATTCCGCTATCCTCCCCTACATTTTCATCTTCGCCGTGGGCATCTGCATGACCACCTCCGCTTACTTCGGCATCAAGGGTCTTGAGATCGTCAGCTACATCTCCGTCCCCCTGATCGCCATCCTCGGCACCTACGCCATGGTCAAGGCCACCGTTATGGGCGGCGGCCTGACTGCCATCTTCGATAAGTCCACCGGCGGCCTGACCCTGTTCTCCGCCATCGGTCTTGTCATCGGTTCCTTCGTCAGCGGCGGTACCGCCACCCCCAACTTCGTGCGTTTCGCCAAGAACAACAAGACCGCCGTCATCACCACCATCATCGCCTTCTTCCTCGGCAACAGCCTGATGTTCTGCTTCGGCGGCGTTGCAGGCGCCTTCACCGGCACCAATGACATCTTCTGGGTCATGATCGAGCTGGAGCTCGGCGTGTTCGCCTTCATCGTTCTGGGCGCCAACATCTGGACCACCAACGACAACGCTCTGTACACCGGTGCTCTGGGTCTTGCCAACATCACCGGCCAGAAGAAGAAGCCCATGGTCATCATTGCCGGTATCATCGGCACCGTGGCTGCAATGTGGCTCTACAACAACTACTGCAACTGGCTCACCATCCTGAACGCCACTCTCCCCGCTGTCGGCGTCATCCTTGTGACCGACTACTTCCTGAACCGCAAGAACTACGCTCCCGATGCTGAGGTCCGCTCCGGTGTCAACTGGGCTGCCATCATCGGTGTCGTGGCCGGCGCCGTCATCGGCAACCTGACCGGCGGCAACATCATCCCCGGCTTCTCCTGGGGCATCGCCGCCATCAACAACATGGTCGTTTCCGTCCTCTGCTACCTCATCGGCGAGGTCATCCGTCGGAAGAAGGCGTAAGCCATGCTGTACCGCAATCTGTACATTGAAAACGCGAATACTCTCAGCGACATCCGCGTGACTGACGGGAAGATCGAAACCATCGCCCCGTCTCTTGAGCCCCTTAACGGGGAAGAGGTCATCGATTTCGGCGGGAAGCTTGCGCTTCCCCCGTTCATCGAATCTCACGTCCATCTGGACACCTGCCTTACCGCAGGCGAGCCCAAGTGGAACATGAGCGGCACCCTCTTCGAGGGTATCGAGACCTGGTCCCTGCGCAAGGAGACCCTGACCAAAAAGGACGTTCACGACCGGGTAAACCGTGCTGTGCGTCTCTATGCCGCAAACGGCATTCAGCACATCCGCACCCATGTGGACGTTACCGATCCCAAGCTTACGGCAATGGAAGCGCTCATCGAGCTGCGGGAAGAGCTTCGCGATGTGATGAACATCCAGATCGTGGCGTTCCCTCAGGAGGGCATTGAAAGCTATCCCAACGGCCGTCAGCTCATGGAGGACGCGGTGAAAATGGGCGCCGACTGTGTGGGCGCCATCCCCCACTTCGAATTCACCCGGGAATACAGCGTCTCTTCCCTGAACTTCGCCATGGAGCTGGCCGAAAAGTACGGTAAGCTTGTGGATGTTCACTGCGATGAGATCGACGACGAAGCTTCCCGCGGTCTGGAAACCCTTGCCGCCCGCGCTCTGGAAAGCGGTCTGCGGGATCGTGTCACCGCAAGCCACACCACCGCCATGCACTCCTACAACAACGCCTATGTGCAGCGGCTCATGCGGCTTCTGAAGATGAGCGGCATCAATTTCGTTTCCAACCCTCTGGTGAACACCCACCTGCAGGGCAGAATCGACACCTATCCCAAGCGCCGGGGCATCACCCGGGTGAAGGAGCTCACCGCAGAGGGCATCAACGTGTCCTTCGGACATGATGATATCTTCGACCCCTGGTATCCCATGGGCACCGGCTCCATGCGCGACGTGGTCTTCATGGGGCTGCATGTGTGCCAGATGATGGGTTATGAGGAGATCCGCTCCGCATACCGCTTCATCTCCAACAATGCTGCCCGCACCCTGCATCTGGGTGAGAGCTACGGCATCGTGGAAGGCCGTCCGGCAAGCTTTATCGTTCTGGACGCCAAGGATTACTACGAGGCGCTGAATGTGAACGCTCCCGTGCTTCTTTCCGTGAAGAACGGCAGGAAGATCGCCGAGTCCGTTCCCGGCACCAAAAAGGCTCTGTTCTGAGTTGCACAAAAAAATCGCCTGTCCCTTCGGACAGGCGATTTTTCTTTTCTCAGTACAGTGTCTTGTCTGCATCCTTCTCCGCAGCAACAGCATCTGTCTCCGTGCTGCGGTCGATCTCCCACAGAGGCTTTTTGCGGAAACGGTTCCTGAAGCCCTTGGTGAGCACGCCCTTCTTTTCCAGATGGTTGT
>JAFQKD010000044.1 GCA_017397075.1 Oscillospiraceae bacterium | reverse complement strand
CCATCCCGAATCTCCCCTTGCCCCGGAAATGAAAAAGGGCTGCGGCGACTATATCTCCTGGGGCGGCTATGTGCCGGACTTTGCCCTGCCGGAGATCCGTACTGCCTTTGCGGAGTATCATAAAGCCAACGTGATGCATGGCATTGTGGACGGCTTTAAGCTGGATGAGTGCGACGGCAGCGACTATACCGGCGGCTGGAGCTTCCCCAACTGCGCCGAATTCCCCTCCGGACTTGACGGCGAGCAGTACCACAGCCTTTTCGGCATCCTCTATATGCAGACCATGCAGGAGGCTCTTGGCGGTGAAGCCACTCTTTCCGAGGTGCGCAGCAGCGGTGCCCTTGCTTCCACCTATCCCTATGTGCTGTACAGCGACCTTTACGGCCACAAGGATTTCATCCGTGCCTGTGCAAACTCCGGCTTCTCCGGACTTCTCTGGTCTCCCGAGGTGCGCCATGCCGTCTCCCGGAAGGATATGCTCCGGAGACTGCAGACCGTGGTCTTCTCCGTTCAGTGCCTTGTGAACGCCTGGTACTGCCCGGAAGCACCGTGGATCGAGCTTGGCTGCGAGAATGAGGTGCGGGAGCTGTTCAAGACCCGTGAAAAGCTTGTTCCCATGCTGAAGGAAGCCTTCGAGACCTACAAGGCTACCGGTAAAGCCCCTGTCCGCGCACTGGTGAGCGACTATACCTGGGATAAGGAAACGTGGAATATTGACGATGAGTATCTTTTCTGCGACCTTATCGTAGCGCCCCTCACCGCAGAGAGCGACACCCGCAAGGTGTACCTCCCCGAGGGCAAGTGGCGCAACTGGTTTACCGGGGAAGAGGTCTCCGGCGGCTGGTTTACCTATACGGGTGAGGGTATCCCCGTGTACGAAAAGGCAGAATAAAGAGAATTTGAGAGGAAAACGGGAAAATGCAGCGTGTCTGGCGGTTTGTGAGATCTGAGGCGGTGCTTGTCATCTCCCTTGTGCTGGCGGCGGCATCCATGCTTCTGCAGAAGCCGGATGCGCTCTATGCGGAGTATGTGAATTTCGAGGTGCTGGGTCTGCTGCTGTGCCTCATGGCGGCAGTGGCGGGACTTCGTGAGGCGGGACTTTTTGCCCTCCTCTCCCGAAGCCTTACCCGCATGACGAAAAACGGAAAGACCCTGTCCCTTCTTCTTGTGGCGGCGTGCTTCCTGCTTTCCGCCTTTGTCACAAACGATGTGGCGCTCATCACCTTTGTGCCCTTTACCGTCGCCCTTCTGGGGACGGAGGATAAGCCGCGGCTTATCCGCACCGTGGTCATGGAGACGGTGGCTGCAAATCTGGGAAGCCTTTCCACACCCATCGGAAATCCCCAGAATCTGCTGATTTACGATACTTACGGATTGGGAGCGGGAGAGTTTTTCTCCCTCTCCCTTCCCGTGGCGGCGCTTTGTCTTGTGCTGACGGCAGGGGCAAGCCTGCTCCTGCTGAAGCGCGGGACAGATATTGCGCCATCGGCAGAGGAGGAGGCAATGCGGAAGCTTCCCGCTTTTCGGGCAGGACTTCTCTTTCTTCTCTGTGTGCTTACGGTGCTTCGGGTGCTGGACTGGCGCATCACCCTTGGGGTGACGGTGCTGGAAATGCTCCTCTTTGACCGAAAGCTTTTCGGAAAGATAGACTGGGGCCTTCTGGTGACCTTTGTGGGATTTTTCATCTTTGTGGGAAATCTGGGCAGGGTAGAAGCCGTGCGCGGCTTTGTGGAAAAGCTTCTGGAAGGCCGGGTCATGGTGACCTCTGCCGTGATCTCCCAGGCGGTGAGCAATGTTCCCGCAGCGGCCATGCTGACGGTGTTTACGGAGGACTGGAAAGGACTTTTTCTGGGGGTGAATCTGGGCGGTCTCGGAACGCTCATTGCGTCTATGGCAAGTCTCATCTCCTTCCGCCTTTACGGCGCCGCACCAGGTGCGGACAAAGGGCGGTATATGCTTGTGTTTACGCTGGTGAATTTTGCGCTGCTGATTCTTGCGCTTTTGATCGCGGGGGTGATCTGGTAAATGAAGATTCTCTATACCAATACGGACGGCGGTCACCGCAGTGTCTTGGAGCCTGAAAGCGGCCGCAGGGAAAATCTCTCCCAAAAGGGAGCGGAGCGCACATCCTTTCTCGGTCTTACGGACGGAGGGCGCTGCGCTTTTTACAGCAAGGTGCGCTACAGCCTTCGGGAAGATATGGCGCGGAAGCTGCAGTATCGGTTTTATCTGAAGGATCTGATCTCCGGGGAGACGGAGGAGCTTTTCACAAACTGGGACCGCTCCGCCTTTCAGGTGAATACCGCCATCCCCATGCGGGACGGCAGATTCTTCATCATTGCCTCCCGCACCTATGAGGAAAATTTTGCCTGCATCGCAAGCCGTGACGGAAGCCGGGTGCAGGAGCTCTGGACGACTTCCGGCTATCCCTACGGCTTTGCAGAAGCGCCTCAGGGGGGCATGTTTGCCTGCCACATGGCGCTGGATGACCCGGAGTTTAACCCCGGGGAGAATGTGTATTCCATCAATACCGTGTCTATGGACGGCACAAGAAGGCTGGTCTACGGCGGGGCGGGGAAGCTTTGCTTCGGCCCTGTGTGGTCTCCCGATGGGAAATGGCTTGCCTTTCAGGTCTATACCACGGCGGAGGATCCGGGGCATCATTTCGGGGATGTGATGATCTGCCGTCCTGACGGCAGCCAAGCGCGGCGTCTCGGTCCGGAAAAGAGCCACTACGGCGCAACGGCTTACGGGCTGCGGGACTTCCGTGCAGGGGGCACAAACTGGGTGCAGTGGACCCCGGAGGGAAAGGTGCTTACCAGCCGTATGCTTCCCGGGAGCCACCCGGACTGCAGGTTTGATGCCTCACAGGCAAACCACGAGGAGCTGGTCTATGACCCGTCCGCGGGAAAGGGCGGCTGCGGCTTTACCGAGATCGATCCTGTCACCGGGGAAGAAACGGTGCTGACCCCTGCCGTGGAGGGACAGTGGGATTTTCGGGCGGTGTTTTCCCCCGACGGCGGAAAAATGCTCTTTACCCGCTGCCGTTTCGGGGAAGCTGCGGGACTTTATCTCATGGACCGGAAAACCGGGGATATCCGCTTTCTCACAGACGGGGAAAATCACCACGGCGCCGACCACGGGGCATTTCTGGATATGCCGGAATAAGCAAAAAACGCCGCAGGCATTTGCTTCGTGTTCTTAACGGACATTTCGTAGGGCGGGGGCTTGCTCCCGCCGCTAACACAAACAAACGACCGCAGCACCCACGATAGGTGCTGCGGTTAACTATTCGACATATTGGAATTTGGTGAACTGAGTTTTTACTTAATTGTTTTATGCCAAAAACCTATG
>JAFQKD010000043.1 GCA_017397075.1 Oscillospiraceae bacterium | reverse complement strand
CTCTTCTCTCTTCTCTTTTCACTCTTCACTTGCACGCTCCCCGTCCCCCGCAAAGGCTCCCTTGTGCAAAGGGAGCTGCCGCCGCAGGCGGCTGAGGGATTGACCCTCCGCGCACAAACCTTTCATCCCGCCGTAGGAAAAATCCTGCAAACTGCCCTTTACCAGACGATCTTCTCGCCGCTGCGGACACGTCTGCGGATGTCTGCCCGCTCCTTTTTGGAGAGATTCCGCGGATCGTCCTGCAGCACAGCGCCAACACCCTGAGAACCGTTTTCGGGAGGTCGCAGTCCGCCGGAACGGACAGCACCTGCCAGCTTTTCCTGTGCCTTGCGCGCCGCAAAGGCCATCATCGCCGGGGCGATTTCCTCTCTGTGCAGTGCCTCATACGCAGTCCGCACATCCACACCGAAGCCGGGCGCCGTCAGCTTTGCAAAACGGCTGTCCCGCAGCTCCTTTGCAAGGTCAAATCCGGGATACACCTTCCGCACCTCTTCACTCTGCCGCATCATCTCCTGCAGATGTCCCTGCAGCTGAGCCTTCCGCTTTTCCGCGCTTTCCCGAATGTGACCTGCCAGCGCCGCATCATCCTGCACGCCTGCTCTCTGCCGCATTCCCTGCAGCACAGGCTCCAGTGTCCGCAGCGTTTCCTCCGCATCCTTCGCCCCCTTGAGCCTCGCCCGAACGGTCTCCTGCATCTTGCCGTTGTATTCCGGATCCTCCATCAGCTCATCCCATGTAGGCTTCCGTCCGTATTCCTCTCCGGCCTTTTCCTCACCGAACATCTGCAGCATTTTCTCTTTCATTCCATCCTCCCTGATCTGTTTTCGTGATCTTCATGCACCGTACAAACTCCGGGTACATGCTCTCCAGCACCAAAAACCCCTTCCACAGGATCTCATAGACTTCCTTTTCTCCTCCCCCGAACATGGCCTCTCCCGCAAAGATCCTCCCCGGCACCCATTCTCCGAGGGTGTGCGCCAATATGGAAACTGCCGCGCATACCAGATCCTCACCGTACTTTCCCGCTCCCGCATGACCGCTCACCCGGAGAGACGGCACTGCCGGGTTATACCGTACCTGCACCATATCACACCTGCGAGGCCTGCGCCGCCCGCTGACGGCTCTTTCGCACCGCAGCCGATTCTCTGGGAGCCGCCCTGCCTGTGATATTGCTGATCTCCCCGGGCATATTCACCTCTCCCTTTCCCTGCATTTCCGGCACCTTCTCTGCCGTATCCTGCAGCACGGCGGCATTCTGACGGATCCGCCGGATCACCGCATCCTTGCCGTCAAAATCCATCATTTCCAGACAGCTCAGCGCCTGCAGCGCATTCCGGGGCTGGAAAAATCCCAGCTTGTAAAGCTGCAGTGCCGTTTCATTCTGCCCCATGGATGTATACGCGGTTTTTTTTGCGGGTGCCGCCTTCACGTCAAATCCCGGCGTACGCCAGCCCATATCCACGCCGAAATCCACCCCCTGGGCTTTGGGGACCATGGCGGCATTGGAGAAGCTGATGAATGCCTCTCTCCCCGCCTCACCTGTAATGCGGAAGGCTCTGGGCATTTCGTAAAACTGCCGCACGAGCTCCACCACCTGCTCCACCACGCGGGAAAAGGCCCGGTACGCCCCTCTTGTGGAGTCACGGCTCATGCGCCCTGCCGTTTCCTGCAGCGCCGCGATGGCGGAAGCCGCCGTCACACCGGAGGGATTCTGCCCGTTCTGCACATCCTGATTGCCTGCGGTAAACTTCAGCTCCTCGATCTTGTTGTTCAGCACCGCAACGCAAACATCCGCCACCGGAGATACGGTGATCTGCCGCACGGAATCTGCACCCAGATTCCCGCTGACATGAACCAGCGGCGCCGTCCAGTCTGCAAACTCCTCCTCATTTACAGCACCGTCCCCCCGGATAAAATACCGGGGCTCCGCCGCCATCAGCGCGTTTCTCGTCACTGCGCTTCCCAGCCTGTCAATGCTGTCCTGTGCGTGCTTGCCCACATCCACATAGCCGAACCCGCAGGGACTTCCCTCCACGGGATAGAGCCTGTCAAATACAAAAGGGTACATTCCGTGGTCATACCAGCCTCTTTCGCAAAGCTTCGGGTCATTTTCCGTGGCATACAGCACCTGACTTCCCGCGTATTTGCAGTAATGGAGCTTTCCTCCCTTTTTGTAGTACCAGTCCACCACGGGAACACGGTCTGCCGTGTCCGCGCCATCCTCGTTGAGATATCGGCTCACCGTCACGCCGCCGTGAACCGCCCCGGCATCAGGCCACGCGTTTTTGAGCTTCTCTCTGTCCCACATCTCCACATGGAACAGATTCGGGGACTTCTGTATATCCGTAAGTCCCGGTTCCCAGAACAGGCTCAGCACATCCGCCCGGGTCACCGCCACATCACCCAGACCGTGAAGCTTTGCCGGGTCCCAAAGGATCTTGTACACCCCTGTGCCCTGCTTCAGCTTCTGCCACATCACATCGCTCCACACCTCTTCAAAACCGCACTGCTCCAGAATGCAGGGCACCACCGCCCCAAGAAGTCTTGCCGTCTCCCGGTCAGATGCCTCTCTCGGCAGAAAATTCGGCTGCGGATAGGCATCCATGGCATCCGCATGCTTGCCTGCAATGGTGTTGAAGAGCCATGCGGACACATTTTCCCGCGGATCTGTCCTCCCATCTCTGGGGATCTCGTTGTGCCGCAGCTTCCACCATTGCTCCGCCTCCACGATTCTGGCCTCCAGGGCCGCCTTTCCCGCCCGATACTTCCGCAGAAGCTGGTTTGCCCGGGTGATGGCACCCTCGTCAATGATCTCCGTCATACCTTCCTCCTCTTCTTTCCTTTCTGTTCCTTGCCAATTTCTCCGTCCCCCGTAAAGGCTCCCTTGTGCAATGGGGCCGACGCGTTAAGAAAATGTGCCAGTGGCACATTTTTAGCCAAAGGCGGGAGCAATCTGTGATTGCGACCCGGGCCGAAGGCTGTCACGGCGAAGCCGTGACTGAGGGATTGTCCTCCCCGCAGAAACCTTCCATCCCTCCGTAGATCCGCCCGTTCTCTCGTCCCCCTGAAGGTTCCTCCCGTCAGCTCTCACCCCACCTGCGCACTCTCCGCAGCGGCTCCAGCTGATTGAGAGGATCTGCCTGCAGGAGACGCGGGCTTTCCACAGGCCTCGGCTTTACCGGTCTTGCCATGCACAGATACCGCCACTCATCGGCCGCATGATCCTCACCTGTGGTATCCAGATCCTCCGGCACACGCTCATCGAACCGCAGCGTGGGGATCGTCCTGCGAAATGCACCGCACCCCTCAAACACATACATCCCCGCATAGCCGTTTTCATCAAACTGCAGCCTGTATCTGCACTGCATCCAGCCGGGAATACGGGCATTGTCCCCCGGGGAAAAATACACTCCGTATTTCCCTGCGGTCTCCGCTGTGGATTCCCCTCTGGAAGCATCCCAGATGGAGGGATCCGCCACTCCAAGGATCTTACGGCCCTTCAGCCACGGATGCTCCCGTTCGATCCTCGCGATCTCCGAAAACTGCTTTTCGTTGTTCCAGCGCACCCCCTCATCCGGTGTTCCGCTGCAGCCGTACAGCTCCAGAATGCGGTAGAACGTCCCGTCCGGGTCAACCGCCCACCATCCGCAGGAAAAGGGCTTTGCATATCCCCAGTCATAAGAGCGGTAGATCTGCCAGCCTGCCGGCGGCGCAAAGGGCTCGATGACATGGGTAAACCGCCTGTCCCGGTAGTGTGCGGGATCATCCCGGAATTCCCCGAAAAACTGCCCCTGAAATACATCCCATTTCCCGTAAAGCCAGGCCTCCCGCAGCTTTTCCGGCAAAGCCTCCAGCGTGCGGAGATATTCCGGCTGCGCTTTCATGAGCGCGGTGTTATCCTGCACAAGAGACTGGATAAAGGCGTAATCCTCCCCGTTTTCTCCCGGCTCATACCGTCTGTCGATAAAGAGCCGCTTGATGTACCCGTGTCCCTGACCGCCGGGATTGCAGGTAAAATACACCCGCTTCGGAAACCCGTTCACCCCGCGGACGCAGGCTGTGATGGTCCGCATCTGCTTTTCCGAAAGCTGCGTTGCCTCGTCCAGAAAGATCACGTCGTATTCCACGCCCTGCAGCCTGTCAAGGTCGCTGTCCTTTGCGCAGTACATAAAATCCAGCACGCTGCCCCCGGGAAAGCGCAGGCATTTGTGCCTGTCGTTCCATACCGCCGCACCCTGCAGCATCCGCCTGAGCACATCCACATGATTGTGCATCAGTTCTGCATAGGTCCTGCGCACAAGCAGCATCCGGATCCCCGGGTACTTCATTGCCAGCAGTACCGCCTTTGTCCGCACAGCCCAGGATTTCCCGCCCCCTCTTGCTCCGCCAAAGGCCACATATCTGTGCCTGTCCCGCAAAAAGCGCTTCTGCTTTTCATTGGGACAGTCGATCCTGATCCTTGTTTCCACTGCAGTTATCCCTCCTTTCGCCCGTCCCCCGTAACTGAGGGAGAGATACCAATCCCCCCAAAGCAGCACCTTAACGCTTCACTTGAGCTGCCCGAAGCTCCGGTCACCCGCAATACGCCTCTCCGCCTTCGATCTCCACGACCACCTTTTCCTGCCCCTGACTGTTTTCCCGGTTTTTCAGCATCTCCAGCCGCTCTCTTGCGATCCGCAGAGATTCCTCCTGCCGCATCCCCGGAATTCCCCAGAGCTCCCGCACGGCCTCGCTCATCTGCTTCAGGGTTCCCGATGCCGCCCGAAACGCATCCATATCCGTCCGCTGAAAGATCTCCTCCCGTTTCGGACCGCCCGCCTTGTCGCTGACCAGATACCGTCTGAAAGCCTGCGGATCCTCCACCACATCCCGAAACCGCTCCGTCATGGACTCTGCAGAGCGCATCAGATCCTCCATCACCGCAAGCCCCGTTTTCTGCGCCCGTTCCAGCGCCTTTTCGTAAAGCTTCTTCCGGAATGCCTTTCTCTGCTCCACCCAGCCTTCCGCAGCGCAGCGTCTTTCTGCCGCGCCTTTGGAAACGCCCAGTCTTGCCGCCACCTGACCGCAGCTTGCCCCGGTGGTCACATACAAAAGCCTTGCCTGATCCCAGACAGCGCCGCATCGCTCTGCTGATTTACCCTCCATCATCTGCCCTCATTTCTCCTGTACCTTCTCCTCTCTCCGTCTCATGCAAATCCCCCTATCCCCCGTAAATCCAAATTGCCGCAAAGCGGCACCTCTTCTCTTCACTCTTCTCTCTTCTCTTTTCACTCAAACTGCCCCGTCCTTCGTAAGGCTCCCTCTGACGAGGGAGCTGTCAGCCGAAAGGCTGACTGAGGGAGAGATTTCAATCAAATCCGCCGCAAAGCGGCACATTGTCTCTTCTCTTTTCTCTCTTCTCTTTTCACTCCAAAGTAGGGGCGGCCCTTGGCCGCCCGCACCCCCG
>JAFQKD010000042.1 GCA_017397075.1 Oscillospiraceae bacterium | reverse complement strand
TCTGGCAGCCTTTGAAAATGCAGAAAGCTGCTTTACCGCCTCAGGGTCGTTCCAGCCGGCATACAGGGTAGGCCAGGGCAGCCCAAGTCTGCGCAGCACACCGTTAAACATGGCGGCAGAAACAAAAGCCCCCGTGCTTTCCTTTCTCCCCTCCACCTCATCAGGCGGAAAGCCCCAGAAGATGCATGGTCTGTCCCGAAGCTCCTTCAGGGCGGCCATGACCACATTGCACTCCACCCAGCTTGTCAGTACCAGAACAGCGCCGCAGACATCCTCCGCAACAAGCTCACGAACAGCCTGCACCGCTTCCTTTTCCGTGGTGGCAACAGGCTTCACCCGAGAAACAATGCCTTCCACGCTGCTGAGCACACCGTTTACCGCACACTGCACCGCAGCGCAGTTTTCGTCCAGATAATCCGCATGTCCAAGCCAGATCACACCGGTATGTTTCATTTTCTGCCATCCTTTCCCGTTTTGCAAACGATTGCATTTTATGACACAAACATACTACAACGTTTTCCCGTTGTCAATCCTTTATGCGCTCTCCCGCGTCACAAGCTCCGGCACAAGCCCTACGCTGACGGCATCCTGCCTTTTGCTGTCCGCAAGTCTCCGCAGAAGGATCGCCGCCGTCTCCTGCCCGATACGTGCTGCAGGCTGACGGATGGTGGTGAGCTTTTTATACAGATAATCGGAAATCGGAATATCGTCGTACCCAAGGATGCTCAGCTCCTCCGGGATACGGATCCCATGCTCCGCTGCAGCACGGAGGATCCCCACGGCAATGTTGTCCCGTGCGGCAAAAATCGCCCCCGGCAGCGAGCCCTTTTCCAGCATGGTGCAAAGTCCCTTGTAGCCGCTTTCCACCCCGGAATCCGTACCGCGGAAGAAATGCTCCTCCTGCATACCGATCCCGTTTTCCTTGAGCATACGGGCAAAAAGATTCATGCGCCGCCCTGTGTGGCGGTCGGAAATGCAGCCGATGGCGGTATGCCCCTTGGAAAGGAGGTAGGAAAGCCCCTGCTGCATTCCCTTTTCTTCATCCACATACACACGGTCAAGGCTGCTTTCCTTATAGGTATCGCAGAGGATCACCGGTATGCGGGAGGAAAGCTTCTCCAGCTGCGCCTCCCCTTCTTCGGAAGGTGCGCAGACCACCAGACCATCTACCCGCTTGGAGGCCATGGTGCGGATGGCCTGCAGCTCCGTCTCCGGGTCAAACCGTGTGCCTGCAAGGATGATGCTGTACCCCTTGGGAGTCATGACACCTTCAATGGCATCCACGATCTGTGCGTAAAAGGAGTTGGAGATCTCCGGCACAAGGATGCCAAGGGCGGAGGTCTTCCCCTGGCTGAGACTTTTTGCCACATCATCGGGGATATACCCGTGCTTTGCGGCAAGGTCGCAGATCTCTCTGCGGGTCTCTTCTTTGATGAGCTTGCTGCCGTTCAGCGCCCGGGACACCGTAGAAGGGTGCACTCCCGCAATACGTGCAAGCTCCTGAATACCGATTCTTCTTTCCGTCATGACGGGATCCTCCGTTTATGTAACATGATTCAATGCTGTGATGTCCGCAAAAAGGCAAGCACCGCTTCGTTAAACGAATCCGGATGCTTCGCGGCAACAAAATGGTCTCCCGGGATGATGGCAAGCTCTGCCCCGGGAATACATTGCGCAATGCGTCTCGTGTGGCTTTCGCGGATCATATCCTACGTCCCCGCGATAACGAGCGCAGGCACGGAAATCCCGGAAAGCGCCTCCTCCGGAATGTTCGGGTCATTCACCATAAGCCCCAGAAGCTCTTTCTTCCGCAAGGCACCCTCCTGCTTTTTTGCAAAAAGAGCTGCGATTCGGTAACCGATCTCAATGGGAAGCTGAACGCTTTTCTTCACCCCGGAAGCGTTCAGGTTCGCTCCGTTCAGCACAAGGCTTTTCACCATCTGCGGGTATTTCAGCGCAAAGCACAGGGCAATGTTTCCTCCGTCTGAAAAGCCAAGGATATGGGCAGAGGGGATATTCTTCTCCGCGAAAAAATCATGCAGGTCTTCCGCAAACTGACGGATGGTAAAGGGAGCACTTCCTCTGGGAGATTTCCCGTGCCCCCGGGTATCTGCGGCAATAACACGGAAATGCCCGGCAAATGCAGAAATCTGATGCTGAAAGTAGCCCAGATCCTCCCCGTTTCCGTGGAGCAGGATCAAGGGCTCCCCCCTGCCGTACTCTTCATGGTGCAGCCGAATTTCCATCGTTTTTTCCTTCCACAGAAATCAGACCCTTTCGGGCAAGGATCTCAGCATATCTTGCCACGGTATCCGGAAGCACGTTGATCATATTTCCGTGGCAGAGCACGTCCACAAGCTCCATGAATCGGCTCCCTTTTCGCCAGATGTGGGGCATAAACGAGATCACCGGAGCATCCATAACACCAAGAACCCAGCCCGGCCGATGGAAATAGGAGGCTTCGAGAATATTCTCTGCCGTAGTCACCCGCAAAAACGGGGATGCGCTGCACTGCACCCGGGTGGACTGATTCAGCACAGGGATCTTGTCATACAGCAGTCGGTTTCTTCCCGGCTTTGCAGAGGATATCCCATACCGAAGCCCAGCATGATTCATGGCCTCATACAACGCTGTCGGAACTTCCTGCAGGGTTTCGGGATCGGAATCCATGAAGAAATAATGTCCCCGGGGCAGATTTTCCTTTCCCGCGACAGCTTCTATCCGGGAAAGTGCGTCTTTGCAGTTCCGTCCGAAAGCTTCCGGAGGGCAGCCGCATTCCCCCATAACGCCAAGGCCGCCGCTG
>JAFQKD010000041.1 GCA_017397075.1 Oscillospiraceae bacterium | reverse complement strand
GGCTTCCTTGCCGCCGTAGAGACGGACGATGGGGCAATGCAGGATCGCTGCGATCTCGATGACCCGCTTGAGATTTGCGATAACACCGGAACGCTCTTCCTCGCCCACAAAGTCCTGATAATAGGACACAAGGCTGGAAAATTCCATGCCCTCCGCCTGCGCAGCTTCGTAGATGCGAAGCGCTTCTTCATCGGTCAGGGTCTCACTGTTGATCTGACCGTTTTCGGCCACCCGAACCTCAATGCCGTCGTAGCCGATCTCCTTGAAAAGCCGGATGCATTCATAAATGTCTCTGCCCGGTGCGCCCATGGTATGTCCGGAAAATTTGATCCTTGTGTTCATGCGCTCTGCCCCTTTCCTTTATCACAAGCTGACGGTTTCTCCCCGGATCAGCTTTGCCTTTACAGTGACGCTTTGAGGGCTTTCTCCTTCCTGCAGCCGATGGGCAAGCTCCACTGCCCTGCGCGCCATTTCCTCATGGCAGGGGTTTACTGCGGTAAGCTGCTTCGGCAGGAATCTGCAGATGAGACCATCCTCATCGTAGCAGGCAAGCCCACGTCCCTTCGGTGCGTTCCGCTGTTTGGTAAGATACATCGCCGCGGGATAATACTGGGTAAAAAACACCATCCCCCGCTCTCCAAGCCAACCATCCATTTCCCGGAAATCTGCAGCCATATCCTGCCGTGAAAGCTCCGTCACCCTCACCTCGGCACCGAATTTCTCCAGCCCCTGCAGAAATCCGTCTCTGCGGTCACGGCTGCACCAGCTGTCCCTGTCTGTCACCACAAGATAGCGGGAGTAATTCCCCGAAGCACAGATCCGCTCTGCAAGCTTGCGGGATGCTTCACGGTCATTTCCGGACACGGAAAGGATCCCTTCCGCCCGTCTGTTCAGCAGGATCACCTTTCCGAGTTTTCTCCTGTTTCGTTCCAGATAGGCGTTGTCCTCATCGGAAGTACCGCTGACAAACACCGCATCGTACCGGGCAAACACCATCGGCCGCAGAACCTTGCCGATCTGCCCCGCATGATACTGCATATACACAAATTCCGCAGACTCTCTCTCCTCCGCATCCCGAAACGCACGGTGAAGCTGCGCCATGAAATCGGAATGCTGGGCATAAAGCCACGGTGTCAGCACCAAAATGGAAAGACGCCTGAATTCCAGTGCGTCAAGGGCAGCCTGCGCCTCACAGGGACGGTACCCCAATTCCAGCGCCGTCTCTGCCACACGGCGCACAGTGCCTTCGCTGATTTGAAAATTGGCGGGTTTTCCACTGAGGACATAGGAAACGGTGGTTTTGGAGCTTCCTGAACGCTCCGCCACATCATCCATGATGATTTTTCGGTTTTTCATAATTTAACCTCAGTATACTCTCTCCCGGGAAAAACACAAACAACGTGAACAGAATTCCCGATAAAATCACAGCGATCTCCGCAAAGAGACCGCTGTCAGGTTCAGAAGAGCCGCTCTCCGCAGCAGTATTTCGCCCGGATGCCGTAAAGATCCAGAGAAAGATACACTGCCCGCTCCAGTCTCTGCAGCACCGTAAGAGGCAGAGTACGGTCAAAGCTGCTGTCATCCAGCACCACAGCGGAAAATTCATACCCGTCCTCAAAGCTCCCCACTTTGCCGAACACCTGACCGCCGCCCTTTGTGGCAAGATGGAAGGCTTCCGGAAAGGTGATGGCAGCGCAGCTTTGATCCACAAGCCGCCAGTAAAGCTTGGACACCTGCACGGCATTCACCATGGCGTTAAAAAGGGACACGGTATGACCGCCGGCAATATCACTGCCGAGACCCACGTTCAGCCCCATATCCAGATACTTGCGGATGGGTGCGATACCGGAGGACACATTCATGTTGCAGGCAGGGCAATGGGCAACCGTGACGCCGTTTTCCAGCATCATGCGGATCTCCTCTTCCCCGGACCAGATGCAATGACCCATGACCGTCGGGAAATGCTTCCCTGTCACATGATCCTTCCCGAACAGGGACACCCGGTCGTATCCCGCACCGTAAAAGGGACTGTCCGGCTGAAGCTCACGGACAAATTCGATCTCCCCCAGATTTTCGGAAAGATGGCTGTGCACAGGCAGATCAAACTCCCGCCGGATCTCTCCAAGGATCTCCATAAGTCCGTCGGTGCAGCTGGGAATGAATCTGGGGGTAAGAACCGGCTTTGTGTGCCTGAATTTCCCCTGAATCTCCACGAGCCAGCGGCGGGTCTCTTCCGCAGCCTCTTCCTCACTCATCTCCCGCAGATAATCCGGAGCCCCCCGGTTCATGTTCACCTTGCCCACAAGGCTCACAAGACCGGCTTCCTCCATCTTCTCCATGAGAAGCTTTGTGGACTTGGGATAGCGGGAAGCCATCACCACGAAGTGGGTGCTGGCACTCTCCCGCATATGCTTCACGAACACACTGTACGCCTTCTCGGCATACTCCATGTCCGCGAACTTCCCCTCCTCGGGAAAGGCGTTGACATCGAGCCATTCCATAAGCTCCATATCCATGCCCGTGCCCCGGTAGGCGTACTGAGCCGCATGGATGTGCAGATCCACAAGACCGGGAATAATGAGCATATCCCCGTGGTCGATAACCGGCAGCGCAGCATATTCCTCCGGCAGTGTCTCATACACGCCCTTTGCCATACCGTCCGCACAGACGGCATAGCCGCCTTCCACGGTACGGATGGTTTTCTGATCTGCACTGTAGCAGATATTCCCTTTCAGCACGAAACTCTTCACGTTTCTCTCTCCGGCAATTCAATATTGAGCAGCGATCGCAGCGCTCTTATCATAGCACAAAATCCGCAAAAACGCCATCAGGGCACGGTTACACAGATTCATAGTTGGATCTGGCGATGAATTCCTTCTGGAATTCACGGGGAAGCGCCACGAATCTTGCGCTGTAGCCGGTAACACGGACGGAAAGGTTCCGGTACTCCGGACTTTCCGGATGCTCCATGGCGTTTTCCAGCGTTTTGAGATCCAGAATATTCATGTTGATCTGCATACCGCCGGACAAAAAGCAGGCATTTATAAAATTCCGGATATAGGTATGCCGATCCTCTTTTCCGTCGAAGAATTTCGGCTGCAGCTCTACCTGAACAGAACCGCCGTCAAACTTCCGCATGTCTACGGCATAGGCAGAGGTTATCATGGGAAGAAGTCCGCGCCTGCTTGCGCCCTGCTGAGGATTTATGCCGTGGGCATAGGGGTCTCCCTTATGCCGCCCGTCCGGGGTCGCACCGTTTGCGTTTCCCACATGGCTCATGTAGCAATAGAGACAGGGACGCAGGGGCTGGCCTCCGCGCTGATTGATGTATCCCTCGCAGGCATCCAGAACGGTATCACAGATACGGACATAGAGGGCATCCACCTCATCGATGCCGTTTCCGTATTTCGGCTGGCTCAAAAACCTATGCCGCATGAGCTCCTGCCCCGCCCAATCGGATGCACAGGCTTCGGCGACCTGCTGCAGAGTGTAGGCCTTCTTTTCAAAAACCAGCTTTCGGACAGCCGTAAAAGAATCCGTCACATTCGGGATCCCGCCAACATTCACAGAGGTGAACTGATAGTCCACACCGCGGGGTGCGCTGATATCCAGTCCCCGCTCAATGGGGCCGTGGCTGAGCATGGAACCGTAGATCTCCGGAACGGAATCTCCCCGCACACGGTCATAGGCCGCTTCTGCTTCCTGAAATGCCCGCAATGTACGGTGCAGCTCTTCCGCAAATATCCCGTAAAGCGTTTCAAATTCCCCTGCATTCTCTGCCGCTGCACGCTGCAGTGTCCGTTCAAAAATCGTCAGGGTGTCGATCCGGTTCATGTCATGCCCACAGTACTCTTTTCCCGGAATGGCAAACCACTGACATCCGGAATAGCACACACGCCACGCATCCTCATGTGGAACACCGCTTCTGCGCTCCATCGCGTACATATTTTCATAGTTGACAAAAACCGGCGTAGCATCCCCGTGCCGGGCAAGCACATCGCAGGCGTAGTCCATGAAGGCGGGGTCAATATCCCGGTGCCACATGACCCCGAGATTTGCGGGAACGCCTGCAAGATCGTATGCCTCCAATGCGATCCAGCTCATCTCATTTACCGCATCTTCGCCGTTTTCCCCTCTGCCTCCAAGGCCGAAGAAAAACGCCGCAAGCTTCATATACATTTCTGCCAAAAGCTCCCGGGCAGCTTCGCGGTTTATCGTCCCCTCCGCTGCGGATCTTCTGTAAATCGGATGCAGAAAATGATCCAGTCTGCCGTGTCCGTTGCCATGCCCCATAACATGGTCGAACAGCACCGCAAAGGTCACGGCCTGCACGGCCTCCTCAAAATCGGCCGGAGCCTTATGCGCAACGCTTCTGCAGCGGCGGGCGATCCCCGAAAGCCGTTCCCGTTCCTCATTTGCAGCTTCTTCCGCCATCCGCTCAGCAAGCTCCGCATACCGCTCGATATAGTGAATGCAGGCAAGACAGACCTTCTCCATGCCGCGAAGATACCGGGCTCGGCGTTCGTTTTTGAGTTCGGTATAGAGTTTCAGACTTTCCCGGATGCGCGCAAGCAGATCATCGTAACCGTTTTTCACGATCACCTCCATATCCGGGCAGTTGTGGGTTCTCGTATAGGTCAGTCCGCCCAGCGCTTCCGCAGCAGCATATTTCTCCTGCAGTTCCCCGGCATTTTGATACACAGGCGGGCGCACATCATCAATCTCCCAGTAGATCTCTCCCACGAGATGCTCTGCGGGGTAGATTTTCGGCTCCATACAGTCCAGCAGGAATGCAAAATCCTCTCCGTACTGCTCCGCATCCAACCGCAGCCCCTGCACGCGGGAGGGCAGTGCATCCATCTTCGGAAAAGGCCCCGCGTTGATCCACGCTTTCAGTTCTCCGACATCCGTCATCCCCCGCGCTCCGGTGCGCTCCAGCTGACGGAATCTCTCTTCCAGCAGGCGAAGTCTCGGGCTCATTATGAAGCGCACTTCGTTTGGATTCGGATTCTGTGCCTTACTCATTTTCTTTACTCCTTACCGCAAATATTTTCCGACGGCCTCCATGGCCTGTTTCACACCGATGTCAAAGGGTTCCGGGTGTCCGTTTTCCAGAGCAAGCGCGCCGCTGTACCCGGCATCCTTCAAAATGTTCACGCAGGCTTCGATATTCACAATTCCGTCACCGATCATGGTATCCCGCAGCCAGTTTCCGCCCTTGGTGGGAAGCCAGTAATATCCGGGGGAACGGTCTGCCTTTTTCCGGAGGTAGTCCTTCAGATGGACATGGAGAATGTCATCCTTAAAGGCGGCAAAAAAATCCTCCGGCTTTTCGTCCACGAAGAAAATGTTGCCCACATCCCCGCACACGCCCACATTTCTGCAGCGATTCTTCATCTCCCGCAGGAAAAAACCGAAGTTTTCCACTCCGTTTACATACATCCCCTGATCCTCATAAATGCAGGTAATGCCCAGAGGCTCGGCATATTTTGCAATGCGTGCAGCTGCATCCACCGCTTTTTCCACAGCTTCGTCAAAAGCGGGCGAATCCTCTCCAAGCTTCAGCCCAGGAAGCAGGGTATGGTGCAGAAACGGGGAGCCGATCTCACAAGCAAGCTCCGCCTGACGGCAAAGGGAGGCTTCCGCATCCGTATCCGTGTATAGATCCGCATAGGCAGACCAGCAGCAGACATGAAGTCCCCGTTCATTAAGCGCCGCGCGCACTTTTTTTGCGCTTTCCCTGTCCGGGATGACTGAGGGATGCCCCGCCCCGGCAACCTCAAACATCTCCACCGCAGTGACCTGAAGCTCTGCCGCCCGATCGGCAGCGGCAATGGCGCCTTTCTCTTTCAGCACATCGCTGAAACCGGCATACATGGCAAATTCCATAATTTCCTCCATGATCGGCACTTTTCCTGCAGTATACCGCACAATGGGGAAAAAATCCAGCGGCTTTGACAGAAAGCGCAAAGCCGCCGGATCTTCACAAAACGATCGTACCGTCATTGCCCTCCACAGCATCTTCCAGGATCACAGGGGGTCTTTCATCCGGCTCAGTTGTACGGATGCGCACATCCTGCAGCCGCAGATCTTCCACATGCCGGGCAAAAAGCCCCCAGGCAGGAAGCACGCCGAAAAACCACTGCTCCGGATAGCGGTAGGGGTCTTCGTCCACAATGCGTTCGGCATCCTCCCGTGTTCCCCCTCCGGGGAAGGTGATATCCAGATTCCGCAGTGTCACGTTTTTGATCCGGGAATCCTCAAGTCCCGCGATCATCATAGGGGTTTTATCCCGTTCGGAAACGGTCACCGAAGCACGGATGTTGGAAAGGAGAATGTTGCGGATCACCCCAACGCCGCGGTCATTTTCCTGCCCTTTGCCCCAGAAATCGTTTTCCGCAGGCTTTTCAAAGGTCAGATTCCGCTTGCCCACACGGATAAAGAGAGGGCTTCCCACGTTGTCCATCACAATGTTGTCGAAGGTCACATTTTCCAGCACCCCGCCGTCCACACACATGAGCTTTATGGTGCCCATGGGACAGTCGTGGAACACGCAGTTGGACACGGCAATGTTTTTGAATCCCGCCTTGGAGGCAGTACCGAATTTGATGGCAGCCGTCTCGCTGGAGAGCACACAGTTCGTGACGGCGATATTGCGGTTCGGAAAACCATTTGTGCTCTTAAGACAGATGGCATCGTCAATAGAGGAAATGCGGGTATCGGAAATGGTCACCCCGCTGCAGTTATCCAGATCGAAACCGTCATTGTTTCGGTTCCCGTGGTTGGAAAGGGTCACGTTGTGAATGCTCACGTTCTCGCAGCGCATCATGTGGCAGCACCATGAGGCGGAATCCTTCAGCCGAATATCCGCAAACTGAACATGGCTGCATTCCACAAAGCGGAACATCATGGGACGCATGACGGCGCCCACACCTCCAACAGCTGCAAACCGCTCGCCTCTGCCCCAAATCAGTCC
The DNA here is from genome assembly GCA_017397075.1 of Oscillospiraceae bacterium. GTDB lineage: Bacteria > Bacillota > Clostridia > Oscillospirales > Oscillospiraceae > RGIG1893. The sequence continues at coordinate 5,414 of JAFQKD010000041.1, read as the reverse complement.
CTGACCGCAAATACGGATGTTTTCGCACCTCTCCGCATAAATGAGACAGCGGTCAAAGCTGGGCGCTTCAATGCAGCCGATGATATCCGACCTGTAATCGGAAATGTCCCCGCTGCCGAGAATCACCGCTTTCGCGGAAACCTGAAGGGTAATATTGCTTTTGAGCTTCAGCGTGCCCGTGACATATTCGCCCATAGGGAAATACACCGTGCCTCCAACCGACGATGCGGCATCAATGGTCCTTTGAATGGCAGCGGTATCCAAGGATACGCCATCACCTTTTGCACCATAGGCTTTTACGTTGAAACACTCCATCATGCATCCCGCCTTTTCTGATCGTAGCTTCATCATACCTGCAGGAAGGTGCTCTGTCAAGGCTGTCTCATCACCGCCCACTGTCCCCATGGGGGAGGCTCCGTCTCCCGGGTAAAGATCCAGAGCACCGGAATGTTCATGGCTGCGGTCACCGGCGGATACTCCCCGTCACCGTCGGTGAAGATCACAATGCTGCAGGGCGTTTCCTCCATGGATGCGGCATAGCGGAACACGCAGCCGTAATCCGTGCCGCCGCCTCCGCAGGGCGGGATCTGTCCAAGCTCCGCACTGTCCGTAAAGGGTCTCGGAGGATAGACGCGCGTATCGAAAAAACCGAGCTTTCCGGAAAGTCCCCCGCCAAACTGCTTTATGGCGCTGCAAAGCTCCCCGTACACCGCAAAGAGCATCTCATCCTCCACGGATGCGGAGGTATCCGCAAAGAACAGCACAGGACGGGGAAATTCCCTGCGCACATTAAAGTCCGGTAAAAACAGATCGGGATCCTGCAAGCGTCTGTCGGGAGGGGAAAACGAATAATCAAAGACCTCTTCCTGCACAAAGCTGCTTAACAGCTTCCGCCAGTTGAGGCTGCCGCTCCCCGCCTTTTGCCAGAGCCGTTCGGTAAAGCGGCCGTCCTCGTCCCGTGAGGTTTCTCTCCGTTGTTCCTCCCGCAGCCTTCGAAGCTCGCGCATCACCTGTTTTTCCCAGGGTACGGCTTCTCTTTCCGTGTTTTCTTCCCCGATGTTCTCATCCTTTTCTGCAGGTTCTTCATCTTCCCCGATGATTTTCTCAAACTCCCTGCGGATATTGAGATGCACATTGAGCTTTGCCCCTTCCTCCGATTCCTCCCAGGGTTCATCCGGGTCATCCGGGGTAAGAAGCATTTCTCCGCAGAAGGCACCTTCGTTCTGTCTGTCCCAGTATTCCTCGGAATCGATCATATAGGACCGCCGCATGCCGGGGGACATCCCCGCAGGATCAAAGGGCACGCCGTCCATGGCTTCCAGCGCAGTAAGATATCTTCCCTGCTCTGCAGGATAAAAGGTCTCGGAAAATATCCGCCCCACTCCGCTGATTTTTTCGTATTTCCAGTCAAACAGTTCCAGATGGGAATTTACTACAATATCGGCGGCAAGGTGAAATCTGTCCCCTGCATAATACTTGGGTCTGTGGATATGCCCAAGGAGGATGTGCATGAGCACATGACCGAGAATAAAGTCAAGGCCACGGCTTCCCAGCTTACCGAGCCATGCAGGATCCAGCACGACACAATCCCCGTTTGTGGAAATGTGCCACACATCCTTTACCGCTGCAATGTGCACGGTCTCAAACAGCGCTTCAAATTCGGGGCAAAGCCTCTTTAACCTGTACCGCGACCCCTGCAGCATACGGTAAAGCTGCATTCTTTTCTGCTCTGTCATGACTGTTCACTCTGGATGGCTGTGCGGAATACTTCATTTTCCCGCAGAATGGGTCGAAGAGACGGAAAAAGATAAAAATCATGAAGAAGCTTCCCCCGGAAGCTCCATGGCAGCTTGCAGGCATAGGTGATCGCGTTTTCGATCTTCGTTTTTTCGGGATGCTCCGCAGCATACCGCACCATCACAGACCGCAGGGCAATGAGAAGTTCCTGCGCTTTGGGGATCTCCGTCTTCTGCCCGTCAAAAATCTTCGCCGCATCCGGCATGGACGCATACAGCTCCGTCCACGAACGAAAGCCGGATGCCGCCGTATAGCCGATGCAGCCTACAACAAGGGGCCACACCTTCTCCAAATCGGCAGACACCGTGTTCAGAATCCCGCTGACCATCTCCCATGAACGCGGCGTGGGAAAGGCAAGTCCCACTCCGGCAGGTTCAAAGCGCATCAGTGCCGACGGGTTATACTCCAGATACCCCGTCACATAGGGATGTACCCCGGCCTTGACCGCCCAATCATGCCAGGAGGCCGCATCCCCCTTGATCTCAAAATGGCAAAGGCGGTTTGCCAGCGCTTTCGGCATATTGTATGCCACGGATTTATCCGATGCACGGTTTCCCGCAGCGATGACGATGCAGTTTTCCGGGAGGGTATGCTCCCCCACCGTTCGGTCAAGGGTGATCTGATAAGCTGCCGCCTGCACGGAAGGCGGCGCGGCGGAGATCTCATCCAGAAAGAGGATATTCACCGTGTCCGGGCTCTCATCCATCTGAAATATCTTCGGCTTCAGCCACACAGCAAGGGTCCTGTCCTCATTCGCTGTGGGTATTCCCCGCAGGTCAACAGGGTTGAAAAGCAGCAGCCGCACATCGGTGATCACCGTTTTCTTCCCCGTTTTCCGCCGGATGATGCCGGCGATCTCCCGTACCCCCTGGGATTTTCCCACCCCCGGAGGTCCCCACAGCATGACGGAAGGAAAGCTTCTCAGCGGCGTTCCCGTTTGCAGCAGGGTGACGTATGCCCGGCCGAGAAGCTCCGTCATCTCCTTTACAGTGACAGAGCAAAGTCCCGATTCGATCTCGTTCATGTTTACACCCGGACAAAGATCCCGTCGCCGCTGTTCCAGTGGGCAGCTGCCGCACCCAGCCCCACAAAGGGACGGGTGGCCGCATGGCACTTATCGCAGTACACCGCAAATCCCTGGGCAAAATCCATAAGCACTCTGCCTGTTCCTCCGCAGGTACATTTCCGCGTCAGGATACCTTCATAAACATTTGCATAAACACGACCCATCTTTCGTGCCTCCTCTCTCGTTGTGATCCCAGTATACAATTCTCAAAGTCCAATATAACGGACTTCCATGCTCTTTTTTATGAATTTTCAAAAAAATATGCCCCGCAGCAAGGATGCTGCAGGGCGTATTCTATGATTTTTTACCGTTTGACGCAGAGGGAATTAAGGTTGTAGTCGTTCGTCAGGATGGTATCGATGCCCATGGAGATGTACTTTTTCGTCTCCTCCGGGTCATCCGACCAGAACACATTGCACCTCACACCGTGAGCATGCGCCTTGTCGATCATCTCCTGATTAAAGTAAGGCTTGAACAGCTGCACCTTTTCGCAGCCGAATTCAATGGCGCGATCCACAATGGCATAGGGTCTCTCGCTGAGATGCCCCACGCACACAGGAATATCAGGGGCGTATGCCTTGAACTGCCGGATCTGAATATCGGTTTCCAGCATGAAGTAGGCGTGCTTTTCTGCGCCGTACTGCCGCAGAAGCGCCACGATCTTCTCCATGAATTCTTCCGGGTAAGGTTCGGTATAGCTTATGGGCTTCACGTGGATATTCATGATGACCTGACCGGAAAACTTCTGCAGGATCTCTTCAAAGGTCACAATAGGAAGGTCTTTGAATTTTTCCCCGAATTTGGAACCGAAATCCAGCTTTTTCAGGTCTGCATACCCGGTCTCGGTGATAAGCCCCGTACCGCTGCTGACGCGGTCAAGGGTCTGGTCATGGCAGGAAACGATGACCCCATCCTTTGACGGCCACAGATCAAACTCGATCTCCTCCGCCCCCATGGCAACTGCTGCGCCAAAGGCAGGCATACTGTTTTCCGGAGCTATGACGCTGAATCCCCGGTGGGCGCAGACTCTGGGATACCCCAGCTCCGCTTCGGTTTTGATGACGGCGGCTTCGGCAGGTTTATACTGTTTCATGGCAATAACCCCTCATTTCCGCATCGCTGCGTTTTTCTGCATTATACTCCCCGCTTCAAAGAAACGCAAGACATCACAAGGACGCCCCGCAGCAGGATGCTGCGGGGCATTGTTTGAAGGAGATTATTCGGCTCTGCGCTTTCTCAGGATCAGGATGGCAACTGCACCGACGCACAGGAGGATACCGAGTACCGTAAAAATGGTGGTACCGATACCGCCTGTTTCAGGCAGGAACATGCCTTCAGAGTTGGGAATACGCACAGCGTATGCCATTTCAAAACCGGTAAGGGTCGCAAACACAGGGACAGGCTCCTCCAGCAGGCTGTAGCCTGCCGGTGCCTTGGTCTCCACAAGGAAGTACAGACCGAAGTCAAGCTCGGGAGACTTGGCATACCCCTTTTCGTCGGTGGTGAGGATGACAGGCTCCTCTTCCAGCATCACAGGGATCAGGTTAAGCGTCCTGGCACCGTAATCCATGGTCAGAACGGCTTCCTCGCCTTCCTCAGCAAGGCGGTACAGCTGGAACTGCGCATTCGGCAGAACGATGTCTTCGCCGGCAGCACTGTGCTTCAGCACGGAGAACCAGCCCTTTTTCTCCTCATCAGAGGGCGGCACCGGGGGAGGTACGGGAGGCACAGGCTCGTTTTTGGGATAGATCACCACCACATCCAGAGGCTCATGGGTCTCTTCGTCGATCATGGGAACAGTGACATAGAAGGGATCGGCAGGCGCCTTCACCTTTTCGTTGGGACGCTCGATGATGAGGTAATAGCCGTCGCCGTAGCCAAGATCGGTGAGGTTCACCGCTGCATAACCGTTTGCATCGGTGGTCAGGGTGACAACAAGGTTCTCCTCCACGGCATACTTGCCGTATTCCTCTTCAGAAGGATTCTGGGTCAGAGTCTCGCCTTCGGCAGGCACCACATGATAGATATCAAAGACGATATCGGAGAGAGGTGTTCTGTCCAGAGAAGAGGACTTGTAGATCTTGATGCCTCTGTCGCCCTCGTCAAAGGTTTCTTCCTCGTACTCCTGCACTTCGGGGACAGGGATCTCCGCAAGCTGGGGATCTCCGTTTTCATCGGTGTAGGTGGCGTAAGTATAGTCGTTTGCGGGATAGAAGGTGTCGTACCGGAAGCCTTCGGCAGTCTCGTCCACCTCAACCACATAGCGGAGAGAATAGCGGTCGGTATAGAGCAGAGCGCCGTCCTTGATGCGCCAGGTGATCTCGTATCTGCCGTTTTCGTTCAGTTCCACGGTGATGGGAGTCTCCGCGGTGGGCTGATGATCCTCATAGAGCCACTGGCCGTTCTCCCAGATCACAAGATCATCCTCGTAAATGCGGATGGACTCCTGATCCAGAATGACCCACTTGCTCATGGGATCGTAAACAGTGACATCGCTGTACAGGGTGGTAAAGATCTCGCTGCCAAGCAGACCGATCTGGTCAATGGCGGC
>JAFQKD010000040.1 GCA_017397075.1 Oscillospiraceae bacterium | reverse complement strand
CGGCACCGAGCTTATCCGCCGCAAGCTGGATAAGGATGCCCATGCCATGACCATCACCCTGCTCCTGACCTCCGAGGGCAAGAAGATGGGCAAGACCGCCTCCGGTGCTGTGTGGCTGGATCCCAACAAGACCTCTCCCTACGACTTCTTCCAGTACTGGCGGAATGTGGACGATGCGGACGTGCTCAAGTGCATCCGTATGCTGACCTTCCTGCCTCTTGAAGAGATCGAGAAGATGGACGGCTGGGAAGGCAGCCAGCTCAACAAGGCCAAGGAGATTCTTGCTTACGAGCTGACAAAGCTTGTCCATGGCGAGGAAGAGGCGGGGAAGGCTCTTGCCGCTGCAAAGGCCGTTTTCGGCGGCGGCGGTATGGACGGTATGCCCGAGTGTGAGATCGCAGAAGAGGATCTCCGCGACGGGGCTGCGGATATTCTCACCCTCCTTGTGAAGGCCGGTCTCTGCCAGAGCCGCGGCGATGCCCGCCGCAATGTGCAGCAGGGCGGCGTGGAAGCTGCCGGTGCAAAGGTTACCGATATTGCAAAGAGCTTTACCGCAGATGAGCTTAAGGAAGGCGTTGTGGTGAAGCGGGGCAAGAAGAATTTTGCGAAGGTGATCCTGAAGTGATCGATTACGCTGCTGAGCTTGCAAAGTATTCCAGAATTCTGGAACAGAAGTCCCTTGTGACCGGGCTTGAGGGCAATGCCTCCATCATCGACAGGGAAACAGGGCTTACCTATATTACCCCCAGCCGCAGGATGAAAATGCTTGTGGAGCCGGAAATGATCGCTGTCATGGACAAAGACGGAAATCAGGTCGGCGGCACAGGAAAGCGCTCCAGCGAGTACCTGCTCCATGAGGCAGTGTACAAGGCGAGACCCGATGTGGGCGCCATCGTTCACAGCCACTGCCCCTATCTTACTGCCTATGCCATCCGCTATCAGGATTTCGAGGTGCCGGAGGATTGCTCCCTGCGCCTTGTGTTCCAGCGGTTCACCTGCCTGCCTTACGGACGCAACGGCACCCACGATATCCATCGCGGCATCGAAAAGGCGCTGGAAAACAGCCCCATCTGCCTGCTTGGCGGTCACGGCGTTGTCTGCGTCTCCACGGATATGGAGGATGCCATCGGTCTTATCGAGGCTGCTGAGGGTTTTGCAAAGACGCTGTATATTACGAAGCATAACTGAATACAGCAAAAACGGACGGGAAACCGTCCGTTTTTGCTGTATTCAGGATACTCCCGCAAGATAACCGTCCTCGGTGAGCTCCACCACAAAGGTTCGTGTATACGTAAAGCTTTCGGGGATCTCTTCTCCCGGCGCATAGCCGTATACAAACTGTGGTGAATGCGGTACTACGGTGTACATGCATCGGAAAAAGAGACCGCGACCGTCAGAGCCGTCATTCAAATCAAAAACTTCAAGAATCGTCCATTCCGCAAGTCCGTGGGGATTTCCGGGACTGTATTCGGAACTGGCAGACAAATACCGGATCATCCAGCTGATGGCCGCAGTCTGGTCAAACTCTGTACAGGGGATGCGGATATCCTGAATCGTTTGACGTTCGTATCGGCAAAACAGCTGGCGATGGGCATAGTCCGCGATCGTGCTGCCAAAGATGCTCTCCATATAGGCAAGATATTCTGCGTCGCCGGTGATCGCACTCTCCGCAAGATACCACCGCGTGCCGTCACTGTCTGAGACGCGAACATAGTTGCTGTCGCCGAAAAATTCGTATTTCCATGGTGTATTTTCCCGCCGGAAAACGAGATGAAAGCTGTAGCTCCCAACAACATCTTCTGGTTCCAGTCCCTCAAGATCCGGCTTCTCCTGTAATGTAAATTCATTTGTGGCCAGACGATCGACCTCCTGCTGAAAAGGGAAACTTTCGTCAGGATTCAGGGTGATGGGGCCGTAAATCTCGCCGTACTGATTGTAGTCCAGGGTCAGTATGCAGTTTCCCGGCTGAGGTGTCGGTTCCGCTGTTGGTTCAGGTGTG
>JAFQKD010000039.1 GCA_017397075.1 Oscillospiraceae bacterium | reverse complement strand
CGGTACACGCCGGAAACCATGCCCGATGCGCTTTTGCGGGAGCTGGAAAGCGCCGATCTTTCCATGCCGCTGGATGCGTTCCTCGGAAAGAAAATGACCGGTCTCTCCCCTACCCTGTACCGGGAGCTTTGCGCCCGTGCTTACGGGGACAGCACCCTTACGGTAAAGGATGCCCTCTTCCGTGACGAAGGCGCTGCACTGAAGGCGGAGATCATTTCCTTCCGTACCCGCATGGAAACGGAGGACTTCACCCCCACCCTGGTTTTGCAGGATGGCACTGCCACGGATTATACCGTGCTGCCGCTCACCCAGTTCGGAACGCTCCGCACCTGCAGGACTGCGGAAAGCTTTTCCGCCCTTCTGGACGATTTCTACGCCGCACGGGATCTTCGCGAGCGGATGCGGCAGAAATCCCTTTCTCTCACCCGCACGGTAAAAAACGCCCGTGACCGCACAGCCCGCCGTCTTGCAAACCAGAAGACAGAGCTTGCCGCAACGGAAAAACGGGAGGAGCACCGCATCTGCGGTGACCTTCTCACCTCCAACCTCTACCGCATGGAGCGTGGTATGCGCTCTGTCACCGTGGAGGATTACTATGCCGAGGGCATGCCGGAGCGAACGATCGCGCTGGATCCCCTGAAGACGCCTCAGCAGAATGCAGCAAAGTATTACAAGGACTATGCCAAGGCCAGAACGGCGGCCAAGGTCCTTACCGACCTTATTTCTCAGGGCGAAACGGAGCTCACCTATCTGGAAAGCGTTCTGGACGAGCTTGACCGCGCCGAAAGCGAAAAGGATCTTGCGGAGATCCGGGACGAGCTCATTTCCGCCGGATATGTGACGCTGAAAAAAGGCGAACGCCGCAAAGCAGCGTCCTCACAGCCTTTATGCTACCGCACCTCCACTGGCTTTGATGTCCGTGTGGGGCGCTCCAATGCCCAGAACGACAGGCTCACCCTGAAGGAATCCTTCAAAACAGACCTTTGGCTTCACACCCAGAAGATCCACGGCTCCCATGTTGTGGTCTCCATGAACGGTATGCAGCCGGATGACACCACGATTTTCGAGGCTGCAACCCTTGCGGCATACCACTCACAGGGAAGAAACAGCGGCACAGTTCCCGTGGATTACGCCCTCATCCGCTATGTAAAAAAGCCTTCCGGCGCAAAACCCGGCATGGTGATCTACACCGATTACAAAACCATCCTTGTGAAACCCGACGGTGCGCTTTGCGAAAAGCTTGCCCTTAAGTAGTGTCTCCGGTTTTGCACCATTTGCGGATGCAGCAGTTGCTGCATTCCGGTTTTCTTGCATCGCATACGGCCCTTCCGTGATAGACCATCCGATGGCAAAAGTCGCTGGACTTCTCCGGAGGAAGGATCTTGCGGAGGGCCGTTTCGATTTTCTCCGGCTCCTTTACTGCCACAAGTCCGATGCGGTTTGTAAGCCGGATGCAGTGGGTATCCACCACCACCGCTCCCGGCACGTGGTATACGTCCCCCAGAATGAGGTTTGCGCTTTTTCTTCCCACCCCGGGAAGCTTCAGAAGGTCATCCATATTATCCGGCACTCTTCCGCCGAAATCGTTGACCACCATTCTCGCAGCGCCCACGATATCCTTCGCCTTTCCCCGATAGAACCCGCAGGAACGGATATAGGGCTCAATATCCTCCGGCTCCGCCTTTGCCATGTCCTCCGCTGTGGGGTAAGCCGCAAAAAGCGCCGGGGTCACCATGTTCACCCGGGCATCCGTGCATTGAGCCGCAAGACGCACGCCCACAAGCAGCTCATAAGCCTCGTTATGGTCCAGCGTGCACTCCGCCATGGGATATTCCTTTTCCAGCGCTTCAATGATCTCTGCAATATGCTCTCTGGGATCCATAATATGCCTCCCCGATAATCATCTTTTTTCCGTTCGGTTGCTTAACCTTTCGATGGGATTATACCACATTTTCGCCGTTTCGTCAGTTGCATAAAACAATTTTTTCGCGTATAATTATACTGAATCAAAATTTGAATCCGGAGGCTTAACCATGGTCAGAGATACGATGAATTACCTCTCTTCCATCGACCCCGAAGTTGGCGCTGCTGTTGAAGAGGAGCACGCCCGCCAGAACAGAAACATTGAGCTGATCGCATCCGAAAACGTTGTCAGTGAAGCTGTGCTTGCAGCTGCAGGCAGCGTACTTACCAATAAGTATGCAGAAGGCTATCCCGGTCACCGTTACTACGGCGGCTGCTACGCCGTGGACAAGGCGGAAGAGATCGCCATCCGCCGTGCCAGAGAGCTTTTCGGCGCAGGCTATGCCAATGTGCAGCCCCATTCCGGTGCACAGGCAAACTATGCCGTGTACCTCGCCCTCTGCCAGCCCGGAGACACCGTTATGGGTATGGACCTGAACTGCGGCGGTCATCTGACCCACGGCAGCAAGGTAAATTACAGCGGCAAGCACTTCAACATGGTCTCCTACGGTGTGGATCTTGCCACCGGCCTCATTGATTATGATGATGTGCGGAAAAAGGCCATGGAGTACAAGCCCAAGATGATCATTGCCGGCGCTTCCGCCTATCCCCGGATCATCGATTTCAAGGCTTTTGCAGACATCGCCCATGAGTGCGGCGCATATCTCATGGTGGATATGGCTCACATTGCAGGTCTTGTTGCCGCAGGTCTCCATCCCTCTCCCCTGCCCTATGCCGACGTGGTCACCACCACCACCCATAAGACCCTCCGCGGTCCCAGAGGCGGCATGATCCTCTCCAACAACGAGGAGCTTTACAAGAAGCTCAACAGCGCCGTCTTCCCCGGCACGCAGGGCGGTCCTCTCATGCACATCGTGGCCGCAAAGGCTGTGGCTTTCGGCGAAGCACTGAAGCCCGAGTTCAAGGCCTATCAGCAGCAGATCCTGAAGAACGCCTCCGCTCTGGCAAATGCGCTTCTGGAAAAGGGCTTCAACCTTGTTTCCGGCGGCACCGACAACCATCTGATGCTCTGCGACCTGCGGCCCTTCCATGTTACCGGTAAGGAAATGGAATACCGTCTGGACGAGGTGCACATCACCTGCAACAAGAACATGATCCCCGGCGACCCCGAGAAGGCCTCCGTCACCAGCGGTCTGCGTCTCGGCTCCCCCGCTGCCACTGCCCGGGGCTTTGTGGAAGCGGATATGCGGAAGATCGCTGAGTTCATCTACCTCACCGCTGTCGACTTTGAGAAGAACGCAGACGCTGTCCGCGCCGGTGTTGCAGAGATCTGCGGCCGTCTGCCCCTGTACCAGTAAGTTTTAGGAGTTAAGTCATGTACCGTCCCCTTGCCGATGAGATCCGTCCCCGGTCGCTGGATGATGTGGTGGGGCAGGAGCATATTCTGGGCTCCGGCGGACTTCTGCGGCGGATCATCCGCAGCGGAAAGATCCCCAACCTGATCTTCTACGGCCCCTCCGGCTGCGGAAAGACCACCGTTGCAAACATCATCGCCGCCGAGACAAACCGTACCCTGCACAAGCTCAACGCCACCACTGCCGGCATCTCCGATATCCGCGCCGTCATCAACGATCTGGATACCATGATGGCACCGGAAGGCGTTCTGCTGTATCTGGATGAGATCCAGTATTTCAACAAAAAGCAGCAGCAGTCTCTTCTGGAATTCATTGAGGACGGACGAATCACGCTTATTGCCTCCACCACGGAAAATCCCTTTTTCTACGTCTATAACGCCATTCTCAGCCGAAGCACGGTATTTGAGTTCAAGGCGCTGACCGCTCAGTCCGTGCGTCCGGCTGTGGAGCGCGCCATTGCCATTATGGGCGAGCGGCTGAATGTCACCGTCCGGCCGGAGGAAGGCGTCGTCTCTCACATCTGCGCATCCTGCGGAGGAGATGTCCGCAAGGCCATAAACGCGGTGGAGATCCTTTTTTCCGCCGCAGTTGCCTCCGATGACGGAAACCTTGTCCTCACGCTGGAGGATGCAGGGGCCGTCTCCCAGAAAAGCGCCATGCGTTATGACCGGGAGGGGGACGATCACTTTGACATTCTCTCTGCCCTGCACAAATCCTGCCGCGGTTCCGACCCCGATGCCGCCATCCATTATCTTGCGCGGCTTCTGGAGGCGGGGGATCTGATCTCCCCCTGCAGACGGCTTCTGTGTGTTGCGGCGGAGGATGTGGGTCTTGCCTATCCACAGGCCATTTCCATTGTGAAGGCCTGTGTGGACAGTGCCCTGCAGCTTGGTCTTCCCGAAGCAAGGCTCCCCCTTGCCGAAGCGGTGATCCTGCTTTGCACCGCACCGAAATCCAACACGGCTATGCTTGCCATTGACAAAGCTTCTGCCGATATCCGTCAAGGCAAAAGCGGAAACATTCCCCGTGAGCTTCAGAATGTACATGCCGATTCCGCCGGTCAGGAACGGGAGCAGGGGTATCTCTACCCCCATGATTACCCCGGACGCTGGGTACGGCAGCAGTATCTCCCTGATGAGCTTCGCGGTGTAAAATACTACGAATACGGGGAAAATAAGACCGAACAGGCCGCAAAGGCCTATTGGGAGGGCATCAAACGCTGATGGATGTTCGTATCGGAGATATCCTGACCATGAAAAAACAGCACCCCTGCGGTGAATGCCGCTGGGAGGTGCTGCGGATCGGTGCGGATTTCCGCATCCGCTGCATGGGCTGCGGGCGGGAGGTCATGGCTCCCCGCAGCAAGATCGAGCGGAACATTAAAAAGATCGGCCGGGAGGAAGAAGCTCCCCAATGATGTCCCGCACCTCTGTCCAGAGAAGAAACGCCGTTTCGATCCCCATGGACGAGGCAAGATGAAGCTTCCGGCGAAGGCTGACCCCATCGTCGAAGAGAACAAAATATGTTTCTCTTCCCCGGCTCCAGGTAAAATAATGGGCGCACAGCTCCCGGGAAAAATGCACGGCAGGCCGGAAACGGTGCAGCCGCTCACGCAGCTCTTCCCGGGAAAGGTCGCGCCCGTTTTCGTTTTTTGCCGGCAGCAGGTATTCCCTGCACAGCCGCTGCATATCCAGGGCGGTTCTCCTTCCGCCGTACCGCTGCAGCTTTGCGGAAAGCGTCCCCTGCGTCACTGCGGTTTCCGCAAGAGCAAAGGCTCCGTCCGGTGCATTTGCCGCCGTCATGTAAAGCGGCGCACTCTCCATTCCCGGCAGAAGAAGCCTTCCCAGCATTTTGGCGGCGGGATTCTCTCTCCCGCCGCTGTCCAGAAGGATGCCCCGCATCCCACGTCCCCGCATTTCCGCAAGGAGAGCGCCTGCAAGGGCAGCCGCGTTTCTGGGTACGGCAAACTCCCGGATATCCGCGCAAAGGATCTCTCCCCCGCAAAACGGCTCACTGCGGCAGAGAAGTCTTCCCGATTTCTCCGCCCGCCAGCCCAAAACCGCAAGCGGAAGACCTGTTTTTGCCCCATCGGCCGTGTTTTCCGGTCCGGCGGCAAGATATAGCTTCATCCCCATCCCCCCGTTAATGCTATGCCCCCCGAGGGTATTTTATGAGAGGAGCAGAATATGGATCATTTTTCTCCCATCATGCAGGCGCTTGAGGCATACGGCCTCGATGCTCTGCTCATCACAAGCGGTCCCAACCGCAGATATGCCACAGGCTTCCCTTCTTCCGCAGGCGCAGCCGTGGTCACCAAAGACACCGCTTACTTTTTCGTGGACTCCCGCTACATCGAAGCCGCTGCCGCGAAGATCCCCGGCGCAGTGGTGCAGGAGGCCTATTCTCCCGCAAGCTATCTGGAACGCATCAACGCCGTCATCGAAAAGCACGGCATCAAGCGTCTCGGCTTTGAGGAAGAGGAAATGACTGTCTCCTCCTTCCGCAGCTACGAGGAAGGACTCAAAACGGAGCTTGTGCCGGGTCAGGCGCTTCTGCAGGATCTCCGCGCCATCAAGGGCGCAGAAGAGCTTGCAGTCATGAAGAAGGCGCAGGCCATCTCCGAAAAGGCATGGCTCGCCCTCATGAACAGACTCACCACCGAAATGACCGAACGTCAGGCAGCCTATGAGCTCACCTATCTCATGATGGAATACGGCGCCGATGACAGCTCCTTCGATCCCATTTTTGTCTCCGGACCGGCATCCAGTATGCCTCACGGTGTGCCTCAGGATGTGAAGATCCGCCCGGGCTTCCTCACCATGGACTTCGGCGTACTGCTTGACGGCTACTGCTCCGATACCACCAGAACCGTCTGCATCGGAAAGCCCACAGACGAAATGAAAAAGGTCTATGACACGGTGCTGCAGGCACAGCTTGCAGGCATTGCCGCCGCAAAAGCCGGCGCTCTGGGAAGCGCCATTGACGGTGCGGCACGGAAGGTCATCAGCGATGCCGGCTACGGCGAATATTTCGGCCATTCCTTCGGTCACGGTCTGGGCATTGAGGTACATGAGGTGCCCAACGCCTCCCCCCGCTGGGAAAAGCCCATCCCCGCTGGGGCTGTGATCTCTGCGGAACCGGGCATCTATCTGCCGGGAAAATTCGGTGTCCGTATAGAAGATGTGCTGTATATTACGGAAAATGGCAGCGAAAATCTCACCGCACTGCCAAAAGAACTGATAATTCTCTAATTTTATCTTGCAATATCGGCGCAGATAGGGTAAAATGTTTCGGGATAATGCAGGGTGTTTAATACATTGTGCGCCCCTGACACGATATGAGAGGATGGATCAAGTAAATGATTACTGCAGGCGATTTCAGGAACGGCGTCACCTTTGAAATGGATGGCAAAGTTATGCAGGTTGTGGAGTTCCAGCACGTTAAGCCCGGTAAGGGTGCTGCCTTCGTCCGTACCAAGATGAAGAATGTCATCACCGGTGCTGTGACCGAAACCTCCTTCAACCCCACCGACAAGTTTGAGAACGCTTATGTTGAGCGTCGGAGCATGGAGTATCTCTACAACGATGGAGAGCTCTACTACTTCATGGATCCCGAAACCTACGATCAGGAGCCCATCAGCGTGGATCTGCTTGGCGACAACTTCAAGTTCGTCAAGGAAAACATGGCTTGCACCGTGCACTCCTACAAGGGCAAGGTCTTCAACATTGAGCCTCCCACCTTCGTGGAGCTGGAAGTCACCGATACCGAGCCCGGTTTTGCCGGCAACACCGCCACCAACGTGACCAAGCCCGCCACGCTGGAGACCGGCGCTGAGATCAAGGTGCCCCTCTTCATCAGCACCGGCGAGCGTATCCGCATCGATACCCGCACCGGCGAGTATCTGGAGCGCGCAAAGTAAGTTCGCCCACTATTTTTTCTGGAGGAACTGTAAATGACTGTTTCCGATAAGGTATCTTACCTGAAGGGTCTGGCCGATGGTCTGGGTCTCGATAAGGACAGCAAGGAGGGCAAGCTGTTTGCCGCTGTGATCGACACGCTGGATGCCATTGCCTGCCAGCTGGAAGGTCTGGAAGAGAGCGTGGAAGAGATCACCGACGAGGTGGACGCCATCAGCGAGGATCTGGAAGATCTGGAAAACTACGTTTTCGACGAAGACGAAGACGAGGATGATGACGAAGAAGAGCTTTGCTGCCCCTCTCACTGCGGCGGCTGCCACGGCTCCGATGACGAAGATGAGGACGAGGATGAGGAGGACGAATACGTCTACTCCGTCACCTGCCCCAACTGCGATACCGAGTTCAGCGTTGACGAACAGGCGCTGGTTCTGGGTGAAGTGGCCTGCCCCTCCTGCGGCGAGAACCTTGAGTTCGAGTTTGATGAGGACGACGAGGCCGAGGAAGAAAAAGAGTAATTGCTTCTGAATCAAAAGAAACGGTACAGCTTTGCTGTACCGTTTCTTTTTTGTGTTTTTATCTGTGCCATTCCGCAGCATTCTCTCTCACCGCATCCTGCAGCTTCACGCAGTCGATGGCAGTATCCAGATCAATGATCTGCTTCCCCTCACGGATAAGGTCAAAAAATGTGGAATTTGAACCGTAGAAGCCTGACATTTCAAACATCTCATCCGTATCTGTAAGGCTTCTGCCGCTGATGACTTCGTTTTCCCTCCCCTGATGCTGGATAACAAGCTGTCCCGGGGTATCCAGATTCCCCCACACGGGAAGGTCGATGAAGTACGTATGGCTGCGGGTGTTCACGATGAATCTTTCCGTCACAGCACCGCAGTTCGGTGCGGCAGTGATCTGCGCGGCAGCGCCGTTTGCAAAACGGCAGGTCATAAAGATATCCTTCACGCCCTCTCCAAGCTCAGGCATAGGTGTATACTCCATTTTCGCCGACACAAACTCCGATCCGGCAATGTATTTTACCGCATCGATGGCATGAACGATGGTAGTGGAAAAATCCGCATCGGGACGGTTGAAGCGATACATCTGGCAGGTGACAAGGTCAACCTTCTCCCCGGTTTCCCGAATCCGTCTCATGGCTTCGGCAACTATCGGAAAATACCTTCTGTTGAAAGACACCCTTGCACTGACGCCCATTTCTCTGGCTGTTGCAATAAGTGCCGTGGTTTCGGCGATATTCTTTCCGGGAGGCTTCTCCATGATCACATTGCATTTCATCTTCATGATCTTTGCGGCGATGCTTGCGGTCAGATCCACAGGCATAATGACGGACACCACGTCAGGCTTGCATTCGGCGATCATTTTGGCAAAATCCGTATAATGCTTTTGAAACCCGAAGCGCTCTTTGTAGGCAACGGCCTTTTCCTCGTCAATGTCGCAGCAGCCGGCAAGCACAACATCGGGTCTGTCCTGACTGTATTTCTTCAGCGAAGGACCGTGCCCCGTTGAGGACATCCAGCCGCATCCTACCGTACAGATCGTAAACATCCTTTCACCCCTTCTATTTCATCGCATATGCATAACAGCCGTCAAGATATTCCGGTTCTTCCTTGAGTGCCGAAAGCATTCTTTCATCATTGTCACCATGGTAAAACGGCATAAGAATTGTCGGTCTGGGGATCGCCCCCCCTCCTTTCCCGGCATTTTATCACATCCGGCATGAAAATACTTTCAAAAAAGGAAGTTCGGTTACAAATAGTACAGTATTCCTCCCTGCAGACAGCCCCAAAGCCGCCGGTAATTATCTCACAATGACATACTCGATACCAAGGATCTCGGCGATCTTTGCAATGGTATCCGCCCGATGCCCGATGCCCAGGGCATAGTGATGGGTAGGCCCTTCCATGACCCACTTTTTGATGAACTGCTTTGTGGTAGGCTCGAAGAACCCGCGGGTGTTGGTGTTT
>JAFQKD010000038.1 GCA_017397075.1 Oscillospiraceae bacterium | reverse complement strand
TGCTTTGCCCTTTTGGGAAAGCATATCCGCTCCTGCCATCTGAAGGATGTGACCCTCGACCACGGCGGCATCTGTCTGCTGAAGGAAGTCCCCTGCTTTAAAGGCGGGTTCGATCTTGTGACCTATATGCGCCTTGCCCACGAAAACGATCCGGAGACGCCCATGCTCATTGAGCATCTGCAAACGGAGGAGGAATATCTCGCCTCCGCAGCGGACGTAAAGGCAGTATTGGAGCGGGAGGGCATCCCGTACTGAAAGGAGAATCGGCATGACAAGAAAGGTTGCGCTGCAGCTTCGCAACAGTGAGCCGTGGCAGGAACTGGCAAAAACCGCTGCAGAAAGCGGTTTTCGTTATGCAGCCATGGCGTTTGGGGACGAACGGCCGCTGCTGGATGCCGATTGGAAATCCCATGTAGAGGAGATTGGCGAGATTTTCGCCAAAAACGGCCTCACCTGCGTACAGACCCATGCCCCCTATTACTCTCTGTTGGTCAGCGCAGAAAAGCGAACAGAGGAAATGGAGACCGCCCTTCTGCGCAGTATGGAAGCCACAAAGCTTCTCGGCGCAGAGCTTTGCGCCGTGCATCCCCGCAGCGTGATCATTCCCGGTCTGCCCCGGGAAAACGCCGTTGACCGAAAGCGTTCCCTGGAGGAAAACCTGAAAGCCTTCTCTCCCCTTGCGGAAGCGGGAGAAAAATACGGTGTGCTTCTGGGAATCGAGAACCTGATGCGCTATCCTTTCGATCATCCGTGGTTTTATTCCTGGATCGCCGAAGACCACGCGGAGCTCATCGACCGTCTCCAAAGCGATGCTGTCTGCGCTGTATGGGATTTTGGACACGCAAATCTTGTGGACACTGACCACGCCCGGCGGATCTCCCTTTTGGGAAACCGCATCCGCGGCACCCATGTCCATAATAACTCAGGCAGGGAAGATGAGCATTTCCCCCCGTTTCTCCCGGAACCCAACGGCTATTATGTGCGCCGCACGGTAGACTGGCACAGGGTGCTTGACGCACTTCGGGACACCGGGTATGACGGGTATTTGACCTTGGAAACCGTTTTCCCGCTGGACTATCCCATTGCACCTTTTCTGCGTTATCTTTACGACAGCGTCTGCACGCTGGAAGATATTCTGCAGAAAAAGATCTGATACAGAAAAGGGGGATGCTGTATGAATCCTTTCGCAGCGGAAAAAGATATAAACATTGTATTCCTCGGCGGTTCCATCACAGAAGGGGCAGGCGCCTCCGATGTGAGCAAATGCTACGCAAATCTGACGGGAGAATGGCTGAAAGAGACCTATGGTGCTCACCGCGTGCACTACCACAACAAGGGTGTGGGCGGTACGCCCTCCGCCTACGGTCTTCTCCGCTTCGGGCGGGATGTGGCTGCCTGTGATCCCGACATGGTTTTTATCGAGTTTGCGGTAAATGACGGCGGCGAGGATACCCGCAAATACGTTGAGGGTCTTGTGCGCAGCCTGATTTCCCTTCCCTCGAAGCCCTATGTGGTCTTCCTTTACACCACAAACGAGATCTACACGACCCACACTGCGTATTTTGAAGAGGTGGCGCAGCATTACCGGATCCCCCAGATCAGCCTGAAGGATGCGCTGAAGCGGCATTTAAACGGCGAAAACGCCCGTGAAGCCGGATTTTTGAAGGATTCGGTGCATCCCTCCGATGAAGGCTACAAGGTGTATTTCGAGGAGATCCGCCGCTGCCTTTCCTGCGGGGACTACTACAAACGCCCCTCGGCAGACAAAGAAAAGCTCGTGGATTCGATTTGTGTCCGCACCGTATTCACCCCCGCTTCCGCGGTCTCTCATTCCGAGGGATGGACCTGCGGAGGCGGCGGAGAGCGCCCTTACATGGTGGGCAGCGTCGGCGA
>JAFQKD010000037.1 GCA_017397075.1 Oscillospiraceae bacterium | reverse complement strand
ATAAAACTCGTAGTCGGTGTCCCGCAGGAGACCCTCAATGCGGACGACGGCATCGGTAACGGGGAGGGCAATTTTTTCCTCACTGCCCCGAAGACCGTAGTACAGGGTGTGGCTGCCGCTGCAGAAAGAATCCAGCCATTCGAACTCGAAGCCGTCCGCAAAGGGGGCAAGGCGGCAGATAAACGGTTTTTTCAGGTCGGCCTTGCGGTTTGGGGGACAGTAGGGTCTGTGATAGATCCGGTTTGAGCCTCTCATGCCTCTTCTCCTCTCACCTGATTCAATGTGGCAAGGGTGGATTTGCCCACCCGCAGCACGTAATCATAATCGGCGCCGGCGGAGATCATGTTGATGCCCATGCTGTGGTAGCGGGAAAGAACCTCCGGGTCTACCGAGAAGGTGGAGACGCCAACGGTTTTGCCGGCCTTTTTCAGGGCGGCAATGGCGCGGTTTGCCAGCGCCAGATTTTCTTCGCAGAAAATGTCGCCAAGCCGACCGATGGAACCGGAAAGATCGTGCATACCCAGCACAACGCCGTCAAG
Source organism: Oscillospiraceae bacterium (assembly GCA_017397075.1). Classification (GTDB taxonomy): domain Bacteria; phylum Bacillota; class Clostridia; order Oscillospirales; family Oscillospiraceae; genus RGIG1893. The sequence goes on along the minus strand of JAFQKD010000037.1, from coordinate 6,360 downwards.
ATAAGGGAGCGCCGCAATGGCCTCCGCATCCTCCGCAGCGGATCTCAGCTCGATCTGCACAAAGCGGCACATGTTGAGATGCCCCGGACCGTAGTATTCCGGCTCGCTGGCAAGACCGTAGCGTACAGCACCCTTGGGACCGCAGCCGCGGTTGCCGTAGGGCGGGTACAGCGTGTAATCCAGAAGCTTTTTTGCGTGTTCGGCGTTTTTCACCATGGGGAACACGATGCCGTCAACGCCCATTTCCAAAATCCGCTTGGTGACGGTGAGATCGTCCGCCGGGACACGGACCACCACAGGCGTTCCGCAGGAGCGGGCAGCCAGCAGATGGTGGTACACCTGCTCGCAGGAAAGGGCGGTGTGCTCCATATCCACCCAGAGATAGTCATAGCCGAGGGAGGCAAGGATCTCGGTAACGATGGGGTCGGTGAGATTCACATGGGTGCCGTTCATGGGCAGACAGGCTGCCGCTTTCTCTTTCAGCGTCATATTGATTCCTCCGTGCAATTCTGCCGTTTGTGTAGTATACTCAGTGTAGACAAAAAGAGGAAAGAAATCAAGAGAGAAGACGGGAAATATATTCTGGAGAGCAGGCAGTGGTACATGGAGCTGTGCCCGGAGATCCCGGAGGCCGTTAAAGCTTTGGAAAAAACCTTGTAATTCGGTAGGGAAATCCAACGAAACCACTTTACAAGATTTTTTGAATACTTTATACTTACTCAATGAAATGTATAGGGAGGGGATGGCTATGTTACAGGTCAGAGATCTCACGAAAATCTACAGATCCAGAAAGGGCGCGGAGGTTCGCGCATTGGACGGTGTAACGCTGACGTTTCCGGAAACGGGAATGGTCTTTCTGCTGGGTAAATCCGGAAGCGGTAAATCCACCCTGCTGAATGTCTGCGGCGGTCTGGATAATCCTACAAGCGGCGAAGTCATCGTAAAGGGACGCAGCAGCAAGGACTTTTCCCAGAGCGATTTTGACAGCTACCGCAATACCTTTATCGGCTTCATTTTTCAGGAATACAACATCCTCAACGAGTTTTCCGTGGAGGACAATATTGCCCTTGCCCTTGAGCTGCAGGGAAAAAGCAAGGACAAAAAGGCCATTGCCGCCCTGCTGGATCAGGTGGAGCTGAGCGATTTTGCAAAGCGGAAGCCCAATACCCTCTCCGGCGGTCAGAAGCAGCGTATCGCCATTGCCCGTGCGCTCATCAAGAACCCGGAGATCATCATGGCGGATGAACCTACCGGCGCTCTGGATTCCCGTACCGGCAAGCAGGTCTTCGATATCCTGAAAAAGCTTTCCAAAGAAAAGCTTGTCATTGTGGTCTCCCATGACCACGATTTTGCCGAGCAGTACGGCGACCGGATCATCGAGCTGAAGGACGGTCAGGTGATCTCCGATGTGACCAAATACACCAGAGAGAAGACTGCCATCAGCGAAAACATCAGCGCCATGGGGGATGTGCTCTGCGTGAAAAACGGAGCAGCCCTTTCCGACGGGGATTTCGAGCAGATCCGCGCCTTTTTGAAAACGGCGGAAAAGGACGTGCTCATTGCCGTGGGCGAAAAGGATGTGGAGAATTTCCGTCAGGTCAGCCGCATCCATGAAGACGGGGCGCGAGAGGTCTTTGACGAAACCGCAGAGATCCCCGTAAAGCAGTACACCAAGGAGGAAAGCCGCTTCATCCGCTCAAGGCTTCCCATGCACCATGCGGTGAAGATCGGCCTTTCGGGGCTGAAGAGCAAACCCTTCCGTCTGCTGCTGACGATTTTGCTGTGCACCGTGGCCTTTACTCTCTTCGGTCTTCTCACCACCCTGAACTTCTACGACAGCGAGACCTCCTTCAAGGAGTCTCTTGCCATTGCGGATGAGACCGTGGTGAAGATGAACAAGGAATATCTGGAAAATGTGCAGACGTACATGAATGGCGTGGAGGATTATGCTTACGAGACCCGTGCCGCAGGTACTTTCGGTGAGGATGAGCTGAATGCCTACCGGAGCACCCTCTCTCCCGATACCTTCGGCGCAGTGGAGAGCACACACAGCTACGGGCTCAGGTCTGCGGCCTCCAAATACTGGTTCCCCGATATTGCCTTTTACGGTTATCTGCCGGAGGATAATTCTCTCCGCGGACGCATTCAGGGCGAATACCCGGATGCGGAGGACGAGATCGTCATTTCTTCCTACAGCGCGCAGGTGCTGGTGAACTGCGGCACCTATGACCATAAGGGCGTGAACATTACCGTAAGCGAGCCTTCGGAGCTCATCGGTCAGCGCATTGCCATTGACCGCACGGAATACACCATCACCGGCATTCTGGACAGCGGCGTGGTGGATCCCAAGTATGATACGATCCTGATGGGTGAGTATGAGGACAACTTTTTCTGGGAGTACGAGACTTACCTGAATGATTCCCTGCACCTTACGGCATACGTTTCCTATGACAGACTCTGCGACATCTATGAGCAGACCCGCTTCGTCCGCAGCGGATACCGGGATTTCTCCTATGTGGCGGTTGCCCGTTTTGAGGACGGCGAGCAGAAATTTGGCGACTATTCCGACGCGAACTATGTGAAGTTCAGTGAGATGCCGGAAGATCTGATCTATTACCCCGTCACCGGGGATGCGGTCACTGCCGACAATGAAGCTGTGGTGGATTTCCGCATTGTGTCCACCTATCTTCTGGATTATAACGCGGTATATGCCGTGCCGCAGGAAGTAAGCTACGAGGATTATGAAGCTTACGAGGCCGCCATGAAAGAAGTCGAGGACTTCATGAACGCGGTAAACGGTGCGGCTCACGGCTATGGCTGGGAGTATCCGGAAGACGGCGGCGAGGCGGAAGAGATCCTCTATACCGACGAAGAGCGCATCGACATGTTTAAAAAGGCCATGGCATATATGATCGAGCACGATCTGCTCGGTGAGCTGAACATAAAGCTTGCCAGCGCCACGGATATGGTGCCCTTCGGCGACAGCGAGACATACAACATCGTCGGCGCGGTGCTGGATCTTCGGGAGGCGGGCTGGAACAGCATCTACATTGCCGATGGGAAAGCCGATGCGCTCTGGGAGCAGCAGAAGCATACCGCTCAGTACTACGATGTGAGCACCACCGAATATGTGGCTGCGGAGGACGCGGTCTACACCACAGTGTTTGTGCCCTATGTATATTCCGAAGCGGTGGCGGAGGAAATGTGGAAGATCTTTACCGCCGACGGCATTGAAGAAGGACTTGTCAGCGAAGTGAATTACAGCAGCGCCTTCATCAGCAATCTTCGCACGGTGGATACCACGGTAAAGCAGCTCTCCAAGACCTTCCTCATCGTGGGTCTTATCCTTGCGGTGTTTGCCGTTTTGCTGTTCTCCAACTTCATTTCCGCATCCATCTCCCAGAAGACACGGGATATCGGCATCCTTCGCGCTGTGGGTGCAAGAGGCACCGATGTGTTCCGTATCTTCTTCTCCGAATCCTTTGTGATCGTGCTGATCTGCGCGGCGCTTTCCATTGCGGCAAGCTATGTTGTTTGCGGCGTCATCGATGCCCAGCTCAATGAAGGCATCGGGGCGACCATCCTCTCCTTCGGCGTGATGTCCGTTGCGGTGCTGCTGGTTTCCGCGTTCTTCACGGCGCTGATCTCCACCTTCCTGCCTGTGTACAACGCGGCAAGGAAAAAGCCGGTGGAATCCATCCGGTCACTGTAAGTTCAGACCAAAAACAAAAAGCAGGGATTCACCCTGCTTTTTGTTTTATAACACCGTGCTGCGGTCATCCATGACCTGAAAGAAGATCTCCGCCATCTGCTCCGGAGTTTCCGCAAAATCCCGCTTTACCCATTCCTCCAGCAGACCGAACACCCCGTGGGCATAAAACCGGCTCTGGTACCGCTCCACAAGGCTTGCTTCGTACTGGGGCAGCATCACAAGGCAGAAGGCATCGTAGATGCAGCTTTGCATCCCGTTTTTGTACAGGGTCTGCAGAAGCTCCCGTATGCTGTGATTGAACCGGAAGAAGGCAAGGGAATGCTCCAGCTTGAAACGGGTGTGCACCGGAATGCGGTTTGCCTCCGTCCACCGATCCCACAGCCGCACGAGCTTGAAGGTCAGCGCCTCGGCTTTGGCATTGAAATGCCGGAACCATGTTGCTCTGCCCACACCTGCAGCAGCGGTGATCTCCGTAACGGAGATCCTCTCCGCGTCTTTTTCCTCCATCAGCCGGATCAGCGCATCGGCCATGCATTCTTTCAGATAGTCTGTTGTCTTTGCGTCCCGTGCCATATTACCGCCCCATACCTAAAAAATTTCCCCCGATTGCGTGAGAATTCTACCGGGATATGATTGCATTTCCAAAAATGATGTGATATACTCGTGATACTAAAGTATCATTGCGATACTAATGTATCTATAATATGCGCAATTGCCAATCTTGTCAAGGGCAAAGCCGAAAATGAAAAGGATCGGGTAACATGAAGAACGAAAAGCTGCATGACGTGAAAAAGTATCTGAATGTGCGGGAAATGGTGGAGACGGTAGGCCGGGATTATCGTGACCGCATCGCTTTTTCCTATAAGGTTCGTCCCTCCGACGAAGAGACGGTGAAGGTCAGCTTTTACCGTCTGCGCAGCGATGTGCGGGCGCTGGCGACGGAAATGATCGCACAGGGCTGCCGGGGAAAGCACTGCGCCATCATTGCAAAGCCGTCTTATGAGTGGGCGCTGGTCTACTTTGCGGCGCTTTCCATCGGTTCCGTGCTTGTGCCGCTGGACCGTGAATGGGGCGGAGAGGAGCTCTCCGAAACGGTGAAGACCGCCGATGCGGAGTTTTTGTTCATTGACGGGGATATTGCCGAAAAGGGCGACTTTATTGCCGAAAAGGCAGAGATCAAAAACGCACCTGTGTATCTTGGCAGCACTGCCCGGGAAAACACGGTGACCTTGTGGCTTGAACGGGGCAGGGATCGTTTTGAGGAATCCTCCCGGGAATATTACCATGCCCCCATCGATCCGGAAAAGCTTGCGCTTCTGGTGTTCACCTCCGGCACCACTGGAAAGGGCAAGGGCGTTATGCTCAGCCAGAAGGCAATTCTGGAAGATGTCTGCGCAGTCATTCCCTATATTGATTTCGGCCGCAAAACCCTAAGTGTTCTGCCCCTGCACCATACCTTTGGTTCCTCTGTCATGCTGATGGGGCATGCCATCATTGGCAGCGAGGTGTATATATCCTCCGGCCTGCGGTACATTCAGAAGGAGCTTCAGGAGGAGAAGCCCAGTCATCTGGTGGTGGTGCCGCTGTATCTGGAAAACTTCTACCGGAAAATTTTTGCCAAGATCCGCGCAGCCGGCAAGGAAAGCCTCATCAAAACCCTCATCAAGGTTTCCAATGGTGCACGGTTCCTTGGCATCGATGCACGAAAGCAGCTCTTTAAGAGTGTGCAGGCAGCCTTCGGCGGCTCCTGCAGAACCGTGATTTGCGGCGGTGCACCCATCAATCCCGATATCATCAGGTTCTTTGAGTCCGTGGGCGTTGCGATTCTGAACGGCTACGGCATCACCGAGTGTGCTCCCATTGTTGCCGTGAACCGCAGCCGTCATGTGGTGGCGGGCAGCGTGGGCACCGTGGTGGATATCGACGATGTGCGCATCGAGGACCCCAACGAGGATGACGAGGGCGAGATCCTGGTGAAGGGGCCCAACGTGATGCTTGGCTACTACAAGAACGAGGAAGCCACACGGGATGCCATGACCGAGGACGGCTACTTCCGCACCGGAGATTACGGCAAGCTTACCGGGGACAATATCCTCACCATCACCGGGCGGAAAAAGAATCTCATCATCCTCTCCAACGGCAAGAACGTGTACCCCGAGGAGATCGAAAACCAGCTGGTTTCCGTGCCGGGCATTGAGACCGTCATTGTCTATGAGGGGCAGAGCAAGCGGGGCATGGAGCATAACGCCATCGTGGCGGAGATCTATCCCGATTACGATTATGTTGAGAAAAACGGCGTCACCGACCTGAAGGCCTACTTCAAGCCCTTCATCGATGAGTACAACAGGGATGCCGTGTCCTACAAGAAGATCCAGCTCTTCAAGATCCGCCAGATCCCCTTCCCCACAAACACTCTGCGGAAGATCATGCGCTTCAAGATCGATATGTCCATTAAGTAAAGCATCAGCGCCCGGAGCAATTGCTCCGGGCGCAGTGTTTTATTCCTTCAGCGCGGCAAGATAGTTTTGATACTGTTCTTCCGTGGGACGGTAATCCGGATGAGAGCAGCAGGGGAAGCTTGCGGGGATTCCTGTCCGGGGGATGGGGCAGAGATGGTCGTTTTCCCATTTCACCCGATCCTCTTCCTT
>JAFQKD010000003.1 GCA_017397075.1 Oscillospiraceae bacterium | reverse complement strand
GTAGGTAGTACCACATATTGTATCAAACAATTTCAGATTTGTACACAGTTTTTTTAGGATATTTACGCAAATTTCAAAATTTTCTCGCTGTCCGGTGGTCTGAGAGACCACAGAAAGTGCCTCCTTACAGATTTCCGGCTTTTCCTGCAGCAGTTTTTGCAGCTTTTCGGGAGAATCCGCTACCTCTGCCCTGTCACACCAGCCGGCAATGGCTGCAACTTCAGGGTGATCTGCATCCCCAATAATGAGGATCCTTCTGCCTTCGTCGCTCTCTGCACGGACGGTACGGTGGATGGATGCCACGTCCGGACAGGTGGCATCCATGATGTCGCATCCCCGGGCTTTCAGCTTTTCATACTCCGCTCTTCCGATACCGTGGCTGCGGATAATGACTCTCGTTCCCTCCGGCACTTCCTCAACGGAAGACACCTCCCGGATACCCTTGGCTGCCAGCATATTGCTCACATCCCGGTTATGGATCAGCGGCCCCAGTGTCACACAGGGAACACCTTCATCTGCCGCCTTCTCCGCCAAACGAACCGCTCTGCGTACACCATGGCAGAAGCCCGCCGTTTTCGCAACACGGATCTCCATGGTCACACCATCTTTTCTTCCACGATCTTCTGCAGAAGCGCAATGCTCTCATCAAGAGAATACGGCGTGGTATCCAGCAGAACGGCATCCTCCGCTGCTTTCAGGGGGGCGGCAGCACGAGTGCTGTCATCCTTGTCACGCTTTATCATGTCCCGCAAAACCTCTTCGTACGAAGCGGGATCGCCTTTCGCCTGCAGCTCAATAAAACGGCGCTTTGCTCTGGCTTCCGGAGATGCGGTAAGGAAAATCTTCACATCCGCATGGGGAAGCACTACCGTGCCGATATCCCGTCCGTCCATGATCACATCATACCGCCGTGCCATATCACGCTGCATATCCAGAAGAAACGCCCGTACGGCAGGGATCGCAGAAACCGCAGAAGCTGCCATGGAGACTTCAGGCGTACGGATGCGCTCTGTTACATCCGCACCGCAAAGCTGCATGCGCTGACTTCCGCTTTCGTCATAGGTAAGGCTGATCTCCACCTTGGGAAGGCAGGCTTCCACAGCGGGAATATCCCGCGGTGCAATACCGTGCTCGATGGCATAAAGACCCACGCAGCGGTAGATCGCGCCGGTGTCTACATAGAGATAGCCGAGCTTTTTTGCAAGCGCCTTGGCAAGCGTGCTTTTGCCTGCACCGGCAGGGCCGTCAATGGCAATACTTTTCATTCTTTCTCCCCCGCACATCGTCCCGCAGCTCTCGCTGTGGACCATGCGATCTGTAAATTATATCCGCCTGTATAGGCATCCACATCCAGGATCTCTCCCGCAAAGAAAAGTCCCGGACATAGCTTTGACTCCATGGTGGCAGGATTTACCTCCCGGACGCTTACGCCCCCGGAGGTGATCACCGCTTCGTCTATGGGTCTTGTGCCTGTAAGCTCAATGCGAAGTCCCTTTAGCACGCTCACAAGATTCTGCCTCTGGGCTTTTGTCACGGAGTTCGCCTTTGTATCTCCCGGAATTCCGGCAAGCTCAGCCGCAACGGGAACAAGCTTTGCCGGAAGAAGTCCGCGGATAGCATTGAGAAAATCCCTGTTTGCGTTCTCCTTCAGATCCCGCTGCACACGGTTATCCAGCGTCTGTTCATCAAGAGCCGGCTTAAGGTCGATCTTCCCTGCATACGGTCCCTTGCTCCAGTCACGGATATGCGCGCTTGCGGAAAGCACCAGAGGTCCCGTAACGCCGAAATGGGTAAAAAGCATTTCGCCCTGTTCGGAGAAAAGCACCTTCTTTTTTGGACCGACCACAGTGAAGGTCACATTCCTGAGACTCAGTCCCTGCAGCCTGCCGCAGAGATCTCCCGCTGCCGTAAGAGGCACAAGAGAGGCTTTCGGCGGCACGATGGTATGTCCGAAGGCTTCCGCCATGTCATATCCGTCCCCCGTGGAACCGGTCAGCGGATAAGATATGCCGCCTGTGCAGAGAATGACCTTCTCCGCGAAAAGCCTTCCGCATTCCGCTTCCACAAGAAAACCGTCTTCCGTTTTGGAAAGTCCCTTCACCCGGGAGAACACCGTATCCACACCTGTTTTGCGGCAGTACCGTCTCAGTGCTTCAACAACATCCGCAGCCGCATCGGACACAGGAAAGACCCTTCTCCCCCGCTCTGTCTTCAGCGGGACGCCAAGAGACTCAAAAAGCGCGATCACATCATCCGGAGTAAACGCATCCAGCACGGAAAACAGGAATTTCCCGTTTGTTGGTACATTTTCCTGAATTTCTCTGGGAGTGCAATGATTTGTCACATTGCAGCGCCCTTTACCGGTAATACGAAGCTTTTTCCCGGTGTAGGTGTTTCTCTCAAAGAGAACAACTTCCGCCCCAAGCTCAGCTGCGGTAGCCGCTGCCAGCATCCCGGCAGCACCGCCGCCGATGACGGCGATATCAGCGTGCAGTTTTTTCATACACACCAAGCTCCGACCAGATCTTTTCCAGTCTGGCAAAATCCTGCGTCAGGTCCTCTCCGGAACGGTTTGCCGCTGCCACGATGAGCGCACTTGCAAGGCTCATGGGTGCCGCAATGGAATCGACAAAGGAGATCATGTCGCTCTTTGCGTAAAGCCGCAGATCTGCGGTCTGGGCAAGGAGAGAGGAATCCGTATCGGTAATGGCAATGACCTTCGCGCCTCTGCCTCCTGCATACTCCATCGCACGGATGGTGCGGCGGGAATATCGCGGGAAGCTGATACCAATGAACACATCCCCCTCATCCACACGAAGGATCTGCTCAAAAACCTCGCTGGAGGAGCTTTCGTTCACCACGCGGACATTGGGGAAGAGCATATTGAGATAGTGACCCATATAAATGGCGATGGCATTGGAGGAGCGCATCCCCATAATGTAAATGCTCTTCGCCTTGCAAAGCGCATCCGCTGCGGCATCAAAATCACTGGAGGGCATGGTTTCCAGTGTCGCATGGATCCGCTCCATATCTGCGGTGAGCACGGAGGACGGAATGGCAGCGGCATTCATAAGTCCCTTTGCCACCTCGATACGCTGCACAGAGGTAAGGCGGTTCTTAATGAGTGCCTGCAGAGCCTTGCGCATCTCCGGGTAGCCTTCAAAACCGATATCCGCAGCAAAACGGACCACAGTGGATTCGCTGACGCCAACCGTGGTGCCAAGCTTCCCTGCAGTCATGAAGGCTGTCTTGTCATAGTTTTCCAGTATGTATGAGGCGATTTTTTTCTGTCCCTTGGAAAAAGAAGGGATCGCTTCCTGGATCCGCTCCAGAACATCGTGTTCCATTGTTTCCCTCCGTGTCAGCTGTTGGATCTGCTTCTGCCGGTAAAGCCGCGGATCTCCTGTTTTGTCAGGTGCCGCCATTTTCCGGGTTTCAGCCCTTCAACGGTGATCCCCGCCTCAGATATACGGATAAGCCGCGTCACAGTAAGTCCCGCTGCCTCGCAAAGACGGCGCACCTGACGGTTGCGCCCTTCCTTCAGGGTGAAGATCAGCTTCGCCTTTTCTCCGTCGGAGGAAACGATGCGCACCTGCGCTTCTTTCGTTTCCTTTCCGTCAATGACGATCGGCTCCGTAAGGCGCACATAGGCAGCGTCCGCATCTCCCTTTACGCTCACAAGATAGGACTTTTCCCGCTCATATCTGGGATGGGCGGCTTTATTGGCAAAGCTTCCGTCATTGGTCATGAGCAGAAGACCTTCCGAATCCATGTCCAGCCGCCCCACGGGGTATACCCTCGCACCGCAGCCGCTGACAAGCTCCGTCACGGTCTTTCTCCCCCGGTCATCGGTGACCGCGCTGAGATATCCCCGGGGTTTATACAGGGCAATATAGATCAAAGTTTCCGCCTTGCGGATAGGCTTTCCGTCCACCATGATCTCGTCCCGCTCCGCATCGGCAGTATCGCCTATATAGGCAGTCAGACCGTTTACCGTTACTCTTCCTTCTTCCAGAAGGACCTCTGCCTTCCGGCGGGAGGTAACTCCGGCCGCCGAAAGGATCTTTTGCAGGCGTTCTTTCATTCAAATCTCTCTATCTTTCCGGAGGGAATATCCCCCAAATCATCTGCTTAAGCCGTCTGAGAACAGTCTCCGTTCCGGTTTGCAAAATGGACTCGTCCCGCTCCACGCTGTGGGAATAGGAAAGCCATAGTCTTTCCCGTTCCTCTCCGTTCACATATACGGAGATAAACCCTGCCGTATCACCTTCATCCACCCGGGCATAGACAAACATCGGCAGCGACACCGCGATCTCCACCGTATCATCATCCAGAACCGGCATGGAAAAGGGTTCCGTCTCTGCCGATACGTATTCCCGAAGCCCGGAAATCACAGGCACCGACCAGCTTTCCCCGGCACCTACGATCTCCACCGTTCTGTAGCGGGAGAACCCCTCCTCGTAGAGGGCAATATGGTCGTTCCAGTCGTCTCCGTCATTCAGCGTCACACAGACAAGGCTCACTCCGTTCCGCTCTGCGGAGGTCACAAGGGTCCGCCCGGCCGCTTGCGTATAGCCGGTCTTGCCGCCTGTGACAGGATCGTAGAGCTGCAGAAGGCGGTTATGGTTTTCAAAGCTTCTGTCCCCGATGGTGATATGCTCCGTTGCCATGATCTCTGCAAGAAGCGGCTCATCCATTGCAGCGCCCATGATCCTTGCAAGATCCCTTGCCGTGGAGACATGTCCTTCTTCGGTAAGACCATGGGGATTTTTAAAGCAGGAGTTTGTGCATCCGAGCTCAGAGGCGGCCTCATTCATCTCTTCCGCAAACGCTTCGATGCTTCCCGATACATGGCAGGCAAGTGCAGCGGCGGCATCATTTCCGGACTCCAGCAAAAGACCGTAAAGCAGGGTCTCAACCGAAAGTTCTTCCCCTTCCGCAAGGTAGATGGAAGACCCTTCCACATATGCAGCCTCCGGTGAAACGGTGACCATCTCTTCCGGATGGCAATGCTGCACCGTGACAAGGGCAGTCACAAGCTTTGTGACACTCGCAATGGGAAGAGGGGTATCCGCCTCAAGCTCATATAGCACATCCCCCGTCTCTGCATTCCAAAGGATCGCAGCCTGCGCGGAGGTATCCGCAGCATGTGCAGGGAGCCGCAGACCGAGCATACATATAAACACCGCAAAAACGGAAAGAACCGCTTTTCGCACAAACAAGCACCACCTTATTCATTATGGCAGTGCTTATTTTGCTCGGAAATCCCGAAATTATTCTGTTACAGGCAGAGGATCCGCAGCGGGAGTCTCTGCAGCAGGTGCTGCAGCCGCCTTTTTCTTCTGCACAGCATCGGCAACCTTGTTCACAAATTCGGGAGCAAGGTCAATGATCTTGTCCAGAACGGAAGGCTCTCCCCCGCCAATGTTAAGCAGGCGCACGTTTCCGTCCTTCACCACGATGAAGGCCACAGGATCCATCTTCACCCCGGCACCGGCTCCGCCGCCGAAGGGGTTCACAGGATCTGCCCGCTTGCCCTGAAAATCGGAGCCGCCGGAGGCAAAGCCAAAGCTGACCTTTGACACAGGGATCAGCGTAACACCGTCAGGCAGCACGATGGGCTTCCCCACGATCTCGTTTACGTCCACCATGTCACGAATCCGCTGCATGGTGATGTTCATCATTTCTCCGATGGGATGCTTATCCATGTTTCGTTTCCGCCTTTCCGGTCGTATTTTCTGTCTCAGCCGATACACTCGGTGATTTTTTTACTTTAAGGAACCGAACCAAAAACCGGATCCCGATACCGCAAACCGCCCACACGGGGATACCGGCATGAAATGCCGCATAAACCGAAGGCTTCGCCGCTTCAAAATCCACATCCGTATAGAGTTCCAGCTTCTTAACGCGGAAGTTCTGCCGGATCACCGCCGTAAGATATCCTGCCCCGGCAGAGGCTCCCCCAAACTGCATGGCAGCAGAAAAAGGATCTTCCGATGCAGCAGTGAAATGCACGATCATTTTGCGGATACGAAGATGACGGCAGAACCGCCCGAGAGCTTCGATGCCCGCAGAAATAAGTTCCATAAGAAACGGAAGGTCAGCACCTTTTTTCTTTTGCTTTTCGCCCTCCGCAGACTGATTCTTTTCTTTTTCCGGCTTTTTCTTCTTTTCCGCCTTCTTTTCTCCCGGGAAAAGACGAACGGTCACAGGTCCCGCATACGCATCCAGAAAATACCCTTCGGCAGAATACTCTCCCCGGACACCCACATGGATGAGGCCGAGAATCAGAAGGATCCCAAGAACGATACCCAGCGCGATCATTGCGCGCCTTCCTCCGCCTCTGCCTGCAGCGCAGCGATAGCGCTTTGCAGCTTCAGCTGACCGTCCTTTTCCTCCGCGCTTTCCGGAAGCTCGGGAAGCTCATCAAGGCTCGTGATGCCGAAGGTACGCAGGAATGCAGCCGTTGTCCTGTAAAGCACGGGACGGCCGGGAACAGCAAGTCTGCCGCAGGGTTCGATGAGTCCCCGTTCCTGCAGAAGGCTCACGGTATAGGAGCTGTCCACGCCGCGGACCTGCTCGATATACACGCGTGTAACCGGCTGGTAATATGCCACAACGGCCAGAACCTCCATGGCAGGCTGGGTAAGCTGAGGAGGTTTTCTTGTTTCCAGAGCAAGACGGATATAATCGGCAAACTCGGGAGAGGAGCAAAGCTGAAGGCTGTCCTCCATCCGCACAAGACGGATCCCCCGGCGCTCATAGGAATACCTGTCCATCAGTACATTTGCCGTGTCGGATACAAGCTTTTTATCCACACCGAGAACCGCTGCAATGCGGTCTTCACGCACAGGCTCTCCGGAGGCAAAAAGTATTCCCTCAATTGCGCCTTCGATATCACGAATTTCCATGTTCTTCTTCTCCGTCAGTCAATTCCGTTGCCGTGATCACCGGATCCTCCTCACTGCCTGCCAGCATGATACGTCCCTCGCGGCAAAGCTCAAGAACCGCCACAAAGGCAGCAACTGCCTCCGAACGGCTTCGGCTTGCGCCGATCAGGGAATTCATCCGCATAACACCATGAGTGCGCAGAAGCGTGAGGATCTCCTCGGTTTTCGTACCGATAGGATACACGATCCGCTTTGGCACGATGCGCTTTTCCTGAACAGGGGGAAGTCCCTCCCCATCGCCCTTGCTGAACACAGCAAGAAGCGCCTTGAGCAGGTCGGCTTTTTCATGCTGATAGCGATACTCAGTATCCTGCGGCAGAGGTTCCGGCGGCTTTGGAATCAGTCCCGCGCCTTTCCGGTACATGATCTGCAGCTCCGGTGCCACTGCCTTTACTCTTGCTGCGGTGTCCCGGTTTTTCAACTGCTCCAGAGAGGTGATGAGCTCTTCAAGCTCCGTGACTTCCTGTTCGGCAGTCAGGAGCATTTTCGTTTTGATGTATACAAGATGGGATGCCATGGCAACAAATTCGCTTGCCATCTCCAGATCCGCTTCATCCATTTGCGCAAGATATTCCAGATACTGCTCCAGGATCAGCGAGATCTTGATATCCCGGATCTCGATCTTATTTTTGGACAGAAGCTGCAGGATGAGCGTCAAAGGACCTTCAAAATCCTCCAGATCATCCTTCGTATGCACAACTCCTTCCAGACGGAAGGTCGGATCCTTCATGCAGTGAGCCCTCCCATAGGCAGGATACCCGCTGTGAGCTGCATTCCCAGACGGGCAAACACAAATACCTGTTCCACACAGAATTCCGCAGCCGCACGCATCGGCCCGGAAAGCACCCCTGTGACCATGATGACCATGAGCAGCACCATGCCGTACCGTTCGTACCGCATCAGCTTTTCATAGGCTCTGTCGGACACAAGGGAAAACAAAACCTTCGACCCATCCAGAGGCGGTATGGGAATCAGGTTGAAGACGGCAAGAGACATGCTGAGATACCCGGTCATATACACCATCTGCAGCACATATCCCCCAACGGCAGAACCTGCGCAGAATCTGTAAAGAATTCCATAGAGGAAAAAGAATACGCAGGCAATGAGCACATTGGATAGCGGCCCGGCAAACGCCGTAATTGCCATGCCGCCCTTGGGATTTTTAAAATAGCGCATATTCACCGGCACAGGTTTTGCCCAGCCGAAACGAAACGCCGCCATCATCACAAGTCCCATTACGTCAATGTGCTTCAGAGGATTAAGCGTAAGTCTCCCCTGCCGTTTTGCGGTCGGGTCGCCAAGCTTCCATGCCGCAAAGCCGTGGCTAAGTTCATGGACCGTAACACAGATCAGCGCAGGGATCACATTCAGCAGAATGTCCGTCAGCACTGACCAGTCAAGATTACGCAGGATTTCCTTCATATTCGCAGTATATCACAGCCCCAGAGACTTTTCAATGGTGCTGAGCAAAACATCCCGGTTTGTTCCCTTTTCTGCGGAAAACGGCAGAAGAAGGGTATCTTCCGAAAGCTTCAGTGTATCGCGGATACACCGAAGCGACTCTTCCACCTGAGTTGCCTTCAGCTTATCGGCCTTGTTTGCAAGAACCATGCAGGGACAGCCTGTCCGCTGAAACCCGCGGTACATGGTCACATCATCCTTCGTGGGGGCATGGCGGATATCCACGACCAAAATCCCAAAGGAGATCATCCCGGGCTCTGCAAAGTAGGTCTCCATCAGTTTTCCCCAGCGGTCACGCTCATCCTTGCCTACCTTGGCATAGCCATAGCCGGGAAGGTCGGTAAGGTACAGCCGCTTATCTGTCAGAAAGTAATTGATGTGAATGGTTTTTCCGGGAGCAGAGCCTACACGGGCGAAGTTTTTCCTATCGCAGATTCGGTTTATCACAGAAGACTTCCCCACATTGGAGCGCCCGGCAAACGCCACCTGCGGCAGGCCGTCTCGGATAAATCCCTCCGGCCCCGCAGCGGAGCGGATAAATTCCGTCTTACGAAAATCCATTACTGGCGGATCCCCTTTTCTCCTGCGGAGGTACTGCTCACCGCAGTGATCTCCGGCATGGGCTTATCCTGCTCGCGCAGGGAAAAATCGATAGCGGTGCTCAGCGCACTGTCCACATGGGATACAGCCACAAAGTTCAACGCATTGCGCACATCCCGGTCGATCTCCTCCAGATCCCGCTGGTTTTCACTGGGAATGATGACCGTTCTGACTCCTGCACGCATAGCTGCCATGGTCTTTTCCTTGAGACCGCCGATGGGCAGGATCCTGCCCCCGAGGGTGATCTCACCGGTCATGGCAACATCCTTCCGCACAGGGCAGCCCGTAAGTGCGGAAATGGAGGCGATGGCTATGGTAATCCCTGCAGAAGGACCGTCCTTGGGAACAGCACCTTCCGGGAAATGGACATGGATATCCTTGGTCTTGTAAAACTCCTTATCAATGCCCAGGGCTTCCGCACGGCTGCGGATGTAAGTAAGCGCCGCCTGAGCGGATTCCTTCATCACATCACCAAGGTTGCCCGTAAGCACGATCTTTCCGCTGCCTTCCAGCACCACAGCCTCAGCTTCAAGGATCTCGCCGCCCGCGGCTGTCCATGCAAGGCCCTTGACGAGACCGACCTCATCCCGCTTTCCGAGGATCTCGGGATGATAACGGCGCACGCCAAGCATATCCTCCAGCATGGAGCTTGTGACCTTTACGCTCTTCACGCTTCCTTCGGCAAGCCTTACCGCCGTCTTGCGGCAAAGTGCGGCGATCTGCCGCTCCAGCTGACGGACACCGGACTCACGGGTATATCCCGCGATGATGTCCCGCAGAACATCGTCCCCCACCTTCAGCTGGCGGGTGGTGATGCCGTGCTTTTTCCGCTGCTTGGGAAGCAGATGATCCTTTACGATATGCACCTTTTCCTCATCGGTATAGCTGGAAAGCTCAATGACCTCCATTCTGTCCAGAAGAGGTCTCGGGATCGTATCCATGCTGTTTGCGGTGGTGATGAACAGCACCTGAGAAAGATCGAAGGGCACTTCCAGATAGTGGTCCCGGAAAGTGGTGTTCTGTTCGGGATCCAGCGCCTCAAGAAGCGCAGAGGAAGGATCACCCCGATAGTCGGAGCCAAGCTTATCGATCTCGTCCAGCAGCAGAAGGGGGTTCTTTGTTCCCGCCTGCTGCATGGCGGCAATGATCCGTCCCGGCATGGCACCGATGTAAGTCTTACGGTGACCGCGGATCTCCGCCTCGTCATGAACACCGCCAAGGCTCATCCGGGCAAGCTTACGGTTCAGTGCACGGGCAATGCTCATGGCAATGGAGGTCTTACCTGTTCCCGGAGGTCCCACAAGGCAGAGAATGGAGCCGCCAATATCCGGCTTCAGCTGCCGTACAGCGAGAAACTCACAGATACGCTCCTTCACCTTTTCCAGACCGAAGTGATCTTCATCCAGAATCTTTCGGGCTGCTTTTACGTTCAGCCGCTCCTTCGTGGCCTTATGCCAGGGCAGTTCCAGGCACACATCCAGATAAGAGCGCAGAACAGCGCTTTCCGCAGCACCGAAGGGCTGCTTGGAAAGGCGATCTACTTCCTTGAGAAGCTTCTTTTCAATTTCTTCGGAAAGTCCAAGCGCCGTAATGGCTTCACGGTAACCAACGATATCCTCGTCCCCGTCCTCGCCAAGCTCACTCTGGATCACGCGCATCTGCTCCCGCAGAATATTGTCCCTCTGCATCTGTCCAAGATGCTCGCGGAGCTTCTCGTTAATGTCCCGCTCGATAGAAAGCACTTCGTTCTCACGGGCAAGGATCTCCGCCACAGTCTCCAGACGATGAACGGGATCCAGTGTTTCCAGAACAAGCTGCTTTTCATCATGACGGATATGCATATTCTGCGCAACATAATCTGCCACATAGCTGGGATCGTTCCGCAGGGCAAGTGTCAATATCGTCTCCGGGGCATTGTTGCCGGTGGCGGAGAGATGCTCCTCATAAAGACCGATAACCTGCCGCAGCAGTGCCTCGATCTCAACATTCATCTTTGTTTCCGGAGCAGGCAGCGGCTGGATCTCAGCGATCTGACCGGCTCCCCGGTCCTTGATGGCGCAAAGTCTGGCACGGTATTTGCCTTCCATCATGACCCGCATCCCATTCTGCGTGCGGATAAACTGCCGCATAACGCAGACGGTACCCACACGGTAAAGCCCATCAAGCTCGGGGCTGTCCTCGGTGATATCCTTCTGGGCGGCAAGGAAAATGAGACGCTCTCCCTCGGAGGCTGCCGTGATCCCAGCCATGGATTTGGGTCTCTCCACATCAAAGGAGATGATCATGTCCGGGAAAACGCTCAACCCTCTGAGCGCCATAAACGGAAGCTGCATCAGGAAACCGGAGACCTGCTGCTCCTGTTCTTCCTGAATTTCGTTCCTTTCAAACATATCTGCCATTGTATTTGCTCCTTTTGACACATGGAGCCGCACAGAAAGTGCGGCTCCAGTCAGGTAAATTTAAGCGCTCTCAGTCACAGGATCCGGAATCGGTCTCTGCCGGTACAGGATCTTTGGCTGCGCACCTTCCGCGACACACTCGCGGGTGATGACTACCTTCTCGATACGCTCTTCGGAAGGCACCTGATACATGATCACCGTCATCACGTTTTCCAGCACGGAACGAAGTCCGCGGGCGCCGATCTGCATTTCGATGGCTTTCTCTGCCGCTGCCTCAAGGGCACCCTGTTCAAACTCAAGTTCCACATGGTCAAGGGCCATAAGAGCCTTATACTGCTTGGTCAGGGCGTTTTTCGGCTCGGTAAGGATCTTCACCAGATCATCCCGGCTGAGAGATCTCAGCGGTGTAATGACCGGCAGACGGCCGATAAGCTCGGGAATGATGCCGAACTTCAAAAGGTCATGGGACTGAACGTGCTGCATGATCTCGCCCACGTCGCGGTCCTTTTTACTCTGAAGCTCTGCGCCAAAACCCATGCTGCTCTTATCCAGACGATGCTCGATGATCTTGTCGATGCCATCGAAAGCGCCGCCGCAGATAAAGAGGATATTGCTGGTGTCAAGCTGGATAAACTCCTGATGGGGGTGCTTGCGTCCTCCCTGAGGAGGCACGTTAGCCACAGTCCCTTCAAGGATCTTCAGCAGTGCCTGCTGAACGCCCTCACCGGAAACATCCCGGGTAATGGACGTGTTTTCGCTTTTTCTCGCAATTTTGTCCAGCTCATCAATGTAGATAATCCCTCTCTGGGCATATTCCACATCAAAATCCGCTGCCTGCAGAAGACGAAGGAGAATGTTCTCTACGTCATCGCCCACATAGCCTGCCTCTGTCAGCGTTGTGGCATCGGCAATGGCAAAGGGCACCTGCAGCATCTTTGCAAGAGTCTGTGCAAAAAGAGTCTTTCCGCTTCCTGTGGGTCCGATGAGAAGCACATTGGACTTTGCCAGCTCCGTATCGTCATTCACAGACCGGAAAATTCGCTTATAGTGATTGTATACCGCAACAGACAGGGCGATCTTCGTCTTGTCCTGCCCCACGATATACTGATCCAGCGCCGCCTTCATTTCCGCAGGCTTGGGAAGACGGTCGGCAAGAGGATGAGTCCTCTCCAGTTCCGGTTCTTCCATGGGCGTGTAATCGTCACCGAGGATGCTGATGCAAAGCTCCACACACTCGTTGCAGATATAGGCGCCCTGACCGGCGATCAGCCGTTCGACCTGATCCTGCCGTTTGCCGCAGAAACTGCAGCGGACGCTGCGATTTTCATCCTTGGGCATGATTGCACCGTCCTTCTGCGGTTACCGCTTGTAGATCACCTTATCGATGAGACCGAATGCCTTGGCCTCTTCGGCGGACATAAAATTGTCACGCTCACAGGCTTCCCGGACAACATCGATGGGCTTACCGGTGTTGTTCGCCAGGATCTGATTCAGATTGTCCTTCAGACGCAGTACATGCTCTGCATGAATGCGGATATCGGTTGCCTGACCCTGAAAACCGCCGGAAGGCTGGTGGATCATGATCTCCGCGTTGGGCAGCGCAATACGCTTTCCGGGCGTACCGGAAGAGAGCAGGAGCGCCCCCATGCTGGCAGCCATGCCCACGCAGATGGTGGACACGTCAGCCTTGATATACTGCATCGTGTCATAAATAGCGAGACCCGCAGAAACGGAGCCGCCGGGGCTGTTGATATAGAACTGGATGTCCTTATCGGGATCCTGTGCTTCCAGATAGAGAAGCTGCGCCACCACAAGAGATGCGGTGGTATCATTTACTTCTTCACCCAGAAAAATGATGCGGTCATTGAGAAGTCTGGAAAAAATATCATAAGACCTCTCGCCCCGGGATGTCTGCTCAACTACATACGGTACCAAACTCATGTGAAATTACCTCCTATGCGAATACCTCTGTTCATGGTATCCTGCCGGCGGCGGGTTTAAACCAAAAAGGGGGATAAATCAGGCCTCAGCCTTCTCCTCAACTTTCGCCTCGGCGAACACCAGCTCTTCAGCCTTACGGGAACGGATCTGGGCAGAGATGTCCTCCTTGGAGATGGACTTGCGTGCCAGCTCTTCGTCAACGCCGTAACGCTCTGCGGTAGCCTTGTACTCCGCATCGATGTCTTCGTCAGTGGCCTCAATGCCTTCCAGCTCCGCGATCTTCTCAAGAGCGAGACCGGTGCGGATGTTCTTCAGGGCAGAGGGAGCCATGCTCTTCTTGAAATCTTCCACAGTGGAGCCCATCATGCTCATGTACTGCTCAAGGGTAACACCCTGCTGCTGCATGTTGAAGCGGTACTGCTCAATGGTGCTGTCCACTCTTGCCTCGACCATAGCATCGGGCACATCGCAGGTCATGCCGTCCAGAACCTTGTCCATAACAGCAGCCTTGAAGGTGCGCTCTGCAGATTCGGCCTTCTGCTTCTCAAGGCGCTCACGGATGCTGGCCTTGTAAGCGTCCAGAGTGTCAAACTCGGAAACGTCCTTTGCGAATTCGTCGTCCAGCTCAGGCAGGATGTTCTCCTTGACCTCGTTGCACTTCACGTGGAACACAACAGCCTTGCCGGCAAGCTCGGGAGTGTAGTTCTCGGGGAAGGTGATGTCGATATCCTTCTCCTCGCCGGCAGACATGCCGACGACCTGCTCCTCAAAGCCGGGCACGAACTGATGGGAGCCAAGATTCAGGTCATACTTTTCGTCCTTGCCGCCCTGGAAGGGAACGCCGTCCAGGAAGCCTTCGTAATCGATGTTGGCGGTGTCGCCCATAGCAGCGGCGCGCTCGGCGGTCTGGATGCGGGCATTGCGCTTGCGTGCAGCTTCCACATCAGCGTTCACATCGTCTTCGGTAACTTCGGCAGCGGGCTTCTCAGCGGAAACGCCCTTGTACTCGCCCATAGTGACCACGGGGTACAGGGAAACAAGGTACTTCACGGTGACGGACTTGTCCTCAGCCATGTTGAAGTCCATGATGGCGGGACGACCCACAAGCTCAAGCTTCTCGCTGTCCACAGCAAACTGAAGAGCCTCGGGAGAGACCACATCCAGTGCATCTTCATAAAACACGTTGGCGCCGTACATGCCCTCGATGACCTTCCGGGGAGCCTTGCCCTTGCGGAAGCCGGGGATAGCGATGCTGCCGCGGGCTCTCATATAGGCCTTGTTGACAGCAGCTTCAAACTCTTCGGCAGTGATGGCGACGGTAATTTCTGCCGTGCTCTTTTCCTTTTTCTCAACACTGTTAACGTTCACTTTATTTATCCTCCCTGAATTGAATGCCCTGTAATTTAAGCGCATAAAAGCACGCCTATCAGTATAACAGAGCAATTTCATAATTGCAAATAGTTTTTATGTTTTTCCGGACTTTTACGCAAAAAATATGCGCCGCACGGATTGCGGCGCATATTTCATTCGGATTTTACTTCTGGCTGAAGATCTGGAAGATCTTATCAAAGGGATCTTCCTCTTCCTGTGCAGGCTGTGCAGGAGCCGCGGGAGCTGCGGCAGCCTCTTCCACAGGAGCAGCTGCAGGTGCGGGAGCTGCAGCGGGGGCAGCCTTCGCAGCGGTATAGAAACCGCGGGGAGCTTCCTCAGCAGGCTTTGCGGGAGCTTCGTCAAAGCGGGTGGCGATAACGGTAACGCAGATCTCGTCATCCATGGTCTCATCGAAGGTAGCGCCGAAGATGATGTTGGCATCGGGATGAGCGGCTGCCTGCACGAGGCTTGCAGCGGCTTCCACATCGTCCAGACCCATATCGGCAGAACCGGTGATGTTCACGAGAACACCGCGTGCGCCGTTGATGGAGGTCTCCATGAGGGGGCTGGAAACTGCAGCGCGGGCGGCATCCTCTGCCTTGCCCTTGCCGGCTGCATGACCCACGCCCATGTGAGCGAAACCGGCGTCCTTCATGATGGAGGTGACGTCAGCAAAGTCCAGGTTAATGAAACCGGTGTTCTTGATGAGATCGGCAATGCTGGTAACAGCCTGCAGGAGCACATCATCAGCGATCTCGAAGGCGTTTGCAAAGGTCAGCTTCTGATCTGTCGCATGCTTCAGACGGTCGTTGGGGATAATGAGGAGGGAGTCGACCTTGTCCAGAAGATTGCGGATACCCTCTTCGGCAACTGCCATGCGGCGCTTGCCTTCAAAGCCAAAGGGCTTGGTGACAACGCCGACAGTGAGGATCCCGTTTTCACGGGCTACATCAGCAACCACGGGAGAAGCACCGGTACCGGTGCCGCCGCCCATACCGGCAGCAAGAAACACCATATCTGCATTCTCAAGAGCCTTTGCAATGCTGTTGCGGCTCTCTTCGGCAGCCTTTTTGCCAACCTCGGGGTTGGAGCCTGCGCCCTGACCGTGAGTCAGCTTCTCACCGATCTGGATCTTGGTATCCGCATCGGAAATGGCAAGAGCGGGCTTATCGGTGTTCACGGAGATAAACTCCACACCCTGTGTGCCTGCCTTGACCATACGGTTGACAACATTGTTTCCCGCACCGCCAACACCGATAACCTTGATGGTTACGACATTATCGGGACCGGTTTCAACTGCATACGACATATTGAATCCTCCTGTAACATTCTGCGGCTGCGAAGTCTGGTCGGTTTTCGCGCCGTTTCTCTGCATATTTTAATAGTTAGTACTATTTTATTCCTGATTTCTCCACAGGTCAAGAGCCTGCGGCACTTTTTTTGAATTTTTACATTCTGTTAATCCGGAACGAACCGTCCCTCGTCCCCTCGGGAAAGATCAAGCGCACCGCTGACCCCCGCTTCAAGGTCGGAAACGATGCCGTTCATAAGCCCAAGCTTCCGCTCCGCATCGATATAGGTACCGAGATCCACGCGGATCCTCCCGTCATACACGAAGGAAATTGCGCTCAGGCTCCCGGCCTGCAGATTTGTGATCTTGTCGTCAAAGCCCCATTCCGTGAGGGCGGTGAGCACTTCTCCCAGAGCATCGCCGGTGATCGTATCCCCCGCTCCCGCAGTCAGAACTTCTCCGATCTCCGGACGCTCCACCGCAAGTCCTTCGATCACGATGCAGTCCTGGATGCCGCCGGAATTTGTCTGCTCCAACACCTTGCAGGAGGAATCGATCAGCCACCATGAGCCCCCCGTAAAGATACACGCCACGGGACGACGTTCCGTTACGGTGATGACGATGGTGCCGGGAAGCTTTTTTGTCACCCGCACCGATTCCAGATACGGCAGCGCATCAAAAAGTCTGTCGCTTACCGCAGAACCTCTGGTAAAAAGGAGATTCTCCCCTTGCTTTACGCCGCTGGCTTCGGTAATTTCCCCGCTGCTGTACTCTGCAGCGCCGTGAACTTCGATATTTCTCACCCGAAAAAACACAATGCTCCCGATGAGCAGAAACACCGCAAAGAGCAAAATCGCCGTACCGACGGTTCTGCTCCTGCGACGCTTTTTCCGTTTTACACTTCTGTATCCCCGTTGCGGCATAGCTTACCTCTTATCGTTCGTATATTTCTGCACCAAGCTTCCGCAAATCGGAAGCTATATCCTCATACCCCCGCAGCACATGCTGCAATCCCGTGATCTCGCTTTTGCCTTCCGCACCCAAAGCCGCAACAGCAAGAGCCGCTCCGCCTCTGAGATCGGATGCCTCCACAGGTGCGCCATGAAGCATGGGAACACCTGTCACGATGGCCACACGCCCTTCTTTTCGGATATCCGCTCCCATGCGCCGAAGCTCCCCTGCATGACGGAATCTGTTTTCAAACATGGTCTCCACAAACACCGTCATCCCGCAGCATTTGATGCAGGCAGCCATAAGAGGCGGCTGAGCATCCGTGGGAAAACCGGGATAGGGCGCTGTTGTAACCGTTCCCGCAGAGCAGAGCCTTCCTTCCGCAAGAATGCTCACGGCTGTGGGTTCTTTCCGGATCCTGCACCCCATGCGTTCAAGCGCATCGGTAACAGGGCGGATATGTTCCGGGCAGATGTTCCGTATCTCTCCTGCACCGCCTGCCGATGCCACGGCAGAAAGATATGTAGCTGCGGCAATTCTGTCCGGGATCACCGTATGAAGCACACGCCCCGAAGGTCTCCCCCGGCGCACGGTGATCACCGAGGTCCCTTCCCCGCAGATCTCAGCACCTGCCGCACGGAGATACCGTGCAAGATCGCAGATCTCCGGTTCTCTCGCCGCATTTGTGATGACCGTTTCTCCAACACAGGAAAAGGCCGCAAGCATACTGTTTTCCGTAGCGCCGACGCTGGGGATGGCAAGATCGATCCTGCAGCCTCTCGGCTCCCGAGCCTTGCAGACGATGCTGCCGCCGCTTTCCGCGATCTCCATGCCCAATGCGCGAAGTGCGGAAAGATGCAGGTCAATAGGTCTCGGTCCAAGCTCGCATCCGCCGGGGAGGGACAAAACCGCTTCTCCCGTTCTCGCAAGGATCGCACCAAGAAACACAACGGACGACCGCATTTCCCGCATAAGTCCGTCCGGAATGCGGCAGCCTGTCATTTGCCCCGTATCCAGATACAGAGTGCTTCCGATTCGTTCCGCCGTGCATCCAAGATGGCGAAGGATCCGCATGGCGGCATCCACATCGCTGATATCGGGACAGTTCTGCAAAACAGTCTCTCCCCGAACCAGAAGCGAGGCTGCCATAATGGGCAGTGCGCTGTTCTTTGCGCCCTGAACATCCACAGCACCGCAAAGACGCCGTCCTCCGTTGATGATCAAACTGGCCATAGTCTTCCCCCGTTATGATAGTTCATGACAGGTCATCCTATGCGCCGGATTTTGGAAGGGTTAACCGGAAATTAAGCCGCTGATACCCAAAAGAAGATCTGCAATATCCGCAACACAGTTCGGCGTCCCCAGCGATGCCGCACCTTTAGACATAGCATCCAGCTTCAGCGGATCCTCCGTCAGCGCCTTTACCTTGCTGTAGAGCACATCTCCCGTACATTCCGCCTCAAGAAGCACCGCGGCACCGCCTGCTTTTTCCACCTCTCTGGCATTTTTCTCCTGATGGTTGTTTGTTACATTGGGTGACGGCACAAGAACGGAGGGTTTTCCCAAAGCGGTGAGCTCCGCGATGGTAGAAGCTCCTGCACGGCACAAAACAAGATCCGCCGCATTCATCACCGTGCCCATATCGTGGATATACGGACGCAGATCCACATGAGCCGGAAGGGTATCGATCCCGCGCTCCTTCAGTGCGCTGCGCATGGTATTGTATCCTTCTTCTCCGCCGCCTGTTGCATGAATGTGATAAAACGCACCGCTTTTTGCGTTTTCGGCAATAAAATCCGCCATATAGGCATTCATTTTCGATGCACCGAGAGACCCCCACACAGAGACCACCACAGGCTTATCTCCGCAGCCGAGAGCGGCTTTCGCTTCCCTGCGGGAAACTCCGAGAAAATCAGGACGCACAGGTGTTCCTACCACAAAGACCTTGGACTTATCGGAATAATGCTCCACAGCGCCGGGAAAGGCCACCATAATCATATCGGCATATTTTTCCAGCATTTTCGTGGTAAGCCCGGGCACTGCATTGGACTCGTGAAGCGCTGTTGGGATCTTCCGCTTCGCAGCAGCCTTCAGCACGGGATAACAGACATAGCCTCCCGTCCCAACGACAAGATCCGGCTGAAAGCGGTCAAGGATCCTCCGCATATCTTTCCCGGCTGCGATCAGCTTTTTCACCATTTTCACATTATCCCGGATACCGCCGAAGCTGATGCTCCGGGAAAAACCGGTAACTTCCAGATTCTCAAGTTTATATCCCGCCGCGGGGATCAGTTCCTTTTCCATGGTGCGTCCCGCACCGATAAAGAGAAACTCCGATTCGGGCAGAATTTCCTTAAACTTACCCGCAATGGCAAGAGCGGGATTGATGTGCCCGCCGGTACCTCCGCAGGCAAACAGGATCCTCATTTATGATTCGCTCCCTTCTTCCGGTTCCCCGGTCACATCTTCTTTCTCCCCCGGCGCCATGGCCGAAGGAGCTGCCGGGATATCTCTGGACACCGAAAGCACAACACCGATCTCTCCAAGCTGAATAAGAAGCGCTGTGCCGCCGTAACTGAAAAACGGCAGAGATATACCGGTACACGGCAGGAGATTTGTCACCACCGCAATATTCAGGATCACCTGAATGGCAAGCAGCCCCGTGATCCCCGCTGCCACAAGAGCGGAATATCTGTCCCGTGCATGAACGGCGATCCAGAATCCCCGTACGATAAGCATGGCAAAGAGTACAAGGATCAGCGCCGCGCCGATAAACCCGAGCTCTTCACAGACAACGGCAAAGATAAAGTCGTTATGCTCCTCGGGAAGCCAGAGAAATTTTTGCCGGCTTTGCCCAAGACCAAGTCCCAGAAGTCCTCCGGAACCGATGGCATAGAGAGACTGGATGGTCTGCCAGCCTCCTTCCTGCGGATAGGAGAAGGGATCCAGCCATGTATCCACACGCACAGCCACATAGTCCACGTATCTATACGCAAGAAACGCCCCCAGACCGACAATCATGGCGGGAACGATAAAGTACACAGGCTTTGTGCCGCCCATGAACATCATCATGAGTGCAATAAGGATCATAATGATAGACGCGGAAAAATGGGGTTCCAGAACCAGAAGTCCCACCACCAGAACCACAACTGCCGCGAAGGGCACAACACCGTAGCGGAAGGTCTTCATTCTTCCCCGATATTTGCAGATCATCACCGCAAAGGTCATCACAAGGGCGATTTTTGTGATCTCCGAAGGCTGAAAGGTGGTAAACCCAAGATTCAGCCAGCGTTTTGCCCC
>JAFQKD010000002.1 GCA_017397075.1 Oscillospiraceae bacterium | reverse complement strand
TGCGGATGTGATCCTCCCGGGCGGCACGGTAAAGCTCCGCAAGGGCAGTGATGCTTCGGCTGTTCTCTGCAAGCTCAAGAATGTTTCCCGAACGCTGGGTAATGGCGGCGTAATAGCTTTCGTAAGTTTTATCCGAATAGAGAATCCAGATGAAATGCCAGGGCGCTTCATTTTCCGCCTCATCAAAGCAGTAGACCGTATCTTCGGGGAAACGAAGGAAAAAAGCCTGTCCCCGGGATACGGTGTGCCGCTTTCCGTTCAGGATGACGGTGCCTGTGCCGCTGAGGGTATACTGAAACAGAAACGCAGGGGTACGGGTGCGGTTATCCAGATAGTAATCGGCGCTGCTGCGCTTTTCCACCCCTACGGTGAAGGTCGTGGTGGGACGGGGAAAGTCGGCATAAAAATGGAAGCCGTAGTTTCCAAGCAGATCAAAGATCAAAAAATCACCCATTTCGCAGAATTCTTACTGTTGCGGGAAGACAGTGTCTTGGCATATAATTAGATTATACTATAATACAGGTATTTCGGAAAATCAACAAAAATTACCTGAACGGAGGAATCAGCCATGTCGATCAAAGTTACATTCATTGGTGCGGGAAGTCTCGGCTTCACCCGGGGTCTCCTCTCTGACATTCTCACCGTGCCGGAATTCCGGGACAGCAGGATCGCCTTTACCGACATCAACCCCGACAATCTGGATATGGTCACCAGACTTTGCCAACGCGATATCGACGCAAACGGTCTGGACATCAAGATCGAGTCCACCCTTGACCGGAGAGAAGCGCTGAAGGGCGCAAACTACGTCATCAACTGCGTGCGTATCGGCGGGCTGGAGGCCTTCAAGACCGATATCGAGATCCCCCTGAAGTACGGTGTTGACCAGTGCGTGGGAGATACGCTGTGCACCGGCGGCATCATGTACGGTCAGCGCGTTGTGGCTGCCATGCTGGACTTCTGCAAGGATATCCGCGAGGTTGCCGCACCCGGCGCCATCATGCTGAACTACTCCAACCCCAATGCCATGGCAACCTGGGCGGCAAACAAGTACGGCGGCGTGTTCACCCTTGGTCTCTGCCACGGCGAAATGCACGGTGAAGACCAGATCGCAAAGGCTCTTGGCTTTGAAGGCCGGAAGGATCTGGACGTGATCTGCGCGGGTCTCAACCATCAGACCTGGTACATCTCCGTGAAGCACAAGGGTGAAGAGCTGAAGGACAAGATCCTTGACGCGTACCTTGCCGATGAAGAGCTGTGCCGCACCGAAAAGGTCCGCATCGATATGCTCAAGCGCTTCGGCTACTACTCCACCGAGTCCAACGGACACCTTTCTGAGTATGTCAGCTGGTACCGCAAGCGCCCGGACGATCTGCTCAACTGGATCGACCTGCCCTCCAGCTGGATCAACGGCGAAACCGGCGGCTACCTCCGTGTCTGCACCGAGGGACGCACCTGGTTTGAGACCGACTTCCCAAACTGGATGAAGGAGCCCGCAAGGGAGTACACTCCCGAAAAGCGCGGCATGGAGCACGGCTCTTACATCATCGAGTCCATTGAGACCGGAAGACCCTACCGCGGCCACTTCAACGTGATGAATAACGGCACCATCACCAATCTCCCCGATGAGTGCGTTGTGGAAGTTCCCTGCTACGTGGACGGCAACGGCGTCAGCATCCCCAAGGTGGGCGACCTGCCCCTTGGCTGCGCCGCGGTCTGCAGCCAGAGCGTGTGGGTGCAGAAGCTTGCCGTTGAGGCTGCCGTGCACGGCGATGTGTCTCTCCTGAAGCAGGCCTGCATGATGGATCCCCTTACCGGTGCTGTGTGCAATCCTCCCGAGATCTGGCAGATGGTGGACGAGATGCTGGTGGCCCAGGCCCAGTGGCTGCCCCAGTACACCGAGGCCATCGAGGCTGCAAAAAAGAATCTTGCGGAAGGTCCCCTGCTTCCCACAAAGGAGGGCTACGAGGGCGCTGCCCGCCTGAAGGTCAAGACCGTTGAGGAAATGGCCCTTGAAGCGGAGAAGAACCGCGCACTTGCCGGTGCCGCCGCAAAGGAAAACGTGAAGTAAGCAGAGAAATCCCCGAATCAAAAGATTCGGGGATTTGCTGCAGTTATATGCTGAGCAGATGCCGGAAACCGCCCTTACGGAACACATCCTTTTCCGCCCGGTCACGGTTGAAGGCAAGGATGGGGATGCCCCGGTCAACGGTGAGGCGGTAGATGGTTTCCATGTCGTTGTATTCCGGCTGGGACATATTTATGCCGTAAAGCCCGGGAAGGCTCGTGAGGGTCTCCATGTAATGGTCGCCCCGGCCGCAGAAGTGGACGATGCCGCCGTATTTTCCCAGCAGCTCTCCGTCATAGGGAGCGGCAAACTCCCGGTAGAAGTCCGGAGAGAGGTTCATGGCGCTGTCATCCCGAATGACAAGAGCACCGCGATGGATGAAGGCGCCCCAGTGGCAGTTCATTTCTGCATCGGGGGGATACATTTCGAACCATTTATCGATAAACGCAGTATAGGTATCGGTGATGAGCCGCAGAAGGTTGTGAACAAGTTCCGGCTCATCATACATGGAATAGAACATTTCCCCACCCCAGAGCAGCTCCGCCACATCCAGCGGTCCCTGCAGGTCGGGATGGAACATCCGCACATATTTGCGGATCTTGGGGTAGGCTTTCACGGTTTCTGCCCACAGCTCGCCGAAATCGAATACCTGTCTGCCAAAGCCGCTCGTCAGCGCCGGCATTCCCGCATCGAGGATCTCCCGGATCTTATCGGTGTCGTCCAGAGAGCGGGTGGTGGGAAGGGTGTCATTCTCCCGTGCCATGTGGAAAATTTCCGCCCCAAAAAGAGAGGTCATGATGCCGGTGCCGTAGTTGGCACGGACGTTCATGACGGCATTTCCGGAAAGTGCGGCGGAAACGCTCTCAAGCTGGCCGTACAGCATTTTGTCAGGATCGGCGATGGCGTCGTTGATGTTCATGTGGGGGACGGGGAGACCGGGAGAGGAGGTCTTATTCCGCAGGGGGCTGAAGATCTCCCCGGGGAAGCGCCCGCCAAGGAAGTCCTTCCACCGGTTCTGATAATCCTCTTCCGTATCGGGATCGATGCGGCGCTCGATGTCCTCCAGAAGTTCAAGCGTCTCCTTGCTGAGTGTCATGGGGAAGCTCCTCTCAAAACGATTTTCAACAGTATATCATGCAAGATCAGCATTTTCAATAGGCAGTGAAAAAAGAAGCAAAAACAGCAATCTGTTTTTGCTTCTTTTTGTTTGATTTATGCAGCAGCAGGAGTTTCCTTTTTGGAGGTGAGAAGCTGGTAGAGAATCACGCCCACCAGAAGCACAAGGCCGATGATATCGGTGACCGTGCCGGGGTAGAGCAGCGTGAGACCTGCGATCAGTGCAGCGATCCGCAGAAGTACGGGGACCTTCTTCCGCAGGAAGCCGTTCAGTGCGAGAGCCACGCTGAACATGCCGAGAATGGAGGTGAAGATGACGCCGATGGCGGCGAGAATACCTTCGTTCATCAGAATAAGAGAGGGATCCAGTGCAAAAATGTAGGGGACGATGAACGCGCCGATAGCAAGCTTTGTGGCGTTGATTCCCGTCTTCATGGGATCGGACTTGGCGATGGCGGCGCCTGCGTAAGCGGCAAGAGCCACAGGAGGCGTGATATCTGCCACGATGCCGAAGTAGAACACGAAGAAGTGAGCAGCCACCTTGTCAATGCCCAGCTGAATGAGGATGGGGGCGCAGGTGGAAGCCATGATGCAATAGTTTGCAGTGGTGGGGACACCCATGCCAAGAACGATGCAGCAGAGCATGGTCAGTGCAAGGGCGATAATGGTGCCGAGGAAGGGATAGGGGATGGCGCTGCTGACGGCGATAACGCTGCTGACCAGCTTGGATGCAAGACCGGTAACGGTGATGCAGCCTGCGATGATGCCGGCCATGGCGCAGGCGGAGATGACGGTGATGCAGCCCCGTCCGCCGGCTTCCAGAGAGTGGAAGATGAGAAGGCCGGTATCCTTCAGAACGCCGGCTGCGGCTTTGCCGCCGGTCTGCTTTTCGCCGTTCTGATCCTTCAGATTCCGCAGGATCGCATTGGGAATGCTTACCAGAATGGCAAAGATCATGCAGATGGAAGCGGAGAACTGCAGGGAACGGATGTTGGAGGAGACCATCCAGACAAGGATCACAAGGGGCAAAATCAGGTACAGATCCTTGAAGAGGTACTTCATTTTGGGCAGCTGATCCCGGGTGAGCCCCTTAAGACCAAGCTTCTTGGCTTCCAGATGGACGGCAATGAAGATGCCCAGGAAGTACAGAATTGCGGGAAGAATTGCCCAAAGGGCGATCTGTCCGTAGGGGACGCCCACGTACTCTGCCATAAGGAAGGCAGCAGCGCCCATAATGGGGGGCATGATCTGACCGCCGGTGGAGGCGGCAGCCTCAACAGCGGCAGCAAACTCGGGCTTATAGCCAAGGCGCTTCATCATGGGGATGGTGATGGAACCGGAACCGACGGTGTTGCCCACGGAGGAGCCGGAGACCATTCCCTCAAGGGCGCTTGCCACAACGGCAGCCTTGGCGGGACCGCCGGAGGAAGAGCCGGCGATGGAATTGGCAAAGTCGATAAAGAAGCTTGCAACGCCGGTGCGTTCAAGGAAAGCACCGAACACAATGAATACGGCGATGAACTTGGCGCAGACCTGAACAGGGGTGGCCATAACGCCGGAAGTGCCGTAGAACAGAGTATAGATCACGCGGGCAAGGTTCTGACCGCTGGCAAAGGTATAAACCAGAAGTGCGCCCACCACCACAAGGATGGGGATGCCTACGCAGCGGCGGCAAAGCTCGGCAAGGCTGAGGATGCCGACGATGCCTACGATGGTGAAAAACGGGGTCATCTTTGCGGCACTGGTGATGACGCGGACAAGAGCCATGTAATTGAGGCAATAATAGAAGAAGGCTGCGGCACCCAGCACCATGATGACGACGTCATACCATGGAAGGCTGTTGGGCTTTACCTTTTTCTTGTTTGCGGGATAGGTCAGGTAACCCATGATGACCACAAAGCCGAGAAATGCGGAAAGACGGATGGGAAGGTCAGCGGTGCTGAAGAGAGTGGACCAGATGCAGAACAGGGAAAAGGCTGCCATGATGCAGCCGACAACGATCCTGGGAACACCCTGCCAGATTCTGGTTGCGGATTCGCGGTCATATTTCCGCATGACCTCATCCACTTCGGCCTGACTGACTTCCTCAACGACAGGCTCGGGAGCGTGCATATCTTTGGACATAAGGAACCTCCATTCAGATGGACAGCCGGGGAGCAGAGCCTCCGGTGCGAAAGGGCATGAACGGGAAAATGGCAGGGGCTGCTGCGCTTATCACGCGGCAGCCCCTGCTTTATCGGGGTGAAGCACCCCGAAAGGATCAGTACATATCAGCGGGGATAACGTAGGAGCTGTAGTAGGGGGAGGATTCCAGCAGAGCGGTGATCTCTGCATCGCCGAGACCTACAAGATACACATCGTTTGCGGCAGCCAGATCCACGATCGCGGTGGTGGGAGCGCCGGCCACGATGAATGCGGCATCGATCTTGCCGTCCTTCAGGCTGTCAGCGCTGTCGCCGAAGCTCTGGTACACGGGCTTGATGTCCTCTTCGGTGAGACCGTAAGCGCCGAGAACGTCAATGGCGTTGAAGTAAACGCCGGAGCCGATAGCGCCGATGGAGACGGACTTGCCGGCCAGATCAGCAACGGACTTGATGGAAGGATCGGTGGAAACGATCTGAACCTGCTCCATGTAAAGGGCAGCAACCACGGAGAAGCCGGTCAGAGCCTCTTCGAAGAGACGCTCGCCGTTGTAGGCATAGCTCATAACGTCGGACTGAGCGAAGGCGATCTGGACGTTGCCGCTCAGAAGGTCTTCAATGTTGGCCTGAGAGCCGCCGGAGACGACAGCAGTCATGGACAGGTCGGTGTTGGCGGAGACATAGGAGGAGAGAACGCCGCCGAAAGCGTAGTAGGTGCCGGATTCGCCGCCGGTGCCGAAGTTCAGCGCAACGGATTCGCCTTCGCCTGCGCCTTCCTTAACGGAAGCAACGGTGATGCCCTTCTCTTCATAGTACTTTGCAGCGCCGGGATGATAAGGCACGGAAGTGATGGAGGAAGCAAACTCCACATCCAGCTCAGCGCCCTTGGCATGCTGCTCGGTGATGGCATCCACATTCTCGTAGATGGCGGAAACCAGAGCATAGATATCGTCGGTGGGGATGTCGTCGCGGGCGATCACAACGGCGCCCACAGCCACGGTGTTGGTATCGGTCTTTTCGGCAGCAGCGTCAGCAGCGTCATCAGCGGGAGCGCCGCAGCCTGCCAGAGCGGACAGAGCCATCAGCATGGCCAGAAGCAGTGCAACAGTCTTTTTCATGGTGGAACCTCTCTTCTAATTTGCTTTTTGCCGAAGCAAAAGTGTTACGCATATCATACCCCGAATCCTTTCATTTTTCAAGGGGGTATGCATAAAAATACGGCGAATTTTGCAGGAATCTTTCAGTGGAGTTTCATCATAACGCCGATTTCCGACGAATGGCCATGATCCAGTCATGGAACATGGGAACTCTCGGAAACTGCCATGCGCCCTGTTCATCCGGGGTCACATCTCCAAGCAGTGTCTCCGTACCCGTAAGGGGATCAAAACGCAGCGCTTCGTAGGATACATCCTGCTCAAGGCCGTAGATCCGGATGCTGCCCCAGAAGCTGCCGCCGTAGAGCGGCACGAAAAACAGGCGCACTTCCCCCGGTATACCTATACAGAAATTGCCGTCGAGGGTTTCTGCGTTGTTTGGGTTTTCCACCCATTCGGGGTGGCGCTCCATGCGATGCCAGGGGTACTGCTCCAGCCATGTTTTGCACATACCGATCTGTCCGGAGCCCGGAAGGGCGGCGGCGTCCTTCCAGCTGGTATCTCCCCAGGAGGCTCCGTGGGGCGATGCGCCGTAGGGCACGGTAACGCCGTTTACCTGCCAGAGGCCGTTTGCCCCGTAGGTGAAGCCTGCAGAGCCGAGGAAAATATTGGATAGATACACATAACGCTGAATATCGCAGTAGGAGGTGCCGCAGTTGCCTTCATAGCAGCACTCGTCATTGATGACAGGGTGCTTTTTGCGGTCAACGGTCTCCTTTACCCATTTGAGGGTGGGAACAAGGGAGGTGACGCCGCTGTGTCCCGTCTGCAGAAGATCCGCATCCAGAAGGGTCTCATCCTCGATCTGCTCATGTCCGATGACGGTGGGATGGATGGTGACCAGCCTGTGGAAGGGATCGCTTTCCCGGATGAATGCGGTCATCTCGTTCCAGTTTTTGCGGCTCTGCTTCAGATGCTCCTCCATGGAGAGGGAGTCGTCATCGTAGAAGGTCATGTTGGCTTCCCCGGCAACGCACCAGATCACAGGACAGCTTGCCCAGCGGGCGATCATGTACTGCCAGTGCTCCTTGAGCACCTTCATGCCCACGAACTTCATAAAGAAGCCCCAGCTGCCCACAAGGAAGGGACTGATACCGTTTTCGATGAGATGGAAGATGCGCTTTTCCGCGGCATCAAAATAGGCTGGGCATACGGAGGAAAAGTCTTCCGTCCAGGGGAAGCCCGCTTCATTTGCGCCTCTGGGGTCAAAGGGCTCCATATCGGGGTAAAGCCCTGCCACAAGCTGCACCACGTTAAAGCCTTTTTTCACCCGGTCTGCGGTAAGCTCCGCAAACTCCTCCGGGAAGGAAAGACGTGTGGTGAAGCCCATCCACCATGTATCGCCCAGCCAGAAAAACGGCGTGCCGTCATCATGGGAGAGATGGAGGTCATCCCCCTTACGGCAAACGGGACCGTGGAGGTACAGGGGATTACTGCCCTCGTAGGGGGTGACGGTAAAGGAGCCGCTCTGCCTGCTGAGAGAAGGCTCGGAGGATTCGGTCACATAGGTAAATTCGCCGGTAAGGGGAGAGGAAAAGCGGACTTTCCACACGTTCTCCCCTGCCCAGAAGCCGGGGACGGAGACAGAATTGCCGTCGGGACAGGCAACATGCATGGTAAGCTTTACATCGTGGAAGGGATCGGCATAGTTTTTTGCGGAGACAAAGCTCCATTCCGCGGAGCCGTATCGGTGCACCGTCATGAAAAACACCCTTTCATACTGTAATAAATTGAGTATAACCGTTATGGATGCGGAAATCAACAGCAGACCGGAATCAAATTGAAATGCAGGGGAAATCGTGGTATAATGACATATCAACGCCCGGGAGGGGTTATTTTGGCGAATATTCTTGTTGTAGAAGACAATAACGATCTGCGAAAGCTCCTGCGCATCCACCTTTCACGGGCGGGTTATGCCGTTTTTGAGGCGGCAAACGGGCAGGAAGCGCTGGATGTTCTGGATAAAACGTCCATCCATCTTCTCGTGGTGGACATTATGATGCCGGTGATGGACGGCTATGCGCTGACCGAGGAGATCCGTCAGGCGGGGATGAATATGCCTGTGCTCATGATCTCCGCGCGGGAGACGCTGGAGGACAAGCGGGAGGGGTTCCGCCGAGGCATTGACGACTATATGGTAAAGCCTGTGGATACGGAGGAGCTTCTCATGCGGGTGGAAGCACTGCTTCGCCGCTGCAATATTGCCGAGGCGGGGAAGCTGCGGCTGGGAGAGTGTGTTCTGGATTCCGATTCCATGACCGTGTTTCGTGGGGAGCTGGTTATCGAGCTCAGACAGAAGGAATTCCGCCTTCTGCATATGCTGCTTTCCAGTCCCAACCGGATCTTTACCCGACAGAGTCTCATGGACGAGATCTGGGGCTACGACAGCGAGTCTGACCCCCGCACCGTGGATACCCACATCAAGCGCGTGCGGGAGAAGCTGGAAGCGATCCCGGAATTTGAGATCGTCACCGTCCGCGGTCTTGGCTATAAGGCGGTGGTGCGGAAATGAAGCACATCCGCTCAAGGCTTTCCCTGTATCTCTACATTCTCATTATTGTTGCCTGCATTGTGAGCCTGACCCTGTCCTATCTTGTCCGGGCGGGGATCATCATGGTGCAGGATCAGGTGCAGGTCATGCTCTTCGGCTTTGCCCTGCGGGACATTCTCCTGATCCTTGCCATTCTTCTGTGCGTGGTGGCGGGCGTTGCCGCCATCAGCCGCAGTACCACAAATCCCATCCGCACCCTGAACAATGCCACAAAGGAGATCGCTGCGGGGAATTTTGATGTGGAGGTCAGCATCCGCAACCGTGCGGAGGAATTTGCGGAGCTGCAGACCAATTTCAACGCCATGGTCCGCGAGCTGCGGGCAAACGAATATCTGAAGAAGGATTTCGTTTCCGGAGTATCCCATGAAATGAAGACGCCTCTTTCCATCATCGGCGGCTACGCCAAGCTTCTGCGTGACGGGGAGGATCTTTCCGAAGAGGAGAGGCGGGAGTATCTGGAGCTCATCATCAGCGAGACAGAACGGCTCACAAGCCTGACCAGCAATATGCTGCGGCTTTCCCGAATGGACAGCGAGGAGATCAAGCCCAAGCATCAGCGCTTTTCTCTGGATGAACAGATCCGGGAGGCTGTGGTGCTGCTGGAACCCAAATGGTCGGTAAAGGAACTGGAGCTGGATGTGGATCTTGCGGAGGTCTGGGCATGGGGAGACAGCGAGCTGCTCATACAGGTCTGGATAAACCTCATCGGCAATGCTGTGAAATATACGGAAAAGGGCGGCAGCCTTCGGATAGGACTAACGGAGACGGCGGATAAGCACGTTGTTACCGTGGCGGATACGGGCTGCGGCATGAATCAGGAGGATCTTGCCCGGGCCTTTGACCGGTTCTATCAGGCGGATACCTCCCGCCGGAAAGAAGGCAGCGGCCTTGGGCTTGCCATCGTGCGCCGGATCGTGGAGCTGCATCATGGCAGCGTCAGCGCCAAAAGCGAGCCGGGACAGGGCAGTGTCTTCACCGTGGAGCTTCCCCGGGAGAAGGAAGAGACTGCAGCCGGAGAAAAGAAAAAGCGCAGAAGACGGCGCAAAAAACAGGAAAACTGAAAAGCGCCCCTGTTCCTATGAATTATATATTGCATGGCGGGGCTTGCTCAGCCTAACCCAAATAAATGACCGCAGCACCTGCTACAGGTGCTGCGGTTAACTGTTCGACATGTAACAAATTCCAAGTCAGCCCAGAAGCACGTCGGTAACGAGCATCACGCAGAAGCCAACAAGAAGGGAATATGTAGCGCCCCGCTCACTGCCGTGGGCATGGGTCTCCGGGATCATTTCATCGCTGATGACATAGAGCATAGTGCCGCCCGCAAAGGCAAGGGCGAAGGGAAGAATGGCAGAGGCAACACTTACGGCAAAGTAGCCGATGAGGGTGCCCAGCACCTCCACCACACCCGTGAGCATGGCAAGACCGAAGGTGCGTTTTGGGGAGACCCCGGCAGCCAGCATGGGGCCGATGATGACCATGCCTTCGGGGATGTTCTGCAGGGCGATGCCCCCTGCGATCATCAGCGCCTGAGAGGTGTCGCCTGAGCCGAAGCCCACGCCTGCTGCGATCCCTTCGGGCAGGTTATGGATGGCAATGGCGGTGACAAAGAGCAGGACTTTGGAGAGATTTGTGCTTTTGTGGGTCTCGATATCGGCTCCCGCCAGCTTGTGCAGATGGGGCACCAGCTTGTCGATAAAGTTCAGGCACACAGCCCCTGCAAAAATGCCTGCGATCGTAATAAGAAGGCCGAATTTCCCGCCGTATTCCAGACTGGGAAGCACAAGACCAAGTACCGCCGCAGCAAGCATGACCCCGGCGGCGAAGGACAGCACGATATCGGAAAATTTGTGGGAGGCTTTTTTGAAGAGAAAACCGATGACCGAGCCGATCATGGTGGCGCCGCCCACGCCGATGGCGGTGAGAAGAACAAGTTTCATACGTTCACCTTACAGATTGCAGATTCAGACCCCGCAGAAGCTCTGCGGGGTCTGTGCTTCTTAAAGAACGAGGGAAGGCGCGGTGTACACCCGGGCAGCCAGCTCCTGATTGAGCATATACAGGCTCTTGGGGTCGGAGCCGAAGAGCTCCAGCTTGGAGATGAGATCGTGTGCGTTGGTCTCCTCTTCACCCTGCTCCTTCACGAACCAGTCAAGGAACTGCATGGTGCGGAAATCCCGCACATCGTAGGCAGCGCCGTAGATGTTGTTGATGAGG
Organism: Oscillospiraceae bacterium; assembly: GCA_017397075.1. Lineage (GTDB taxonomy): Bacteria > Bacillota > Clostridia > Oscillospirales > Oscillospiraceae > RGIG1893. Next base: position 157 of record JAFQKD010000002.1, on the reverse strand, counting down.
GAGGTGACATACTGCTCATGCTCCAGCCCTGCCTGCAGAACATCCATGTTGCAGGTAAAGGTCTTATCGGGCTTTGCAATGGCATCCAGCGTGACGGCGGCATTCTGGTTCTGCAGATAGGTGTAGAACAGAATGGCGTGATCCCGCTCTTCCTGTG
>JAFQKD010000036.1 GCA_017397075.1 Oscillospiraceae bacterium | reverse complement strand
CCATCCCGATGATCCCGGCTGGCCCATCTTCGGTCTGCCCCGGGTTGCCCACAATCAGGAAGGCTATGACAAGATCGTTGCCCTCCATGACAGCCCCGCAAACACCCTGTGCCTGTGCACCGGTTCTCTGGGCAGCAACGTGAATAACGATATCCCTGCCATGATCCGCCACTTCGGCGCCATGAACCGCATCGGCTCCATGCATGTGCGGAATGTGAAGCACCTTGGCAGCGACCGCTGCTTCCGGGAGAGCGCACATCTCTCCAGCGAGGGCGATCTGGATATGTACGAGATCATGAAGGCTGTTTACGAGGTCTGCCCCGATACCTACATCCGTCCCGACCATGGCCGGATGATCTGGGATGAGCAGGGCCGTCCCGGCTACGGTCTGTATGACCGTGCTCTGGGTGCATGCTATCTCAACGGTCTGTACGAAGCCATCGTGAAGGACGCCAAGAACTGAGTCCGGAAAGGAACAGGAACATGAAGCTGAATTACGAAAGTCTGAAAAATACCGCCGCATGGGAAAAGGTGGGGGTGAAGCTCCCCGCTTTCTGCTGGAAATCCATGTGTGAGGAGACGGCAAAGAACCCTGTCTGGCTCCATTTCGGCGGCGGCAACATCTTCCGCGGCTTTATCGCAAGTCTGCAGCAGGATCTTCTGGAGCAGGGGCTTGCAAAAAGCGGCATCATCGCGGCAGATACCTTTGACTACGACATTATCGACAAGATCTACACGCCCTATGACAACCTGGCGCTTGTGGTGAGCCTGAAGCCTGACGGCAGCACCGACAGGAAGATCGTGGCATCCGTTGCAGAAGGTCTCCGTGCAAATTCTGCCGATGCCGGTCAGATGGCCCGCCTTGGCGAGATTTTCCGCAATCCCTCCCTCCAGATGGTGAGCTTCACCATCACCGAGAAGGGGTACGCCCTGAAGGACATGAAGGGTGAGTACATGGCTGTTGTGAAGGCAGACATGGAAGAAGGCCCCGCAAAGGCCCGCCATGCCATGAGCATGGTGGCTGCTCTTCTGCTTGAGCGGTTCAATAACGGTGCTGCGCCCATTGCCCTTGTGAGCATGGATAACTGCAGCCACAACGGCGAAAAGCTTCGCGGCAGCGTTCTGGATGTGGTGAATACATGGACGGAAAAGGGCTTTGTTTCCGCAGAGTTTGCCGCATACGTTTCCGATGAGACCCGCGTTGCCTTCCCCTGGAGCATGATCGACAAGATCACCCCCAGACCGGACAGCACCGTGGCAGAGAGTCTTTTGAAGGACGGCATCGAGGATATGGCGCCCATCGTCACCTCCCGCAATACCTTTATCGCTCCCTTCGTGAATGCGGAAGTGCCCCAGTATCTGGTGGTGGAAGACCGCTTCCCCAACGGCAGACCCGCTCTGGAGAAAGCCGGCGTTTACATGACCGACCGTGAGACCGTAAACCGCACCGAGCGGATGAAGGTCACCACCTGCCTGAACCCCCTGCATACCGCTCTTGCCGTATACGGCTGCATCCTCGGTTACAAGAGCATCGCCTCCGAAATGGGAGACAAGGAGCTCAAGACCATGGTGGAGCGCATTGGCTATGTGGAGGGCATGCCCGTGGTCACCGACCCCGGCATCCTCAGCCCCATGGACTTCATCCACGAGGTCGTGGATCAGCGGCTTCCCAACCCCTTCATTCCCGATACCCCCCAGCGTATCGCAACCGATACCAGCCAGAAGATCCCCGTCCGTTTCGGCGAGACCATCAAGTCCTATGCCGCAGACGAGAAGCTGGATCCCGCTTCCCTCACCGCCATTCCTCTGGCCATCGCAGGCTGGCTGCGCTATCTCCTTGCTGTGGATGACGAGGGGAAGGAAATGGCCGTCAGCGCAGACCCCATGCTCCCCATGCTGCAGGGTCAGCTTGCAGGCATCAGGGTGGGCGAGCCTGAGAGCTATGCCGGTCAGCTGAAGGAGATCCTCAAAAACCCCGTGCTCTTCGGCTGCGATCTTTGCGAGGTGGGCCTTGCCGACAAGGTGGAGACCATGTTCGTGGAAATGCTGAAAGGTCCCGGCGCTGTGCGGGAGACGTTGAAGAAGTACCTGTAATACAAGAAAAAACGGTGTCCGTGAGGACACCGTTTTTTTATATCTCCAGAACGAATCTTGCTCCGTCCCGTTCGCACATGGCAGGGAAGGTGCAGAAGCGGATGCCCTCCCACAGGCATTCCGTTCCCGGGTGATAATGCCCCTGAAAAACGGCTTTCACTCTGCCGTTTTCCTTTAGGATTTGCAGAACCTCTGCGCGGTTTTTCACCGCGTGGTTTTCCGGGATGTTGGGGTCAAGATTCTGGTGCAGGAAGATGTACACCTCACCCTTTGCTGCGGAAAGGGCGTTTTTCAGCCCCTCGGTATCGGGAAGGAAGGTATCCTCCCAGTCATGATCCCCCGGGGCGTAATGCCTGCCGCTTGTGAGATAGCAGGCATCCAGAAAGAGCAGCGTTTTTCCCTCTGCATATACCGTTTCGGGGAGGCAGCGCTTCCCCAGAATGGAATAGAATTCCTCCGGGATAAAGGCAAAACCGTCATGATTTCCCATGACGCAGACGACCCGCAGAGGGGATGCTGCAAAAACCGCCCCCGCTTCCCGCAGATTTGCCTGTTCCTTTCCGTGATCGGCTTCCCGGTCGATGAGATCCCCCAGACAGACTGCAAGATCGCAGCCTTCCGCTTCGAAAAAGGACACGGCTT
>JAFQKD010000035.1 GCA_017397075.1 Oscillospiraceae bacterium | reverse complement strand
GGTAACAATTTCAAATTTCCGCAGCTTCACGGAGACAATGCCGTCCTTCACCGGGCACTTTTCCATGATACGCCCCCGAAGATCGGTTTTCACCGCGGTTTTCACGTCCTTGGGCACCTTTGCGGTAAGAACGCTGTCCTTTCCTCCGCATTCCCAGAAGCGGCAAATCCACGCGCCATCCTGCCGATAGAGCGCCGTGGTGCAGATCTCCGCTCCGTTAACGACATCAAATGGTGCTTCGGCAGGTGCTTTTTTGATCCCGCTCCAGCTTTGCGCCGTTTCAAGGGGCTTGCGGCAGGCAAGCGCCAAACGGTTGAGCGCAGCTTCGCTCTCCGGTTCAGCAGCAAGGGCAATACGGAAGGTATCTCCGACACGCTCTGCACCTTTGCTTGCGCGATACTTCCACGCGTCCAGCCTGCCGAAAGGCTCTGCCGCCCTGCCCTCCTGCTTGTTCAGCAGAATGCTGACCCGGTTCTTTTCCCCGTCATACTGCCAGTAGTTCAGATTTTCCGGGCAAATGGCTGCTGTGGAAACGCCCTGTCTTTGGAACATGGCCCAGGATTTTGCGTCAAACTGTCCTCTCAGGGTGATCTCATACTCTTCAGCGGGGATCTCCTCGTCCCAAAGCGCCTTTGCGTCCGTGTTCTCCCAGCCAAAGGGCATATCCAGGGCAAGAAATGTATCCCCGTCACAGGCAAAGTCAGCGGTAAAGAACCCGTTTTCCCCCGTTCGGGAAACAGTAAGTTCCGCGGTGAGAAGTCCCTGGATTTTCCCAAGAGTATAGGTCACACTTGCGGGAACAGGGCCCATAGACCCGGTCACCTTATATTCATAAACCAGCGGCCCGTTCATGATGATCTCCGCCTTTTCCGGGGCAAACACATACTCCGCCAAAGGTTCAAGACTGAACAGCCAGTCGTTTCTGGCTTCGGTCTTCACGAAACGGAAGGATATGGGAGAAACAGGCTCAAGCTCACCGTTTTTGCCGAATCCCGCAAGTTTTCCGCCGCGGAAGATGGCGGTGACGCCGTCTGCGGTCACGGTATGCTCCATTTCGCAGAGCCGCTCTGCATCCAGTGCATTGCGCAGAACGCGCTTTTCCTCTGGCGTGAACCACGGCACGACAGACGTCCCCCACAGCACCTTCAGCACCTTTACGCCGTAAGCGGGCACAGTGACCTTAGCTTCCACACGGGCAGCACTGTAGTTAAACAGGGTATAGGCCTTATCGCCGTTTGATATCTCCGCATACTGCCACGAAACCGCATTTCCCGCTTCATCCTCGAGCGCGAACTGCAGAAGTCCTTTGGGGCACGCAATGTTCATGAGCACTGTCTGCGTGACTTCAAAACCGTTGGGATTCACCACAAGGGTCTCATCCTCCGTACCGCAGCCCACCAGATCCGCAAGGGCTTCCTTTGCCGTCTGCAGTTCTTCCTTCATGCAGTAATACGCACCGAGGGCGGCATCATACACCCGATCCCAGTCCTCTGCAAAGATGGAATCCATAGCGTGCCCGGTGATCTCCAGACAGCTTTTCCATTTTTTGTCCATCTCTTCCCAGGAGAACGCCTTGCCGCCGTTGGCTTCCAGAAGTGCGCACACCGTCTCCAGCACGGTGAGCAGCTTATCCATCTCCTGCCGCAGCCAGCGAAGTCCCCCCTGCCCCTTTGCCGGGATATTGTAGGTCACATCATGGGGCTCAATGCGGCCTTCAAGCACCTCAAGGGGGTACTTTTCCGCGCAGTGCATAAAGTCCGTAACGGTGGAAAAGCGCATTCGGCTCTCCTCATGCTCGTTCCAATCCCGGATAAAGCCCCAGAGATCGACGGGTTCATCCAGCCGGTTGGTATTCGGGAGCATATCATCCACGCCCTGAAAAATCTGTATCTCGGGATACTGCTGGTTTTTCAGTCTGTCATTCAGCTCATCCTGCCGCAGACCGGCCTTACGGCTCTCCCAATCGCCGCCGATCTCCGGTTTTGCATACCACGCGTCCGCAAAACCGCAGTAAAATCCCCGGGCAACGGTAATTTCGCTGCCGTCAAGCCCCCGCCAGCGGAACTGCTTGGGAACACCCTTGCGGTTCAGCCAGTCATTGGGACGCTGGAACTGATAATACCTGTAGCCCATGAGCCGCACAAGCTGAGGAAGCTGGGTGTGCCCCATGGCAGTATCCGCGTTAAAGTAGGTCTCAATGGGAAGGTCTTCCCCAAAAAGACGGCGAAATTCCCTGTCCGCAGCCTCCAGATTCCGCACGAAGGTCTCTTCCAATGCGGTGCCGGGACGGACAAGGCTCCATCCGCCGGGGCTGACATCCCATCTTCCTGCGCGGACAAACTTTTTCAGCTGTTCTGCTCTCTCCGGGCAGTAACGGAGAAACGGGATCAGGGAATGGACAACATTATCCAGTACGGCAGTGTAATCCTCATGCTCCTCCATCAGGTCAAGGATACGCCTGTAACACTCGATATATCTGCTGATGTGGAATGTACGTGGATGGGTCCACGCATAGTCCGTATGGCAATAGGGGATCACATGGATCTCTTTCAGGTCTTTTTCCGCAAAGCTTTTCATACCGTTCCTCCTTGCCGCAGAGTCTTTCTCCGCAAATTCATCCTATCATCCGCAGAATATCCTGTCAAGCAAAATTGCAATCGTTTGCAATATCATTTTTCCCCCTGTCTGTACTGTCTGGGTGTAACGCCGAACTGCCGCAGAAACACACGGTCAAAGGTTCTCAGCGTGCCGAAGCCGCAAAGCCCGCAGATCTCCTCCACGCTTTTTCCCGTTCCCCGCAGAAGCTGCTGCGCCCGTTCAAGACGCATGGCATTGAGGTATTCACGAAATCCCATATGCAGCCGTTCATTCAGCAGATGGGAAAGATAACAGGCATTTATCCCAACCTTTCTGGCCGTCTGCTGCAGCGATATGGGTTCCTGCGCATGATGGGAGATAAACTCCATGGCCAGATACAAGGGATCCTGCACCGGTGCTTTGGACACCGATTCCGGGGAAAGTGCAGGCAGCATGGATGCCACCAGAAGCAGCGTAAGAGCTCGGCAGCGTTCCATGGGCGGTTTTTCGGTGGTGCAAAGCTGCAGCAGCCGCTGAAGGCAATGAAGCCCGTCCTCGTCCAGCGGCACCACGGGATCCCGGGGCACCGCACTTTCCCAGTTCACCCCCATGTCCGGAAGCATCGCCGCATCGAAGATCAGCAGGACCCCGTCGCTGTCCTGCGCGTCAAAATACCCGTGGATCTGATTCGGAAAGATCACCGCTGCCTGTCCCGGCTCTACCCTCCGCATTCTGCCGCCGATGAGGATCTCCGGCGCGCCATCAGCGATAAGCATGATCTCCATCTGGCTGTGCAGATGGTCGGGGCAATAGATCCGCCTGTAGCGGCCTGCCGTGAAATTCGCCGTTCTGGTTTCCACTATGGGACGCATATATCTATCCTCTTTCGCAAGTTTTGTCTGATTTTTTTGCATTTCTACTGGTATCATATCGCAGGATATGCTAAGATGCAAGCAGAATCACTTCGTACAGGAGGATAATACCATGAAACATAGAATTGCTGTTATCGGTTTTGGCGGTATGGGCGGCTGGCATGTCCGCAATATTCAGGAAAAGATCCCGGAGCTGGAGGTTGCCGGCGTATGGGACATCCGTGAGGAAGCTCTTGCAAAAGCACGGGAGCTGGGGCTTCATACATACGCTTCTCAGGAGGAGCTTCTGGCAGATCCCACTGTGGATCTTGTCACTGTGGCAACACCCAATAACTTCCACAAACCCATTGCCATTGCTGCCATGCAGGCAGGCAAGAATGTGGTCTGTGAAAAGCCTGTCACCATCGTATCCTCCGATCTGGAGGACATTCTGAAGGTTCGTGACGAAACGGGAAAGCTGTTCTCCGTCCACCAGAACCGCAGATGGGATAAGGACTTCCGCATCGTAAAAGCAGCCAAGGAGCAGGGTCTTCTGGGCGAGCTGTACTTTGCGGAAAGCAAGGTGCAGGGCTCCCGCCAGTCCATGCACGGATGGCGCGGCTACAAGGTAAACGGCGGCGGTATGCTGCTTGACTGGGGCATTCATCTTCTGGATCAGGTAATGCAGCTGGATCCCTCCCCCGTTGTGGAGGCCGGTGCGCATCTGCTGTCCGTTTTCACCCCGGAGGTGGATGACAACATCAAGCTCTCCATCCGCTTTGAAAGCGGCTTCCGCGCCATGCTTGAGATGAGCACAAACTGCCTCATCAACTCCCCCCGCTGGCACGTTCAGGGAACCGGCGGAACGCTGCAGATCGATGACTGGAGCTGCAAGGGCAAGATCATGCAGCTGAAACAGGATGCTGCCATGGCATGGGACGATGACATTGTCTATACCGAAGCAGGTCCCACCCGTACCATGGCTCCCCGCCCCGCCTTCACCATGAACGAGCTTCCTCTCCCCGAGGTGGTGACAGACTGGGCGGATTACTACCGCAACATCATCGGCGTGCTTGACGGCACGGCGGAGCTCATCGTAAAGCCGGAGCAGACTCTCCGGGTCATGAAGGTCATCGACCTTCTCTTCAAGGCGGAAGAGGAAGGCCAGAGCCAGAAGTGCAGAATCTGATTTACATTCTATAAAGGAGGAAAACATCATGAAGCGAGCATGGATCGTACAGGGCGGCTGGGACGGACACGAGCCTAAGCTTACCAGCAAGCGTTTTGCCCGTCTTTTGGAAAAGCACGGCTACGAGGTGAAGATCTGGGATACGCTGGACTGTCTGGGCGACCTGGATGCCCTTATGCAGCAGGATCTTCTTGTGGCCTGCTGGACCATGGGCGAGATCAAGCATGAGTACACGGTAAACGTATGCAAGGCTGTGGGCGCAGGCATGGGTCTTGCAGGCTGCCACGGCGGTATGTGCGATGCTTTCCGTCAGGATACGGAATGGCAGTTCATCACCGGCGGTCAGTGGGTCAGCCACCCCGGCGGCGACGGCGTGGAATACATGGTAAACGTGTGCCACGGTTCCTCCCCCATTGTGGAAGGTCTGGAGGACTTCCCTGTATGCAGTGAGCATTACTACCTCCACGTTGACCCCGCTATCGAAGTGCTTGCCACTACCCGCTTCCCCGTCGTTACCTACTATCACATTTCCAATAAGCCTGTGGATATGCCCGTGGCATGGACCAAATACTGGGGCAACGGACGTGTGTTCTACACCTCTCTGGGTCACCATGACGATGTTTTCGACAAGTCCCCCAACGCGGAGATCCTCATGGAGCGGGGCATGGTCTGGGCAGGCGAAGGCAAGTCCTACGCCGAAGAGCACGGACTTACCACAGAGCGTTTTGAAAACACCGCAAAAATGTACTGAGGAGGCGTGCACATGAAGCCTGTCAATATTGCCTTTATCGGTGTCGGCTGCATCAGCGGCATCTATCTGGAAAACCTCACCAAAACCTTCACGGGCGTGAAGATCCTCGGCGTCTGCGACCTTATCCGCGAGCGGGCAGAAGAGGCTCAGGCAAAGTACAGCATCCCCAAGGTGTATGACACCATGCACGATGCCTTTGCAGATCCCGAGGTGGAGATCATTCTAAACCTGACCCGTCCCTACGAGCATTACGCCGTCACCAAGGCTGCTCTGGAAGCGGGAAAGCACGTTTACAGCGAAAAGCCTCTGGGCGCAAGCCTTGAGGAAGGCGTGGAGCTTATGGAGCTCGCCAAGGCAAAGGGACTGCGTCTGGGCGGCGCCCCCGATACCTTCATGGGCGCCGGCATCCAGACCTGCCGCAAGCTTATCGATGACGGCTACATCGGAACTCCCGTTGGAAGCGCCGCCTTCATGATCTGCCGCGGTCACGAGTCCTGGCATCCCGATCCGGATTTCTACTACCAGTACGGCGGCGGCCCCATGTTCGATATGGGTCCCTACTATCTCACCGCCATGGTGAACCTGATGGGCGGCATCCAGAGCGTTATGAGCGCAAGCCGCACCACCTTCCCCGAGCGTATGATCACAAGTGAGCCTTTTGCGGGCACCCCCATCCATGTGAACGTGGATACCTACATTGCAGGTACGGTGAAGTACGAATCCGGCGCCATCGGCACGCTCTTCACCACCTTTGACGTCCATTATCCCGGTCAGGCACGGTTTGAGATCTACGGCAGCGAGGGCACCCTCTATGTGCCCGATCCCAACTGCTTCGGCGGTCCTGTGATGCTGTACCGCCCCGAGGAAAAGGAGATCCGCCAGATCCCCCTGTGCTTCGACTACGCGGAAAACAGCCGCGGTCTCGGTCTTGCAGACATGGCTGCCGCTCTCCGCAGCGGACGGGACGCCCGTGCAGACTGGCAGCAGACCTTCCATGTGCTGGATGCAATCACCGGCTTTGACCGCAGCGCAAAGACCGGTCAGTGGGTGGATATGCAGACAAAGTACACCCGCCGCCCCGCCATGGTAAAGCCTGTGCTGAAGGGTCAGCTGGATTAAAACGCATACACAAAGAAGAGCGATGCAGCCGCATCGCTCTTCTTTGCTTTTTCTTTCCTTCGTGCTATACTGTATTTGAGGGGAGGCGGTATCATGCCAACGGTTTACCCGGATTACTACCCGGAATTTCACTGCATTGCAGGTGCCTGCAAACACAGCTGCTGCATCGGTTGGGAGATCGATATTGACGAAGACGCCGCAAGGCGGTTCCGGGCCGTTACCGGCGATTTCTGCGACCGCCTGCAAAAGAACATTGCATGGGAGGAAACGCCTCATTTTATCCTTGGCGAAAACGAACGCTGCCCGTTTCTGAACAGCGACGGTCTCTGCGACATGATCCTCACCCTTGGGGAGGACAGCCTCTGCAATATCTGCCGGGATCACCCGAGGTTTCGGAACGAGCTTCCCGATCGGGTGGAAATCGGCCTCGGTCTCTGCTGTGAGGAAGCTGCAAGGCTCATTCTGGGGCGAAAGGAACCCATGACGCTCCTCTCCGACGGGCCGCTTTACGATGACGATGACGAGATTCTCGCCCTGCGGGATGACATTCTCTCCCTGCTGCAGGATCGGGAGAATACCATCCCGCAGCGCGTTGCCGCCATGCTGCGGCTTTGTGATGCCCCCATGCCTCACGGAGACTGGGGTGCATGGGCAGAGCTTCTCCTTTCCCTTGAGCGGCTTGAGGAGGGCTGGACAGCGCTTCTGGAAAAGCTTAAAGCCGAGCCTCCTGCGGACTTCACCGCCTTTGATGCTCACATGGAGGGACGGGAGGCTGAATATGAGCAGCTTCTCTGCTATCTCATTTACCGGCACTTCGCAAACGCCTGCACATGGGAGGACGCCGCCGCAAGAGCGTCTTTTGCCGCTTTCGGGTATCTGCTGCTTCACGCCATGGGGGCGGTTCTCTTTGCGGAAAACGGCAGCT
>JAFQKD010000034.1 GCA_017397075.1 Oscillospiraceae bacterium | reverse complement strand
TCATTCATCTTAATGTCCTCCTAATGTGTTTTCTGTTTTTTAAGCTGGCAGGCTCATAAACAGTTTAGCACATTAGGAGCTTCTTTTTATCGCTTAAGCTCTTTTGAACCACGCGACTATCGCGTGGTTTTCTTTAGACAAAAAGCGCCGATGCAATGCATCGGCGCTTTTTGCCGTTTACTTGGATTCGCGGCAGGTAAGCATGTTCTTCTTGGCAAAATCCTTCAGAATCTGCTTGTACTCCTCGTAATGCTTCTCCTCATGGGCATAGATCATGAAGGGCTCGAAACGCATACGGGTCACGATGGTCACGATCTCCGTGTCGATCTTCTTGAACAGCTTGCGGACGGTGGTGGCGGTAAACTGGATGCTGGTGATCTCGCTCTTGGGAATGATGAATGTGCGCTTGCTGTTGGGCTTGGTGTGCCGCTCCCAGAACATGAGATCGGTACCGTCTTTATTGACTTCCAGAATCTTCTCCGGTGCTCTTTCCATGGTGGTTCCTCCCCAAAAAGTAGCTTGTGGCTGTATTATCACATTCTCCGTTCGGTTTGTCAACAACCAAACGGTTTATTTCAATGAAAAGACCCGGGCGAAATTATCCCACAGCATTTTCCGGTTCTCCTCTTCACTGAAACCCAGAGCAAAGAACCGGTCGATCTCATCGCAATGCCTCCACATGGGAAAATCCACGGCAAAAAATGTGTGCTCCACCCCGAAATGCAGAATGTTCCGCCGTGCCTTTTCCGGGGTCAGAAAATCCAGAGAGCTGGAGGAATCCACATAGAGATTCTCCGCCGGAGGAAGCTCCTCAAGCGCCTCATCCCACGTGGTATACCCTCCCAGATGGGCGCCGATGCACAGAAGCCGCGGGAACTGCTTTATGATTTTGGCAAGCCGCTTCGGCTTGGAAAATGCCATGCGGTAGTCCCCCATATGGAAGAGCACCGCAAGATTCCGGCTCTGCGCCTCTTCATACACGGGAAGAAGCCGCGCATCGTCGATATCCACCTTCTGGAAATCCGGGTGCAGCTTGATGCCGCGAAGCCCCAGCTCTTCCAGATGATCCATCTCCCCGATGATGTCCGTTACGTCCTGATGCCATGCGCCAAGCCCCAGAAACTCCGGGTGCTTTTCACATTCACCGGCGATAAAGGCGGAAATGGAGCGCACCTGCTCCACCTTCGTTGCCACGGAGGAAACAAGATACTTTTCCGCGCCGATTTCCCCGCCGGAGCGGAGAAGCTCAGCGGTGGTGCCGAGGTTCTGCATTTCCGTGTCGTAGAATGTACCTACGCTTGCTGTTGCCTTCTCGGCGATCTTTTCGGGATAAATGTGGGCGTGGGAGTCTGCCACGCGGTAGGTGACCCCGTTTCGGGTCAGTGCCATGGGAATTCCTTCTTTCTTACTTGGATACCAGATTATTGACCCATTTGCGCCGGCGGATCATTTCCGCACCAAGGACGCACTTAATGAGTTCAAGAGACTGCACGATGATGTAAAGCGGCAGGATGGGAAGACTTGTGAATCTGGAGAGCACAAAGGCCAGAGGCACACAGATACACCAGATGTAGCCGCTGTCAAAGATAAAGGTGATGACGGTCTTCCCTCCGGAACGGAGGGTGAAATAGCAGGTGTTGCAGAAGGCATGGAAGGGGGTAAGGCAGCCGCTGACCATGAGAAGCTGTGCTGCCAGCGCCTTCACGGTCTCCGTGGTGTTATAGATCTCCGGGATCACGGGAGAAACCAGCACCAGAACGGTGCCCACCACTGCGCACAGCGCCACCGCAAAGGCAATGAGCTTCTTCGCCTCATCCACTGCCCGCTCCAGCTCTCCCGCGCCCAGAAGCTGTCCCACCACCACGGACACGGTGGTTCCCATGGCAAAAAACGCACAGAAGAACAGGTTCGACACGGTGCTGGAAATATTCAGGGCGGAGATCACCTCAAGTCCCCGGACGGAGTAGCACTGGTTCAGGAAGGTGGTGCCCATGGACCACATGACCTCGTTGAGGAGCAGGGGCGTTCCCATAACGGCGATCTTCTTCACCAGCTCCATGGGAACCTTGAAGGAGCTGTATGCCCCACGGATAAAGGGCATCCGCTGGGGATGTCTGTGGGTCCAGACCATAATGATCCCCGCTTCCACGAACCGGGAGATCACCGTTGCCACGGCAGCACCCACCACGCCCATGGCGGGAGCGCCAAGCTTTCCGAAAATGAGGATCCAGTTCAGCGCGAGATTCACCAGCACCGCGATGATGCCCGCCTTCATGGGCACCATGGTCTCCCCGGTTTCCCGCAGATGACTGGAATAGACCTGCATGAGGGCAAAGGGGATCATCTGCACCAGCATCACGAGAAGGTATTCCCTACCGTACTGCAGTGTTGCGGCAAGATCCAGATCATCCTGCCCCTCATGGAGAAACTGGCTGATGAGTCCCTCGCCGAAGAGGCCGAAGATCACCATGAACAGCACAGCGGCCGCAAGACAGATATACATTTTCATACGGAAGGTACGGCGCACACCTTCATGGTCGCCTTTTCCGAAAAACTGTGCGGTAAAGATCCCCGCTCCGGCAACGCCGCCGAAAACGCACAGATTAAAAATGAAAATGAGCTGGTTTACGATGGCAACGCCGCTCATGGGCTCCGTACCCACCTGACCCACCATGATATTGTCCAGCAGGCTCACAAAATTTGTGATCACGTTCTGGATCAGCACCGGAACCATGATGGCAAAGAGCTTTTTGTAAAAGGCCTTGTCGCCGATAAACTGTTTCAGAAACATACGCACCTCGTCAAATGTCGATAACCGTTTTATTGTACGACAGAATGCGGAAAATTGCAAGACAGACGAAATGCGGCGCGGATGACATCATCCGCGCCGCAATGTTCATTGTCTTATTCCCAGTAGGTCACGTCCACACCGTCAAACAGGATCAGCGGATCGAAGTAGCTGTCCCAATCCCATGTCTCATAGGCGCCAAGGTGCAGATGGTAACCGGTAGCGCTGCCGCTCATGCCAACATAGCCGATGACCTCGCCTGCAGAAACGCTTTCACCCTCTGCCACAATGATGCTCTCCAGCTGACCGTAGAGAGAGAAGGTCAGATCATCGTTTTCATGGCTGATGGTCACGAAATCGCCGTAGCCTTCCTCATCATAGCCGATATAGTTCACGATGCCGTCTGCAATGGCAAGTACGGGAGCGCCCGCAATATCTCCGCCGGAGATGTCCATGCCGGAATGCCCGCCGCCTTCGCCGAAGGCATAGGTGATAATATTGTAGCCGTCAACAGGCCAGACGTAATCGCCGTATACCGTAGGTGCGGGAGTTGCCTCGGGGGTGGGTTCGGGAGTCTCCTCGGCGGTATCGTCATCTTCCTCGTCAATGACCTCGTCCGTGGGTTCCTCTGTGGTCTCGGGGGGAAGCAGCGCCGTTGCAGTCTCCAGCGTGTAGCTGCCGTCTTCAGCCTGCACGGCAAGCTGCCAGTTCAGCGTACCGTCAAGGTCAATATAAACAGTCTTGTCCGGAGCGACACAGGCTTCACCGGCAAAGCGGCTTTCCTTCACGAAGTAGAACAGACGGCATTCCACTCCGGCAAGGGTGTAGGTGCCGCGATCCATCACCGTGTCAAACCCGGGGCAGACGCTGTCGCCGATGGTCCACACAAGCTGCATATCCTCATCTTCCACAGCCGGAGCAGCCGCTTCGGGCTCCGCGCTGGGAGATGCGGAGGGGGATGCATCGGGTGCATCGCTCTGCAGCTCTTCATCCATGGGGCCGGGATCTGTCTGAGCGCCGCAGGCCGTCAGTGCAAAAAGGCAGCAAACTGCCAGAAGCATTGCAGTCAGTCGTTTCATTTGTCTCATCCTTTCGGTTTCTGTCGATATTTCGACTACTAATATATTATATGCCTTTTGCGAAAAAATCAAGCCGGATTTTTTTCCGCAAGTCAATCTTAAGAAAAACGCAAGATAATCCTTGTCTGCCGGCCTGTCCCCTGTTAAGATGAAACCATAAATGAAGAAATTTCCATCAGAAAGGATGAAACACATGGCTGCCATCAAGCATCCCATTCCCTATCAGAACATTTGTCAGGTCTCCTTCGACGAACAGGAGATCGAAGCTGTTACCAAGCTTCTGCGCAATCCCGAGCGTCTCTTCCGTCACCGGGGCGAAGAGACCAGCGAGAGCGATTATCTGGAAAAGGAAGTCTGCGCCCTTACCGGTGCAAAGCACGCGCTCTTTGTTTCCAGCGGCACCTCCGCGCTGAGCTGCTGTCTTGCAGCGCTCCGTATCGGCCCCGGTGATGAAGTCATCGTCCCCGCTTACACCTACATTGCCACAGCTGCCGCCGTCATTGATGTGGGCGGCGTTCCCGTACTGGCTGAGATCGATGAAACTCTGGGTCTCGATCCTGCCGATGTGGAAAAGAAGATCACCCCCTACACCAAGGCCGTCATCATGACCCACATGCAGGGTGTCCCCGGCCGTCTCGGCGCTGTCCGCGAGATCGCAAAGAAGCACGGTCTCTACATGGTGGAGGACTGCTGCCAGGCCATCGGCGCCCGTTACCACGGTGTGTACTGCGGCGTGGAATCCGACGCTTTCGCATGGAGTCTCAACTACTTCAAGACCATCACCTGCGGCGAAGGCGGCATCTTCTTTGCCAGGGATGATATGGCTTTCCAGCTGGGTGTCTGCCAGTCCGACCCCGCAAATCTCATGTGGAAGTCCGGTCTTCTGGATGACGGCGTGGTAAAGCCCTTCTCCCGCGCAGGCTACCGGGCAAACGAAATGTCGGCCGCTGTTGGCCGCGTACAGCTCAAAAAGCTGGAAGGCATCGTAGCCAAGACCCGCGCCCTCAAGAAGCACCTCATTGACAACCTGAATCCCGATCCCAAACACTACAAGCTGCAGTACCGTGACGATCCCGAAGGCGATGCCGGTATCAGCTTTGCTGTGATCTGCAACAGCGCCGAGGAAACCAAGACCATGGTGGAAAAGCTGGCCGAGGAAGGGCTGGAGCTTGGCAGCCTCTATAACGCCAAGGGCTTCCCGGACCGCCACATCTACTCCTACTGGGATTCCATCATGAACAAGGTCTCCCCCACCGATGCAGGCTACCCCTGGAAGGATCCCGCCTACAAGGGCAATGTGGAATACTCCAAGGATATGTGCCCCCGCACGCTGGATATTCTGAACCGCAGCCTGCGCCTTGCCATTAACCCCGGCATGAGCGAAGTCAACATGGAAGAGATCGCTGCCGCCATCAACGCCGCAGACGCTTCCTTCTGATTTACATCTTTACCTTATTTATTGAAAGGAGCGGCATAATGCAGTTTCTGGATTGCAATCTGCGGTACGGCACGCCGTACCGTGAAAGCCTCTATCCCTCAGCCCCCTGCAAAACCCTGCAGGAGCTGGAAGATGAGCTGCTCCGCGCAGGCATCTCCGGCGGTCTCGTATACCATCTGGCGCAGGACTGTCAGGGTGCCGTCACCGGAAACAGAATGCTTGCCGAGGATCTCAGAAGCAAGCGCACGGAGCTCAAGGGGATCTACACCCTGCTCCCCTCCTCCACGGAGGAGACCGTAAAGCCTGATGAGCTTTACGGGGAAATGCTGGCCTGCGGCATGGGCGCTGTGCGTTTCTCCCCCAAGAACCACGGATGGCTCGAGCGTCCCCGCGTCATCGGCGACTATCTTTCCGTCTGTGAGGATCTGCGTATCCCCGTGATGCTGGACACCTCCTGCGGCATGAGCCAGGAATTCGCATGGGACGTGATGGAAGCCTTCCCCAATCTCACCGCCATCATTGCTCTGCACTACGTGTGGCCTCTTGACCGGAGGATCCGTCCCTTCCTTGCAGAGTTTCCCAACACCGTGGTCGACCTTTCTTTCTGTCTGACCGATCAGGGCATCGGCAGCATGGTAAAGGCCTTCGGTGCGGAAAGGCTTCTCTTCGGCACCAAGTTCCCCATGTGCTACACCGGGGGACAGATGCTGCAGCTGCGCCATGCGCTGGATGTTGCCGAAGCCGAAAAGGATGCCATCGCCGGTGAAAATCTTACGCGGCTCTGGAAGGAGGCAGGCTTATGATCAACCCGAAAAGCGAGCTTGCCCGCCGATTCTGGGAGGAAGGGCGTCTGGATGACTGCCCCATTTACGACTTCCACGGGCATATGCACGAAAACGATGGCTGCTTCATGGCAGCTCCGGAACCGGAGCAGATGCTCCGCACTCTGCAGGCGGCCAATGTAAAAAGCTTCATTTTCTCCAGCCATCTGGCGCTTCATTCCGCAGAGATCCGGGAGGATGCAAATCTCCCCGTGGTGCGGAAGTTCGGAAATCCCTTCCACTGCTACCACGGTGTGCAGTCCTTTGCCGTAAACCCGCAGCGGGATATTGCCGAGGTGGAGGCTGCTCCCGATGTGTACGTCGGCTTCAAGTTCCTCTGCGATTACTTTGAAGTGGCGCTGGAGGATCCCAGGCACGCACCTTACTGGGAGTATCTGAACGAAAAGAAGCTTCTTGCCCTGCTGCACACATGGGGCGGCAGCCGGTATAACGGCGCGGATAATGTCCGTGCCGTGGCGGAAAAGTACCCGGATGTGACCATCATTCTGGGCCATTCCATCCACAGCCACTGGGACAAGGCCATAAAGCTTGCTCAGGATTTCCCCAACATCTATCTGGAGCTCACTGCGGTTCTGGACGATGACCGGGGCATTCTGGAGCGGTTTGCAAATGAAGTGGGAAGCGACCGCATTCTTTTCGGCACGGACCTCCCCTGGTTCTCCACCCACCACGCCATCGGCTGCATTCTCTCGGCAGAGATGACCGATGAGGACCGGCACAACATCTTCCACCGGAACGGTGAGCGCATCCTCGCCCGCTTCCCCTGGGCAAAGGATCTGTAAAACGAACAAAGAATGCGGACCGTTTTCACGGTCCGCATTCTTTGTTTAAATTCACAAACAACCGTCTTGACACAGGGCGATGCGTGGTGTAAATTGTCTGTAACTATAGCGTTAAGGAGCACCATTATGGGCACTGTCTTCAACATCCAGAAATTCTGCGTCAATGACGGTCCGGGCATCCGCACCTCCGTTTTCCTCAAGGGCTGCCCTCTGCGCTGCATCTGGTGCCACAATCCGGAAAGCCAGAACATGAAGCCGGAAATGAGCTGCAACGGCGAAAAATGCCTTACCTGCGGCAAATGCACCCTTCTCTGCCCCAACGGCTGCCACGAGATCACGGAAAACGGCCATGTCTATCATCGGGAGAACTGCGCCGTCTGCGGCAAGTGCATCGGCTGGCACTGCCCCGCACTGGAATGCATCGGTGAGGAGAAGACCGCAGAAGAGGTGCTTGCGGAGGTTCTGAAGGACAAGATCTTTTACGAGACCAGCGGCGGCGGCATGACCGTTACCGGCGGCGAGCCGATGGCTCAGTTCCGCTTCACCAAAGAGCTTCTCACCCTTGCCAAAGAAGCCGGACTTCACACCGCCATGGAGACCTGCGGCTTTGCCCCATGGGCGCAGTATGAAGAAATTCTTCCTCTTGTGGATCTGTTTTTGTGGGACTACAAGGAGTGCGATCCTCAGCGTCATCTGGAATACACCGGGGTCACAAACGAAAAGATCCTCGATAACCTGCAAAAGATCGATGCCGCAGGAGGAAAGATCATCCTCCGCTGCCCCATCATTCCCGGGTACAATCTCCGTCCCGACCACTTTTCCGCCATCGCCGCACAGGCTAACGCACTGAAAAACGTACAGGAGATCCATATCGAGCCCTACCATCCTCTTGGAAGCGGAAAATGCAAAAATCTCGGCAGAGAATACGCGCTGGAGGATGTGCCCTTCCCCGAAACTGCCGATGCCGACAAGTGGATCGCCGCCATCGCCGCGGAAACAAGCATCCCCGTAAAACGGGCATAACCCGAAATTCAGGGGGCACTGCCCCTGTAATATGGAGGCTGAATCATGCGTTTTAACAACAGAGAAGACATCATTCAGATCACCCCTCTCTGGAAGGGAGAGCGTCTGCCAGACGGACGTCCCTGGGTTCCGGAATCCGTCCTTGAGCGCATCCGCAAGATCACGCTGGAGGAAGCATGGGGTTACCTCTGGGGACAGGGCTATCAGTTCCAGTTCCAGGGGGAATTCCGCCAGACCAACCCCGGCAAAACTCTGGTCGGCCGCGCCGTCACCACCACCTTTGTGCCCCTGCGCCCCGACCTGCACGACACCACCCTGAACTACGGTCACGAAGAGGAAGGCCGCAAGGGCTACTACAACCAGTGGGTCATCGATACCCTGCAGGAGGATGACGTTGTGGTGGTGGATCTCTTTGACAAGATCTGGAAAGGCACCTATGTGGGCGGCAACCTTTCCACTGCCATCGCAAACCGCACAAAGCGGGGCGGCGCCGTTATCTGGGGCGGCATCCGCGACATGGAGCAGATCGTGAAGATCGAAGGTCTGCAGGTCATGCACCGCGGCTGCGATCCCACGGGCATCGGCGAAGTGGTCATGACCGGCTTCAACTGCCCCTGCCGCATCGGTCAGGCTACCTGCCTCCCCGGCGACGTAGTCCTCGGCACCATCTCCGGCGTTATCTTCATTCCTTCCCATCTGGCAGAAGAGGTGGTCACCCGCGCCGAAAAGAGCCATATCCGCGACGTGTTCGGCTTTACCCGTCTCCGGGACGGCACCTACACCACCGCCCAGATCGATACCGGCTGGACGCTTCCCATGATGGAAGATTTCGTAAACTGGTTCAAAACTGCCCCTGAGGCTGCCGATTTCCAGCACCTCACCTGGGAGGAAGAACTGGAAGAGGCCAGAAAAGTTTCCGAAAACAACAGCGAAGTCCGTCTGTAAACAAAAACAGGAGGTAATATTATGGAATCCGTTCTCAACCCCGCTGTGAATACGTACTCCAATCCCTCTGACCTGCGCATCACCGATATGCGCTTCTGCAATGTCAGGGGTCTGCCCATGCACTGCATCCTCATGAAGCTGTACACCAATCAGGGGCTCATCGGCTACGGCGAAGTCCGCGACGGCGCCAGCAAGCAGTACGCTCTGCAGCTGAAGCACATCCTCATCGGTGAAAACCCCTGCAACATCGACAAGATCTTCCGCCGCATCAAGCAGTTCGGCGGTCCTGCCCGTCAGGCAGGCGGCGTCAGCGCCGTGGAAGTGGCTCTGTGGGACCTTGCGGGCAAGGCCTACGGTCTGCCTGTTTACCGTCTTCTGGGCGGCAAGTTCCGGGACAAGATCCGCATCTACTGCGATACCGATGTGGACGGCAAGCATACCGGTACCGACATGGGCAACGCCCTGAAGGCCCGTATGGAAATGGGTTTCACCTTCCTGAAGATGGACCTGGGTCTGGGCATCCTCCGTGGCATCCCCGGCGCAGTTTCCGCTCCTCTGGGCTACATGGATGAGCCTTCCGAAATCGCCGCAAAGATGGAAGCTGCAAAGGCTGCCGGCGATATGATGGAATACCGCTACTGGAAGAACCGTATGTACGACTACAACAATGTGCCCCACCCCCTCACCGGCATCCATGTGACGGAGCTCGGCTTCGACGCTCTGGAGCAGTATGTGAAGGAAGTGCGTGATGTTGTTGGCTACGAGGTCCCCCTTGCCATCGACCACTTCGGCCATATCGGTCTGGAAGACAGCATCAAGCTCTGCCGCCGCATTGAAAAGTACAATCTGGCATGGGCAGAGGATCTGATCCCCTGGCAGCTCACCGACCAGTATGCCATCCTGCGCCGCAGCACCACCGTGCCCATCTGCACCGGCGAGGACATCTATCTGAAGGAAGGCTTCAAGCCTCTGCTTGAGGCAGGCGGCGTTGCCGTGATCCATCCCGACGTGCTCTCCACCGGCGGCATTCTGGAAACCAAGAAGATCGGCGATCTGGCCGCTGACCACGGCTGCGCTATGGCCATCCACATGGCAGAAAGCCCCATCGGCTGCCTTGCTGCCGTGCATACCGCTGCCGCCAGCGAAAACTTCACCGCTCTCGAGTTCCATTCTGTGGATGTTCCCGAGTGGAACGACATTTACGACGACGGTCTGCCCAAGCCTCTGGTGCAGAACGGCTATATCACCGTTCCCGAGCGTCCCGGTCTCGGCATTGAGACCCTCAACGACGAGGTTCTCGCCAAGTATGTGCATCCCGAGATCCCGGGTATGTGGGAACCCACCGATGCATGGGACAACGATCCCTGCCACGACCGCACCTGGTCGTAATCCGTCCTCCCGCAGAAAGGCCGGTGCAGCCTATGCGTACGGCGCTTATCACCGATCCCACCCATCCCGCAGCGGAAGCCATTGCAAAACGCCTGCGGGAGGATGGCTATACGGTCTATGAAGGCGGAGATTTCACCACTGCTCAGGGTGCGGGAGAAGCCTTTTCCCGCACCGGGGCGGTGGATGCCCTGATCATCAGCGGTCACGAGGAATACCGGGGCCTCATCAGCCAAGGTGATGCAAATGCCATTGCCCGGGCAGGAAACGCCAACATTATGGCGGCTTTCCATGCCGCCCGTCAGTACGGTCTTCCCATGATGCAGCAGGGTCGCGGCAGTGTGATCTTCCTGACCTCTCCCCACAGTATGAAGCCCACCTGCGCAAACGCCGCCTATTCCGTATCTCAGGGCGCCCTTGCCATGATGATGAAGGAGCTTGCCCTTTATTACGGACATTACGGTATACGGGTAAACAGCGTATCTCTCGGCGCCATGAAGGAGGAAGAAGAGATGTTCTTCTCCGAGCTTGCAGGCGGCGAATATGATGCGGAAACCAAGATCCCCCTTTCCCGCAGAGCCACAGGGGAGGATGCGGCAGGAGCCGTTTCTTTCCTGCTCTCCGAGGATGCCGCCTTCGTAAACGGGGACACCCTTTCTGTAGACGGCGGGCATTTCTATTACTACTTTGACCGTCCCTATTCCGACAAAAAGGGGGCGACGCTTGCATGAGTACCGTAGATTACTACAAAGAGCCCTTCTTCACCAGCCAGACCGCTTTCCCCTCCGGGGAGACGAAAAAGCTTTTGGAAGGACGAAATGCCATCGTCACCGGCGGCGGCAAGGGAATCGGCAAGGGGATCACCCTGCGTCTTGCGGCAGCAGGCGCAAATGTGCTCATTGTGGGCTGCGGCAACATGGCCATGGCGGAAGCTGCGGCCGAGGAAGCCCGCGCTTTCGGCGTAAAGGCGGAAGCCTTCCGGGCAGACCTTGCCGAGGAAGCCTCTGCAGAGGCTATCCGGGACAAGGCTCTGCAGCTTTTCGGCGGCATCGACATTCTTGTGTCCAACGCTGCCTATCAGCCGAATCTGGACATCGACGAATACACGCCTGAGCGGTTCGATCAGGTGATGCAGATCAATCTCTGGTCGCCTCTTCGTCTTGTAAGTGCCTGCGCGCCCTATCTGAAGGACAGCGGTCACGGCAGAGTGATCTTTGTCTCCTCCGTCCACGGGAAACGGGTCGCCGGCTTTGATATCGGCTACGCCACCTCCAAGGGCGGTCTGCAGATGCTCATGCGGGAGGCTGCAGCGGAGCTGCGTCCGGGCAATGTTACCGTGAACGCCATCCTCCCCGGCGGTACCGCCATCGAGTTCAAAAGCGGCGATACCTTCACCTTCAAGGCCGAACGCCGCGAGCGTGAACGGGTCTACCGCAATCCTGCCGGTCAGGGCACTCCCGGCGACAACGGTAATCTTGCCGTATTTCTGGCAAGCGACCTTGCATCCTATATCACCGGCGTCTCCATCCGTGTGGATGGCGGGCTGGTCTTGTTCTAAGGAGATGTCATGACACAGCGCCTGTATTATTCCGACAGCCATATTTCCGAATTTACAGCCACCGTGACTTCCTGCACCCCGAAAAACGGGGTGTGGGAAGTCATTTTGGATCAAACCGCTTTTTTCCCCGGAGGCGGCGGGCAGGAGCCCGACAGCGGTCTCATCGGGGGCGTTGCCGCAAAGGGTGCCGGCGAAGCCGGTGAAGATGTTCTGCATCTGACGGAAGCTCCCCTCTCGGTCGGGGAGACCGTTAAATGCTCCATCGACTGGAACGCACGGTTTGACCGGATGCAGCAGCATTCCGGAGAGCATATCCTTTCCGGCATCCTCCATTCCCTTTACGGTGTGGAAAACGTGGGCTTCCACATGGGAGAAGAGGACGTTGTGGTGGATTTCAGCGCATGGCTCACTCCGGAGCAGCTGGAAGACGCCGCCATGCGGGTAAACCGTGCCATCTGGGAAAATGTGCCTGTGACCCAAAGCTTTCCCGCCCCCGAAGAGCTGGACGCGCTCACCTACCGCAGCAAGCTTGACCTGCGGGAAAATGTCCGCATCGTTACCGTTGAGGGGTACGATACCTGTGCCTGCTGCGCCCCCCATGTGAAGCGCACGGGAGAGGTGGGACTGCTCATTCTTCTGGGCTCCTCCAAGCTTCGTGGAGGTGTGCGGGTACACATGCTGGCAGGGCGGCTTGCCCTCGAAAAGCTTCTCCGCCGCAGTGAGCAGACCCGGCTCATCTCCAATCTTTTCAGCGTTCCCCCCGAGGATACTGCGGCAGCTGCCGCAAAATATGCCGCTTCCCACGAGGCTCTGGTCTATGACCATGTTGCCCTGCGGCGTAAGCTTCTGCAGGAGACCCTTTCCTCCCTCACTTCCACCGAGGGAAACCTCCTGCTCTTTGAACAGGCTCTTCCCACCGCCGACCTGCGGGACGCGGTGAATCATATGGTCACCCTTGCAAACGGCATCAGCGCGGCCTTTTCCGGCAGCGACGATACCGGCTACTCCTATGTTATGGGTGCAAACACCGACCTTCTCAGCCGTAAGGCAAAGGAGATCAACGTCCCCCTGCAGGGACGGGGCGGCGGCAGAGGCAGCCGCATTGAAGGAAGTCTCAAGGCTTCCAGAGAGGAAATTGAAGCATTTTTTGCCGATTATCGGCTGGATAGGGAGGCAAACAAATGAACAACACCTACTGCAAAGATTTTGAAGCTGTGAAGCAGCGGTTTGAAGGCTGGTGGAATCACGAGGACATTGGAAGACCTCTGATGCACATCATCGCAAAAAAGCCGGATGACGGTACCTCCGCCCCTGTGCCAAGGGATCTTACCGCAAAATATGCCGATCCGGAATATCTCACCGCCGCTTACCGCTGGCAGCTGGAGCACACGGTGCTTCTTGCCGATTCCTTCCCCAACACCTCCTGCCTTCTGGGTCCCGGCTCCATGGCGCTGTATCTGGGGAGCGAACCCATTTTCAGCGAGGACACTGTCTGGTACAGTGAGACCATTGACGACGCGGAGGATTTTGCAAATCTGGCCTATGACCCGCAAAACAAGTGGTGGGTCCGCCATCAGGAGATCCTGCGGCGGATGACCGAGCTTGCCGCGGGGGACTATCTTGTGGGCATCCCCGATATCATTGAAAATGCCGATATTCTCTCCTCTCTCCGGGGTCCTCAGGAGCTTTGCTACGACATGATCGACTGCCCCGAGGATGTGGAAGCCGGCATCCATAAGATCGACGAGCTCTACTTCAAGTACTACGATGCGTTCCGCAGCATCGTTGCCGAGAAAGAGGACACCGTGTGCTACACCGCGTTCGACATTCTCGGCCCTGACCGCGTGGCAAAAGTCCAGTGCGATTATTCCGCGCTGATCTCTCCCCAAATGTACCGGGATCTCATTGTCCCCTCTCTGCGCAAGCAGTGCCGGAATCTCACCCACAGCATGTACCATCTTGACGGCCCCGATGCCATAAAGCACGTAGACGCCCTCATGACCATCGACGAGCTAAAGGCGCTTCAGTGGACCTGCGGTGCAGGTCAGCCTGACGGGGCAAGCGAACGGTGGTTCCCCATTTACGACAAGGTGCGTGAGGCAGGAAAATCCCTTTGGATCCAGCTTTACGACGGTGGTCCCGAGGACTGGGAAGCCAGCACTCGCCGGATCATTGACCGCTACGGACGCCACGGTCTCTACTTCTACTATCCCGAATTTCCCGATGTGAAGACCGCGGAGAAGTTTATCGCCAAGTTCGATTAAAAGGAGGTACGTCCCATGCGTATTCCCGACTCTGTCCGCAGACAGCTTATCTCCTGGTGGAACAACGAAAACACGGGGAAGCCTGTCATTCTTGCCCAGATCCCCGCCTTGCTTCCACCCATTGAGGATGCGAGCGCTTTCTGGGCTTCCAACGACATCCGCTACGATCGGGCGATGGCTGCCATCCGCGGCACAAAGCGTTTTGGGTGCGCCCTTCCCATCCACTATGTTTCCTTCGGTTCCAGTGCGCTGCTGGGCAGCTACGGCTGTCCCATGAATCCGCTGTCTGAGGATACCATCTGGCCTTCCCGGCTTTTTGATGAGCTTCCCGCGCCGGAGGATTTTGATATCAGATGGGACAGTCCATGGCACAAAATGATGCTGGAGCAGGTCACCCGCTCCGCAAAAGACCCGGAAAACGTTGCCACCGCCTATGCCCTCGGTGGTCTCTGCGACACGCTGGGAAACCTTTGCGGGGAAGAGACCCTGCTCTACGCCCTGATGGACGAGCCGGAGAAGGTCCACCGCTGTCTTGACAAGCTTGCCGATGGCTGGATCCGTGCCGCAAAGGAACAGTGGGACATTATCCTCAGGCATCAGGACGGCTGTGCAAGCTGGGCAGGCATCTGGGCCCCCGGCAGCACCTTCCCCCTGCAGGAGGATTTCTCCTTCATGCTCTCGGATGAAATGTACAGAGAGTTCTGCCTGCCCTATCTGAAGAAAATCGCCTCGGCGGTGGAATATCCCCTGTACCATCTGGACGGACCTCCCGCCATCTGCCATCTGGATTCTCTGCTGGAAATTCCCAATCTCCGGGCTGTCCAGTGGGTCCCCGGTGCGGGGCAGGAGATCATGGCAAAGTGGCATGGCCTCGTAAAGCGCATTCTCGCCTCAGGCAAGTCCGCGCAGGTCTACTGCACCCCTGAGGAGCTGACGCCCCTCATTGATGAAGTCGGTCCCGACAGACTCCTTGTCACCATAAACGGACTTACGGAAGAGAATTTCCACCTTGTGGAGCCATATTTATAAGGAGTGATACTATGCTGAAACATCTTTCTCACATCACCGACGGCATCACCCACCTCATCACCGCGGAAAACGTCTACGGCAAAAAGGGCGTTGGCGGCATGGCAGAGATCGGCAAATTGCAGGATGACGTGGCAAAGCTGGGTCAG
The DNA here is from genome assembly GCA_017397075.1 of Oscillospiraceae bacterium. Classification (GTDB taxonomy): domain Bacteria; phylum Bacillota; class Clostridia; order Oscillospirales; family Oscillospiraceae; genus RGIG1893. Next base: position 2,608 of record JAFQKD010000034.1, on the reverse strand, counting down.
CCCGCCTGCACCGGCGACATGGAAACCCATGCTGCAAGGGAGCTTGGCACCGGCTGGAAGGTGCGCCCCTGCATTCAGATCCCCAAGGCCACAACTGTTCCCATTCTGGATCTTACCATGTCCGGCTGCATCACCCATATCTGGGTCACCATGGACGAGCAGCCTCTGCAGGATCTGATTTTCCGCTTCTACTGGGATGAAGAGACAGAGCCCAGCGTGGAAGTCCCCGCGGGCGATTTCTTCTGTCTGCCCTTCCGCAAGTCGCTGAAGATCACCTCCATCCCCATTACCGTTAATCCCCAGCGGGGTTGCAACTGCTATATGCCCATGCCCTTCCGCAAACACGCACGCATTACCGTGGAAAACCGCAATCCTCAAAAGGAACACACCCTGTTCTACGCCATCAGCGTGGAGGAGCGTGACATCGCTCCCGAAGAAGCGTACTTCCACGCTCAGTTCCGCCGCCAGAACCCCACCACCGGAGACGATTATGTGATCGTTGACGGCATCAAGGGGCGCGGTCAGTACATCGGCACCGCCATCGGCTGGCAACAGAACACCGAAGGCTGGTGGGGCGAAGGGGAAGTCAAGATGTTTATGGACGGGGATACGGACTATGCCACCTATGTAGGTACCGGTACCGAGGACTATTTCTGCGGCGCATGGGGCTTCTTCGACAATTTCTCCGCCCCCTTCTCCGGCTATCAGGACACCACTGCCCTTCTGGAAAAACGGGAGACCAACCGTGTCGGCAACCGCCACGCCATGTACCGTTTCCATGTAACCGATCCCATCCGCTTCCGTGAGGATCTTAAGGTCACCATTCAGGTGCTTGGCTGGCGCAGCGAGAGCCGTTTCCTCCCCCTGAAGGACGACCTCAACAGCGTGGCTTACTGGTATCAGACCGAGCCTCACGCAAAATTCCCCGCCTTCCCCACAAGGGACGAAATGGAAGTCATCTGACAGAAAGCACGGAGCTTCGTTTGAAGCTCCGTGCTTTTCACATATCTAATATATCAGCGTCAGTGCCAGATGCCCCGGGGAAACGCCTTCCCCAAGCATGAGACCGGAAAGCTCCGCATCGCCTGCTTTTTCCTCCGCAGACAGGTGCGCGCAAAGCCGCGGGACCTTCCATGCTCTGCAAAGGGTTCCCGATGCAAAGTGAAGCTCCGCCGCCGTAAGCGTTGTCTCCTGCAGAAGAATATCGTTCTCCCGCTTTGTCACAAGTGCGGTACCGTCGATGCCGCCGCCCTTAACGCGGATCATCCCGCCGCCGCCGAATGCAGCTTCCTTCGCGGCATATTCCAGCGCAGCAACATCCCACAGGGGTGTTTCCTTCGGAAGCCCTGTCCGCATGGCGGCATATTCCTTTGCCGTACAGGGCAGGATCTTTATCTCGTCTCCGTAAGCTTCAGGCGCGAGAACAAGGGCTTTTCTCCAAAATTCCCGGCAAAACCCTGCGCTGCGGTAAAAATCCCAAAGATTTTCCCCCGGCACAAGAAAGAGAGCAGCATTGCGCATTGTACATCCCCGTGCCAGAGTCTCAATAAGCAGACGAAAATACCCTCTGCCGCGGTATGCCGGATGAATCCCCCCGGCATAAGCATAGAAGGCTTTCCTGCCCCCGGAGAGTACACACGGCAGCATATACATCACACCGCAGATCCGCTCCCCCTCAAGCACCACCGCCGTCTCTTCCGGCAGGAAGCGGTTGCGGAAAAACAGCTCGATATACTCCCCGCTGTCCTCCGGGTACAAAAGCCGCCACAGCGTCTTAAGCTCCCGTTCCATCTCTTTTTCCGCTTTTCGGATCTCCGGCACAAAAACACCTTCTTTCCCAAACAGCATACCATCAATCCCCGCAGGCTGCAAGAGCGTCTTTCGGCTTGACAGAAAAAGCTGTCACATATATAATAATTTTTATCTGTATACACAATTTTGATTACCGCAAAGGAATGATGAATATGGCTGAAGAAATCGTCAGCAAAAACTTTATCGAAGCATTTATCGAAGAAGATATCGCCCCCGGCGGCCGCTTTGAAGGCAAGCAGGTGCACACCCGTTTCCCGCCTGAGCCCAACGGCTATCTGCACATCGGTCACTGCAAGGCGCTTTGCATCGACTTCGGTACTGCAGAGCGTTTCGGCGGCATCTGCAACCTGCGGATGGATGACACCAACCCCGCAAAGGAAGACACCGAATATGTGGATGCCATCATGGAAGACATCCGCTGGCTTGGCTTTGACTGGGATGACCGTTTCTACTACGGCAGCGATTATTTCGATATCCAGTATGAGCTGGCTGTGGGTCTCATCAAAAAGGGGCTGGCCTATGTCTGCGAGCTGACTGCGGAGGAGTTTTCCAAGTACCGCGGCGATACCTCCCATCCTGCTGTAAGACCCTGGCGTGACCGCCCCATTGAGGAAAGCCTTGACCTCTTCCGCCGCTTGAAGGAAGGCGAATTCGCAGAGGGCACCTATACCCTCCGCGCAAAGATCGATCTTACCAGCGGCAACTTCAATATGCGCGACCCGGTCATTTACCGTATCCGCTACATTGAGCATCACCGTCAGGGTACAAAGTGGTGCATCTTCCCCATGTACGATTT
>JAFQKD010000033.1 GCA_017397075.1 Oscillospiraceae bacterium | reverse complement strand
TTCACATAATTCGGGTGAACGTGAAAGCCGGGAATGTAGAAGGAACCAAACTTCTCCCTTAGAGCAAGCGCACCGTTGTTGCTATCAAGAACTGCCTTCCATGGGTCACCGCCGGGAGCAAGACGGTAGATCACGCTGCCGCAGATGGCGGAGATGCCAAGAGAGCGAAGGTAGCTTTCCTGATCTTCCGTGCCGTGATCCTTATAGCTGTTGATGTTGGCAGCAGCTTCGGGAAAGGGATGGGTGTGGAAATCGATGATCTCAAACGACATGATGTGTCCTCCTTATCTGTGACCGGGACCGAGGGTCCTTCCTCCATCCACAACGATGTTCTGACCTGTGATGAAATTCTGTCCCGCAAGGAAAAGCACGGCATCCGAAATGTCCTCGGGCGTCCCTGCGTGACCGTGTTCACCGAGGAAGGTCATGTGTTCCCAATGTGCGCCGTCACGCTGAATGGCACCGGGGGATACGCAGTTTACACAGATGTTGTACTCCCCAACCTCCATGGCAAGGGCCTTGCTCATGCCGATAAGCGCTGCCTTGGCTGCTGCATAGTCCACCCGGTCATAGAGACCGCAAAGGGCGGCAATGGAGGAGATATTGATGATCTTTCCTGCGCGTTTTTGAATCATGCCGGGGAGAACAGCCTGCGCGCAGTGCATGGAGCCTTTGAGGTTGGTGTCGATGACAAAATCCAGTGTCTCAGGCTCTGCGTCCGCAAAGCGGGTAAGCTTTCCCAGAAGAGCCGCGCTTCCGCCTGCATTGTTCACCAGAATATCCACAGAGCCGAAACGCACCTCAGCATCCTTCACGCCTGCAAAGATCTTTTCCCGGTCACGGACATCACAGACGATCGTTATGACACCGACGCCCAGAGCTTCGATTTCCTTTGCGGTCTGCAGAGCGTTTTCGCCGCTGTAATCGCAGACAACGACGTTTGCACCTTCGCGGGCAAAGGCGAGGGCAATGGCTTTGCCAATGTTTTTGCCGCCCCCTGTAACCATGGCAGTTTTTCCTTTAAACTTTTTCATCGGATACCTCACAAAAATTTCCGCAGACTCTCGATTGCCTGCTTTGCGGTGCGGAGATCCAACTGCTCCATTGTGCTGCTATCCGAATAGCGGTCTACACAGAACGCGATATGCCCGCCTAAAGCGGGATTCAAAATGCGGGAAAGAGAACCTGCTTTTCCGTTTGCGTGATAGCTGACAGGTGTCTTGACTTCCTTCTTGAGTAGGAGCATGGCGCGGATGCTCTCCAGCATTTCCTCTTCGCAGGCTGCAGAAGTGACGATCTTGATGATGTCGGGGTTTCGCTGCTCAAGAAACAGGGCAAGCTCCACCACGGTTTCCGCATTCATCGCAACACCGGGATGACAGGAGAGAAGCACCTCAGCTCCTTTGCTGTGTACTTCCTCGATGAGAGCACACTGCTTTGCGATGACAGCGGGATCTGTCACGATCTCTTTGGGATTTCCCTTGGTGAAGGAATACCTGTCCTCACCGCAAAATCCGGTTTTGGATGCGGCATCGAAGGAATACCCCTGCATATCGATGCCAGCAGCACCGAAGTCTACTGCAAGACGCAGACTTTCGATTCTGGCATCTTCGCTGAAGCCGGCATCGGACCAATCGTAAAGTCCGTTGTAATTTAGTGCAAGCACAGGAAGAGGGGAAGCGGAAATGATTTTTTTCAGCGTTTCCTCGTCAGGGGTATCCAGGCAGGAAAGATGCAGGTCGATCATGGTTGCACCGTCGTACCAGCAGTTTTTGATTTCCGCAATGGAAGCTGCTGCGGTGCGTTCCCGCACAACACCTGCAAGAGCAGGCGCGGGAAGCTTTGCAAGGGATGTTCTCATTTGGATCACCTCATCTGCAGTATACGGAGAGAGGTGGAGAAAGTAAATGCTTGTTTTGCTTGTTTTGTCGATTATGATAAACTTTTCGTTGCAGGCATACTGATTCTGTGATAGGATAGCGGTGAGGTGATACGGATGGATATTACCGTAACGGATGTGATCTCCACAATTCGGCTGCAGAATTCCCCGGTGGGCATCAAAGCGTACCGCAAAAATCGGGAAAGATGGGGACTTGCTTTGAAGCTGCGGGGAAAAACCTATTATAAAGTGGGCGAAAGACAGATCCTCTCCGACGGAAACCACCCTGTGCTTCTGCCAAAGGGCAGCAGCTATGCATGGACCTGCGCGGAGCCGGGAGAGTGTCTCATTATCGAATTCGATGCAAAAGAGACCTGTGATACGGTTCTGCCGTTTGCAGTTTCTGATAATCGTTCCATTTTACGGGGGTACGGAAAATTGGAAAATCTGCTCAGCCGCAAAGAAGCCGACTGGGAGATGGAGTGCAGGTATCTGGTTTATGAGTTGCTGCTGCATCTGGTGCGGGGAAAGAACCGGGAGTATGTCAGCCGTGACAGGCAGAAACGAATCGAGCCTGCGATGGAATACATGACGGTCCACTATTATGACGGCAGCATCACAAACGAATTTCTTGCAGATCTCTGCGGGATCAGCACCGTGTATTTCCGCAAGCTTTTTGAAAGCACCTACGGCGTACCGCCCATCCGCTGGCTCAACAGCTTCCGCATGGACAGAGCCTGTTCCATGCTGGAAAGCGATTACCACTCCATCAGCCAGATCGCAGAAAGCGTCGGCTGCGGCAGTATCTACCATTTTTCCAAAATGTTCCGCGCCCATACGGGGGTAAGTCCCACGGAATACGCAAAACAGAGAAAAGGAAAAATGCGGTGAGAGACACGCAAAACGGCAGAGAGACGGTTTGCGCGAAGACGTGAAGATGACGGAAAAAGCCTAAACAAGGCTGAGAGACACACCGAAAGGCTGATAAAGCACAAAAAGAGAAAGCTGCGTACTGAGTGCGCAGCTTTTCTGTTTCAGTTTTTGCCCAGTTCCTTTGTACGCTTGCAGGAAGCTTCCACAGCCGATATGGCGGCTGCACGGAAGCCGTGCTCTTCCAGTGCGCGGACACCAGCAATGGTGGAGCCGCCGGGACTGCACACAGCATCCTTCATTGCGCCGGGATGCTCGCCGCTTTCCAGATACAGCTTTGCTGTGCCCAGAAGCATTTGGGCAGCATGGGTAAGGGCTTTGCTGCGGGGAACGCCGCAGAGGACAGCACCGTCCGCAAGCGCCTCCATAAACATGGCCGCAAAGGCGGGACCGCAGCCGGAAAGAGAGCCCGCCGCATCAAAAAGAGCCTCCGGAACATCGTCAAATCTTCCTGCGGCGGAGAAGCAGGCCTTAAAGGCGGAGAGATGTTCCGTGGTGACATTCTCCGATGCAGCGGTAAGGATCAGACCCTCACCGACGGAAACGGGCGTGTTCGGCATGATGCGGATCACGGGATAGTCTCTTCCCGCATATTCGCGGATCTGTGCAATGGTGACACCTGCTGCCATGGAAACGAGGATCGGCGTGTCAGGCCGTTCGGAAAGGGGAGCGGAGAGGGTCTCCAGAACACCTTTCAGCATCTGCGGCTTTACGCCGAGGATCACAAATTTGCAGCCTTCGGCAATGGCTTCGTTGGAGAGAAGCGCTGCGGAAAGTGTTTTCGCAAGGGCGGCTGCTTTTTCTCCGGAATGATCGGAGAGAAAAATGCGGCTTTTGCCTTCGGACTTTGCAGCTGCCCTGGCAAGGGCAGAGCCCATATTGCCTGTGCCGATAAATCCAAGTGTATACGTCATGGAAAATCCTTTCTCAGCGGATGTGACCGCTGCCGCGGATAACATATTTGTAGGTGGTAAGTTCCTCCAGACCCATGGGACCTCTTGCGTGGAGCTTCTGCGTAGAGATGCCGATCTCGCAGCCAAGACCGAACTCGCCTCCATCGGTGAACCGGGTAGATGCGTTCACATAGACCGCAGCACTGTCTACCGCGGCGGTAAAGAGCGCGGCCGTGTTTTCATCGCGGGTACAGATACCGTCACTGTGGCCTGTGGAATGCATGGCAATGTGCCCGATGGCATCTTCCGCGCTGTCCACGATTCCCACGGCGAGGATATAATCCAGAAATTCCGTGTCAAAATCCGTGTCACTTGCGGCAGTTCCGGAAATGATCTGCTGCGCCCGTGCGTCAAGACGAAGCTCTACAGGAGCCTTGCCCGCAGATGCGCGCTCGTGGGTGAGACGGGCATTCAGCATGGGTAGGAATTCTTTCGCAATGTCCTTGTGTACAAGACATACCTCCTGAGCGTTGCACACGGAGGGGCGGCTTGTTTTGGCATTTTCAATGATGCTCAGCGCTTCTTCAAGATCGGCGGAAGCATCCACATAGATATGGCAGATGCCTGTACCCGTCTGGATACAGGGGACGGTGGCGTTCTCCACACAGGAGCGGATAAGACCTGCGCCGCCTCTGGGGATCAAAAGGTCCACAAGACCCACGGCGGTCATCATGGTCCGCGCACCGTCACGGCTTGGATCCTCCACAAGCTGCACAAGGTCGGGAGAGAGCCCCGCCTCGGGAAGGCCCTTTTGCAGCGCTGCGGCAATGGCGGCGGCAGAGCCGATGGCCTCTTTTCCTGTGCGGAGCACACAGGCATTGCCGCTTTTTACCGCAAGAGCAGCCGCATCGGACGTGACATTGGGGCGGCTTTCAAAGATCATGGCAACAACGCCCATGGGAACAGATACCCGCCGGATGGAAAGTCCGTTGGGGCGTGTGATCTCCCGCAGGACTTTACCCACAGGGTCGGGGAGCTTTACCACTTCCCGAATGCCCTCAGCCATGGCATGGATGCGCGCTTCGGTGAGCATGAGCCTGTCCAGCATCACAGGGGTGATGTGCGACTTTGCCGCTTCCATATCCTTGGCGTTTGCGGCGAGAATGGCTTCGGTATGGGCTTCCAGCTGCTCTGCCATGGAAAGCAGGGCGCGGTTTTTCTCTTCGGCAGATGCAAGAGCGAGAGAGGGAGCTGCGGTCTTTGCAAGCTTAAGCTGTTCCTGAACGGTTACCATGAGATGCCTCCTGATTGGAATGGATACAGTTTACGCCATCAAAGCGAAAATGTCAATTCCGCTTGCAGTTTACGGCGGAATGGTGTAAAATAGCGCATATCTTTTTTAGCGAGGTGCTTTATGCGGATCGTCATCAAGGTGGGGACATCCACCCTTACATATCCCGGCGGCAAGCTCAATATTCGCCGGGCAGAGCTTCTTTGCAAGGTGCTCAGTGATATCCGAAATTCCGGTGAGGAGCTGATCCTTGTATCCTCCGGCGCTATCGGTATGGGCGTAGGGAAGCTGGGACTGAAGGACCGTCCCGCGGATATGCCGGGAAAGCAGGCTGCCGCCGCTGTGGGACAGTGCGAGCTTATGTATACCTATGACCGGATGTTCTCCGAATACAGCCATACGGTGGGACAGGTGCTTCTGACTGCGGATGATCTTCGTGACGAGCGCCGCAGCACCCATGTGCGCAACACGCTGGATCAGCTCATCGCTTACGGCGCCATTCCCATCGTGAACGAAAACGACGCCGTGGCAACGGATGAGATCGGCATAGAGACCACCATCGGCGAAAATGACAGCCTTTCCGCCATCGTGGCGAAGCTGACGGATGCGGATCTTCTCGTAATCCTCTCCGACATTGACGGACTTTACACCGGGGATCCCAGAACGGACGAGAACGCCGTCATGATCCCAGAGGTGAAGCACATCACCCCGGAGATCCTTGCCATGGCAGGGGGAAGCGGAAGCGCCCTCGGTACAGGCGGCATGGCAACGAAGCTCCGTGCTGCCCAGATCACAAGCGAGGCGGGGATCGACCTTGTTATCGCAAACGGCAAGCGGCCGGAGATCCTTTACGAAGTGCTGGAGGGCAAACAGGTAGGCACGCGTTTCCTCGGCGAGGAAAAGAAATAAGGAAAAACAGAGGTTTTCCCAATTTGTCGGCGCTGCTGTCAATGTTCGGGAGATGATTGGGATGTCTGCAAATATCTGTGCTGTATCGGATTTTATCGGAAAAACATGGGGTGTTTTTCCAACGGAAATTCGGGAGATACAGGCGGGCTCCGCACAGTGTTATACGGTGGAGACCAATGCAGGGAAATATTTTTTCAAGGTGTATCAGGAAAAATTCGACAGGCATACCATTCAAAACGAAGTGGCTGTCTGTAACTTCCTGTCGGACAAGGGGTTTGCCGTTTCACGGTTTCTGGAATCTGTAAACCATACCTGTATGGAAACTGTTCGGGACAGGGTGTGTACGCTGCAAAAATACATTGACGGGATTTCTGTTCCAAAATTTCAGGTTTCACAGCCGCAGCTTCTGGATTCTGTGAAAGTTCTGGCCAAGCTGAATGTCGCTTTGGAGGAATTGCCGGTACAGCTGCCTGTTCGGTTTCCGGAGGAGTGGTTTTCCGCATGGTCAGCAGATGCAGCCATTGCAAAGCACAGGGAGCTTCTTGGAAAGCTGGACGCTGACGATGCATACCATGCCCGGATCGCCGAAGATTTTGCGGCGAAATGCAGAATGCTTGAGGCCTTCGACCCCGACAGGTATGATTTTTCCGCAATGACGGTGGCAAATACCCATGGCGACTATAATACCCTGCAGCTGATTTTTGCGGAAAATCGCGTGAACGCGGTGATCGACTTTGCAGCCTGTGGAAAGCTTCCTCTTTGCTGGGAGATCATTCGCTCCTATACGCTTTCCGCCGCCGAGTGTAAAGACGCGATGATCGAGCCGGAAAGCTTTTACGCGTATGTTCGGGAATATATACAGATCAGACCGCTGAGCAAAAGTGATCTGGCCCTGATGCCGTACTTTTACCTGTTTACACTGCTGAGAAGTATGTTCGGGTATAAGGCTTACGTGGAAAAAAGGTGCAAGAAAATTGCGGTGAGCGAGAAAGACATGAATGCTTTGCAGTTTGCGTTTTGGCGAACAGCCATGTGCAAATGGTTGTTTGCCCATGCGGAGGAGCTGTCTTTCGGGCTGACCGGTCTCGAAGCATGAGGATAAAAACATCTGCCGGATATCATAATGCCTGCACAAACCCCGGAAAGGGGCTGTGCAGGCATCTTTTTGTATGTGCGGTTTTTGCTCAGAGATCCTCAGGCACGTTGGGGAACATCTGGATGGTGTTGCCGCCGTCCACAACAAGCTCTGCGCCCGTGGTGTTTCGTGCGGCGGAGATGAAGTACCATACCGCATCGGCAACATCGGCACCCTCCGCCACGTCCCCCAGAGGGGTAAAACGGCAGGGATTTTTTGCATAGAATCCGGGGTTATCGATCCACCGCTGGGTACGGATCATGCCGGGAAGAACGGCGTTCACCCGAATGTTGTACTTGCCCAGATCAAGGGCCAGAGACCGCATAAGACCAAGCTGGCCACCCTTGGAGGTAATGTAAGAGGTCCTGTCAGCAATGGTACGGTAGGCGGTGTTGGAGTTAATGAAGGTGATGCTGCCGCCGCCCTGAGGGATCATGCGCTTTGCGGCTTCCCGGGCAAAACAGTAGTTCCATGTGACGTTGGTGTTCAGCACTGCAAGGAACTCGGAAAGGGGACTTTCCAGAAATGTCTGGTTCAGCCCCTGATGTGCGGCGTTCAGCACAACGGCATTGAGTAAGATGTCCTTCTCATCCAATGCTTCGAACATCCGAATGACGGACTCTTCGTCAAAAGAACCGTCTTCCTTGTGGGAATCGATGGCGTAGCCAAGGATGCTCACATCCGGGAATTTCGTCCGGTAATTGGCTTCGGCGGCGGCGACCTTCGCAGCATCCCGTCCGGTGAAGACCACGTTCAGTCCCTCAGCGGCAAGCTTTTCCACGATGGCAACGCCTGTGTTAATGACAGCGCCGGTAACAAGTGCAAAATTCATGGTTTACCTCCTTAATTTGGGAACATCTGAATATTGTTGCCGCCGTCCACAACAAGCTCTGCGCCTGTGGTGTTCCGTGCGGCGGAAATAAAGTACCATACCGCGTCCGCAATGTCAGCGCCTTCGGCCACATCCCCGAGGGGCGTACGGCAGCCGGGATTGCTGGCATAAAATTCGGGATTCTCCAGCCATCTCCGGGTACGGATGTTTCCGGGGAGAACGGCGTTCACCCGGATGTTGTATTTGCCCAGATCCAGGGCCAGAGACCGCATAAGCCCGAGCTGACCGCCCTTTGAGGTGATGTATGCCGTCCGTTCGGTGACGGTTCTGTAGGCGGTGATGGAGTTAATGAAGGTGATGCTGCCGCCACCCCGGGGGATCATGCGCTTTGCCGCCTCTCTTGCAAGGCAGTAATTCCAAGTGACGTTGGTGTTCAGTACCGCGAGAAAATCGGAAAGGGGACTTTCCAGAAATGTCTGGTTCAGCCCCAGATGGGCGGCATTCAGCACCAGCGCGTCAATGAAAATTCCCTTCTCATCCAAAGCCTCAAACATACGCAGAACGGAGTTTTCGTCTATGACGCCTTCCGGGGTATGGGAATCAATGGCATAACCAAGGATGCTTACCTCCGGAAATTTCGCCCGGTATCCGGCTTCGGCAGCGGCGACCTTTGCGGCATCCCGTCCGGTAAAGACCACGTTTCTGCCCTCCGCGGCAAGCTTTTCCACAATGGCGGCGCCGGTATTGATGACAGCGCCGGTAACAAATGCACAGTTCATTTCATGTACCTCAGTCCATCTCCGTGAAGGAGGTATTGTTCAGCACCAGATTCTCCACATGGCGGAAAAGCTGACTTCCGGGGCGGCGCTGCTCCTTGGCAAAGCCGTGGATATCGCAGTTGGGCAGCACATCATCGGAGACCTTGCAGAAGCTGCAGTCGGTGAAGGTGATGTTCTTCAGCTTATTTTCCGCTCTGCCGTAAATGTGGGGGAATTCCAGACCGTTTGCAGTAATGCCGGAGAAGCGGATGTTGCGGAAGGCCTGCACT
>JAFQKD010000032.1 GCA_017397075.1 Oscillospiraceae bacterium | reverse complement strand
CGCGGACGTCATCATCGACCTCAGGCAGGAGGATCTGAAGACCCGCGTTCTGGAGGAGACAAACGGCTACGGCGCAGACCTATCCATTGAGGCGGCAGGCGCTCCCTCCACCGTGGCGGCAGCCATTGAATGCTGTGCCCCCGGAGGTCATGTGCTGCTTTACGGTATTCCCGATGCCGCGGCGAAGATCGACCTGCCGGTAACGGATCTCATCCTGCGGCAGATCACCGTTTGCGGCTATACCGGAAACGAATTCGGCTGGGATCCCCTCATTGCCATGGTGGCGGACGGACGGATGAACGTGAAGGATATGGTCACCTATTCCATCCCGCTTTCCCGGTTTGAAGAGGGGCTGGAGCTTCTGGAAAAGAAGCCCCAGGATCTCATCAAGGTGGTCATGCACCCATGGGAAGATGCATAAATGTCATAGACCCGGAGCGGAAAGCTCCGGGTCTTTTTCGCACATAGGCAGATTGATGAAAAACAGCGGAAAAATTGCCCGTATAGAAAAGGCAGATTCAACAAAATTCATGAGTATTGGAAAAATGTCTTGACAACAGAGAGTTAGAGGTATTAAACTATGCGAGTAAGAGATATTTAACTGATCGGGATACGGCGCAAGACGCGGTTTCCGACAAACGGGAGGATGCAGGATGAAAACGCTCAAGGATGCAAAGATCGGCGAGACGGTCAAGGTGGTTAAGCTCCACGGTGAGGGTGCTGTGAAGCGCCGGATCATGGACATGGGCATTACCCGTAATGTTTCCATCTATATCCGCAAGGTGGCGCCGCTGGGAGATCCGGTGGAGGTCACTGTTCGCGGATATGAACTTTCTCTGCGGAAAGACGATGCAGAGATGATCGAACTGGCCTGAGGCATGCCACGCAGCGGAGAGCATCCGCTTTTTTACCCCCATATGTTAAACACATCTAACCGATAGAGGAGAGAAACCATGGAAGGCAAACTGAGAATTGCCCTTGCGGGTAACCCGAACAGCGGTAAGACAACCCTGTTCAATGCCCTGACAGGCTCCAACCAGTACGTTGGAAACTGGCCCGGCGTTACGGTGGAAAAGAAGGAAGGAAAGCTCAAGCAGCAGAGCAATGTGGAGCTTGTAGACCTTCCCGGTATTTATTCCCTGTCTCCCTACACCCTTGAGGAAGTGGTGGCGCGGAATTATCTGGTGGGCGAGCGCCCCGATGCAATCCTCAACATCGTGGACGGCACGAACCTTGAGCGGAACCTGTACCTCACCACCCAGCTCACCGAGCTCGGGATCCCCGTGGTGGTTGCCATCAACATGGTGGATCTCATGAAAAAGCGGGGGGACAGTCTGGATCTGCAGGGACTTTCCAAGGCCATCGGCTGCAGAGTTGTGGAGATCTCCGCACTGAAGGGAACCGGGATCGTGGAAGCCGCTGAGGCTGCCATTGCTGCCGCAACCGCCGGAAAGACCACCCCGCAGCACACCTTCTCCGGACCTGTGGAGCATGCCCTTGCCCACATAGAGGAGGCCGCTGTCCACGGACTTCCCGTTGAACGTCAGCGCTGGTATGCGGTGAAGATCTTTGAGCGGGATGCAAAAATTCTGGAAGAGCTGCAGATCCCTGCGGAGACCATGGCCCATATCGAAAAGGACATTGTTGACGCGGAAGAGGATCTGGATGACGATGCAGAGAGCATCATCACCAACGAGCGGTATGAATATATCGCCCGGGCGCTGAAGGATTGCTACAGGAAAAAACGTTCCGGAGACATGTCCGTCTCTAATAAGATCGACAAGATCGTGACGAACCGGGTCCTTGCCCTGCCTATCTTTGTTGTGGTCATGTGGGCGGTGTACACCATCTCCATCGGGACCATCGGCGACTGGACCGTCGGCTTCATGAACGATACTCTGTTCGGTACATGGATCGTGCCCAATGTTGCGGCATTTCTGGAAAACATCGGCTGCAAGGAATGGCTTGTGAGCCTTGTGGCTGACGGTATCGTGGGCGGCGTGGGCGCTGTGCTCGGTTTTGTGCCCCAGATGCTGATCCTCTTCATGCTCCTTGCCATTCTGGAGGATGTGGGCTACATGGCCCGTGTGGCGTTCATCATGGACCGCCTGTTCCGTAAGTTCGGCCTCAGCGGCAAGAGCTTTATTCCGCTTCTCATCGGCGCAGGCTGCGGCGTTCCCGGTGTTATGGCTGCCCGTACCATCGATCAGGACCGTGACCGGAAGATGACCATCATGACCACCTGCTTTATTCCCTGCGGCGCCAAGATGCCCATCGTTGGCATGGTGGCATCCGCCCTTTTCGGCGGTTCCGTGTGGATCGCCACCTCCGCATACTTTATCGGCGTGGCAGCTGTTGTGATCTCCGGCATCATTCTCAAGAAGACCAAGCCCTTTGCCGGCGACCCTGCTCCCTTCGTTATGGAGCTGCCTCCCTACCACGCGCCTCTGCCCAGAAACATTCTCCGCGCCACCTGGGATCGGGGCTGGGGCTTCATTAAGCGGGCAGGCACCGTGATCCTTGCCGCAAGCATCATCATTTGGATTTTGAACTCTCTCTCCTTTGCGGGCGGTCTCCATTACATCACCGAAGACGGGGAGACCTCCATCCTCAACAACATCGGCTCTGTGATCGCATTCCTGTTCATGCCTCTCGGTTTCGGCAACTGGCAGGCTGCCGTGGCAACCGTCCTTGGCCTTGTGGCAAAGGAAGAGGTGGTCGGCGTGTTCGGTACTCTCAGCTCCATGGGCGATGCCGATCTGGCCTTCGAGCTGGTGGAAGCCGGCGATTCCGCAGGTCTTGCGGTCATCGGTCAGGAATTCTTCGGCGGCAGCAAGCTTTCCGCCTTCTCCTTCATGATCTTTAACCTGCTGTGCGCTCCCTGCTTTGCAGCTATGGGCGCCATCAAGCGGGAAATGAACAATGCCAAGTGGACATGGTTTGCCATTGGTTACATGACTGTTTTTGCCTATGTCTGCTCCCTCGTTACCTATCAGCTGGGCATGTTCTTTACCGGAGCTGCCTTCGGTGTGTGGACTGCCGTCGCGCTGGTCTGCCTTGCGGTGCTGCTGTACTTCCTTCTGCGGAAGAACAGAAATGCGGTCAGACTGAAGAAGTAAAAACATCCCATCGGAGGATCCTATGAACTGGCCTACCATCATTGTTGCAGCCGTTGTGGCTGCCATATTCGCGGCGATCATCATCGCCTCCATCCGTAACAAAAAGAAGGGCAAGACGTCCTGCTCCTGCGGCTGCAGCGGCTGCGCTATGGAAGGGACCTGCCATTCCAAGAAGTGAACCTCCTTCCCTGTGACCGGGGTACTTGGCCCGCTTCGGTTACACGGAAAATATGATCCGGGAAACTGAGCCCTCTCCGGAAGCCAAAACATCCCCTTTGCCGGTTTGCGGCAGGGGGATGTTTTTGCTCCGTTTTTTGCGAAATCGAAAAGATCGGATTGTATATTGATGAATAATGTGTTAACATTGAAAATATCATATTTTAGGAGGGCGCTTTCTTGAAAAGAGAGAGACTCGGCAGCCGTCTTGGGTTCATTCTGCTCAGCGCAGGCTGTGCCATTGGCTGCGGAAACGTTTGGAAATTCCCGTGGATGGCGGGAGAATACGGCGGCGGAAGCTTCGTTCTGGTGTATCTGCTTTGCCTTGTGGTGCTTTGTCTGCCCATCATGACCATGGAATTTGCCCTTGGCCGTGCTTCTCAGACCAGCATCGTGAAGATGTATCAGAAAATGGAAAAGCCCGGTCAGAAGTGGCATATCCACGGGTACGCATCTCTGTTCGGAAACATCTGCCTCATGGCGTTCTATACCGTGGTCGCGGGCTGGATGATCTACTATTTCTGGATGTTCCTTACCGGGAAGTCCGCGGATCTGACCTTCGGCGGCATGATCTCAAACCCCGGAGTAAATGTGCTGTTCCTTGCCATCGTGGTGGTAGTAGGCTTCCTTGTGCTCAGCTTTAATCTGCAGGGCGGTCTGGAACGGGTCACCAAGTACATAATGCTTGCACTTTTCGGGCTTCTGGTGGTGCTGGCTGTCCGCAGCATTACCCTTTCCGGCGCAAAGGAAGGCCTGAACTTCTATCTCCTTCCTGATTTCGGCAAGATCAACGGCAAGGTCGTTGTTGCCGCCATGAATCAGGCGTTCTTTACCCTGTCTCTGGGTATCGGCTCCATGTCCATCTTCGGCAGCTATATCGGCAAGGACCGCAGCCTTCTGGGCGAATCGGTGAACATCGCTGTTCTGGATACTACGGTTGCCATTATGGCAGGTCTCATCATCTTCCCCGCCTGCTTTACTTACGGTGTGGAAGTGAATGACGGCCCCTCTCTGCTGTTCAATACGATGGCTACCGTGTTCAATAACATGGAAGGCGGCCGCATTTGGGGCACGCTCTTCTTCCTCTTCATGGTCTTTGCAGCCATGTCCACGGTGTTTGCCGTGTTCGAAAACATTCTGGCCTGTGTCCGCGAGCTTACCGGCTGGAGCCGCAAAAAGGGCTGCGTGATCTGCGGCATCGGTATCTTCCTGCTTGGACTGACCACGGCTCTGGGCTACAGCGTGCTGCCCTTCCATCCCTTTGCGGAGGATTCCGCGTTCCTGGATCTGTGGGACTTCCTGGTGTCCACGAATCTGCTGCCTGTGGGCTCTCTGGTGTTTGTCATCTTCTGCTGCAGCAAGCGCTACGGCTGGGGCTGGGACAATTTCCTTGCCGAGGCCAATACCGGCAAGGGACTGAAGTTCCCCAAGTGGCTCAAGCCCTACTGCAAGTATGTGATCCCCGTAGTTATCGCATTCCTTTACATTTACGGTCTTGTGACCTACAAGTGGAACTAAAGAACCGAAAAAACGGTCTGCATCTCAGATGCAGACCGTTTTTTATGGCGAGTTCATTTTTTCCACAAATCCAATGTCCCGGGCGGTAAGCTCCGCCCATGCGGGACGGAAGCCGCAGCGGATGGCGTTTCGCACCGAGGGGAGATTGCTCCATGCAGCGCAGTAGAAGGGGACTTTGCCCAGACGCAGAACCTCCAGCGCAAGGGCGCTTGTGAGTGCTGAGGCAACACCCTGCCTGCGGTATTCCGGCAGCACGTCAATGCCGATCTGGTACATGGTGTCGCAATCGGCGGAGCAGCCTGCAAGACCGATGAGATTTTCCCCGTCAAAGGCACCGAACGCCAGTACATCCCGCTCTTTTCGGTGCGGTGTCAGGGCGTTTGACCATGTTTCCGTGTAATACGGGGCAAATTCCGCGGGGGTGAGAAGCCGCATATCGTATTTGCAGGTCAGCGGCTTCAAAACCGTCACATCCGGCAGAAAATACTCTGCCATGAAGCAGACGTTTAACCCGTGCTTTGCCATAAGTCTGTCCAGTACATGGAGATTCGGCGTTTCAAAAAGGTGCTCCGTGGGGAATTTTTGCAGATAAGCCGCCACATCCGCCATGGTCTCCTCGCTTGCCATGGCCACAGCGCAGCTGCCGTAGGAGACAATGTCGCAGGCAAGAGGCAGCGGCAGATAGGCGCGGGCTTCCGGGTGCGGACGTGAAAGGGTGACGGTGGGCGTACTTTTCAGAAAGTCCTCCGGCTGACAGCCAAATTCCAGCGCCGACTGACGAAGGGCAATACGCAGAATGTCCTGATTTGTCATCATATACCTCACTTGGATGAAAGATACCGCCGGGAAAATGCCGAGGGGGTGAGTCCCATAACGGATTTGAACTGGCGGGAGAAAAAATTCATGTCGTTGTAGCCGCAAAGCTCCGCGGTTTTTGTCACCGAATAGCCGCCGCGCAGAAGGTCGCAGGCATGATTCAGCTTTAGGCGGATGATATACTGTTTCGGCGGTACACCGAAGCGCCTGTGGAACAGGTATTTGAGCCGGGAATGGGTCATGCCGCAGTCTGTGGCCAGCTGCTCTACGGAGATGTCCTCCGTGAGGAATCGGCGTTCGATCTCCCGCAGGGCAGGTTCGATATCACCTGCTCCCACCGCGGGAAGGGATGTGCTGCGCTGCAGCAGGGAAATGATCTGGTACAGCATACCCATGCAGGCCATGCGGTAGCCGGTCTGACGGCTGACCCAGGTGAGAAACAGTTTTCTGAACAGCTCCGGAATGCGCCGGTCGGTAATATCCGGCATCACAAAAGCCTCCGGGGAGATGGGTACATCCGTATCAAAACAGATGTCGATGCACTCGCTGGGGCTGTTTCGCTCAACCCGGTATTCGTGGCCTTCGCCCTTGGGAAGGAAGCGAACTGTGTCATTTTGTACGGGCAAAACCTTTCCCCCGAAGTACACGGTACTGTCGGCAGCGTAGTGATAGATCAGCTCGTTATGCGGCAAATATGTTGGAAAATTTGTGGCTGCGTCCGGATATTCTTCCTTTCCAATGAAGATCACCCGGAAAATGCCGGTGATGATAAACGTGTTTTCCATGAGATCACCCCCCTTATCATAGCATATCCGTGGAAAAGTTCCAAGAGAGTATTGTCAAATCGTGCGAATATCTCGCTCCGTGCATTCCCTCTTGTGATATGGTTTGGTACAATGCAGAAAACAGGAGGTGCGTATCATGACAGACAGAATCACGCGGCTTCACAAGCTGCTTTTTGCAGGAAACCTTTCCCCAAAAACGGTAAAGGTGGAATTTGACCGGGAGGATCTGTTTTTGCCCCGCGAAGTGCGGGAGACAAAGCGTATCCGGGAATATGTTCTCTCCCAGGAGCCTGTGGTGACGGAGGATTCTGCGCTTACGGGACTTTTCCTCTTTGACGGTTCCGTGGTGGGGGATGCCTTCCGCCGGGGCGGTCATACCGCAACACAGACAATGATGGCGGATTTCTACTGCAAGCCGGTGCAGAATCTTTCCACACAGGAATGGCAGCATGCCACGGCGGATTACAAAAAAGTGCTTTCTGTCGGCATTGACGGCATCAAAAATCAGATTTGCGAATCTGAAAAGTGCCATACTGCCCCGGAGGAAACCGCATTTTTGGAAGGGCTTCTTTCCGCCGCGGACACTCTGATCCTCTGGGCGCACAAATGTGCGGAGAAAGCCTGCGCCATGGCGGAGAAGGCGGAAGATGCTGCGGCAAAAATGCGGCTTTCCCGTCTTGCCGACGCACTTTTGTATGTGCCGGAATTTGCGCCCCGCAGCTTCTATGAGGCGGTGCTTTCTATTGCTGTGACCTTCAGCTATGATCCGGACAGCCTCGGCACGCTGGATCGGTATCTTGCACCGTTCTACGAGGCAGACCTTGCCTCCGGATGCATTACCCGGGAGGAAGCCGCAGAATACCTGCAGGAGCTCTATCTCATGGTGGCCTCTTTCACGAATGTGAAAAGCGATCGGTTTACCCGGGGCGGTGAATCCCATTTCTGCGTGGGCGGTTATCTTCCCGACGGCAGGGACGGTTTCTGCGATACCTCCCGGCTCATCGTTGACGCGCTGATGGATCTGCCGCTCTATATCCCCCAGGTATCCCTCCGCTGGACGGCAAAGACCCCGCGTGAGGTGCTGCGGTACATGATGGACTGCGAGCGGAAGGATCCCAACAAGCGCATTGCCTTCCAGAACGATGAAAAGCGCATCAAGTGCTATACGGAGATCTGCCATATCCCCTTTGAACGGGCGGTAAGCTACACCACCGTTGGCTGCAACGAGCCTGCCTTTCTGGGGGCCATCACCGGCAGCAACTCCAAGGTGAACATTGCCCGCTGCGTGGAGACCCTGTTCCACAGAAAAGCGGATGCCATCCGCAGCGCGGAGAGTTTTGAGGCGTTTTATGAGATATTCCTGCAGGAGATGTTTTCCGATATTCTCCTCGGCTACGATTACGACAACAAGTATAATCTGGAACGGGCGAAAGACCTGAACTACGTTTCCAGCCTGATTTTCAACGACTGCATCGAAAACGCAAAGAGCCTGACACAGGGCGGAGGGAATGTGGTCATTGCTTCACCCATGTATATGGGCATGACCAATGTGATCGATTCTCTCATCGTGGTGAAGCAGTTTGTGTATGATGAAAAAGCCTTTACCATGGCGGAACTCATCGACGCACTGCAGACCAACTGGGCGTCTGCCCCGGGAATGCGGGAAATGATTCGCCGCAGAGGGGATTTCTTCGGAAACGATACCCAGCGCTCCAACGAGGTTGCCCAGCGGCTTTACCGGGATCTGTACGAATTTTTGAAGGACCGCACAAATGTATTCGGCTATCACTGGCTCATCGGGGATCTTATGGGCTATAATGAGCATCCCAAATGGTTCGGTGAGCACACAAAAGCTACCCCTGACGGACGAGTGGACGGGGAGACCTTGAAGTTCGGCATGGGACAGACCGGCGGCTATGACAGAAATGGACTTACCGCGCTTTTGAATTCCATCGCCAAGGCTGATCCAAACGGCATTGCCTGCGGCAGTACGGTGACAAATGTGATGATCGAGGAAGAACTCGTCAGGAATGATGCCTATTTTGAAAAGATGGTGGATCTTTTCGAGGCGTATTTCCGCATGGGCGGTGTGCATTTTCAGCTGACCTACGTTTCCAGGGAGGACCTGCAGAAGGCAAAGGTGACCCCGGAGGAATACGGTAACCTTCGCGTGCGGGTATCCGGGTTTTCGGATTATTTCGTGAAGCTGGCGGACAGCATTCAGGATGAGATCATCGAAAGAACGGTGCAGAAATGAAGCTCAGAAACGAAAACGTTTTGATTTTTGGCGGCGGCAGCGGGATCGGCAAGGCCATTGCCGTCCGGTTTCTGGAAGCCGGGGCGAAGGTGTGCATTGCCGGCCGAAGCCGGGAAAAGCTGGAAGCCGCCGCGGAAGAGATCGGGTCGG
>JAFQKD010000031.1 GCA_017397075.1 Oscillospiraceae bacterium | reverse complement strand
GGATTTCATCGGCGGGTCATGGATCTCCCTTGCCTGTGAAAGCCGTACCGCCTCATGGACGGAAGAGCTTGCCTATCTCACAAAGCAGGGTCTCATGGAAAACGACCTTCTCGGGGAGATGATCCTCTCCCTTATGACGGATCACCTCCACGTGCTCATGAACGCTCCCCGCAGGGGAACGCCCAACCAGTTCCTCTCCTGTGCAGGGGCGCTTGTGCAGCTGAGCGTATTGTTCTGGGAATTCTTTGCGGCAGCGGGCGCCTATTTTGTGGGCATGAGCAGGCTGGAAACTGCCTTCCGTCTTTGCGTTCTGCCGGACGGCACGGATCTGGAGCAGTCACCCAACTATAATTCGGGACTTCCCCGCCGTTTCCGGAAGATCGAGGAAAACTGCAAGCTTGGGCAAAACCGCCGCATGGCGTCTCTCCGCAGCAAGGCTGTGCAGCGCTGCGAGTATCTTGCCCTCATTACCGACCCCACAGGCGCGATTCCTGACATTGCAAAGTCCCATGCTGCAGACGGCGCGCTTCCCCTTCTTGAGGAATTTTGCGCCATGTATCCGGAGGCGGAAGTCCTGCAGCGCGTCACAAAGCTTCTGCGTGACGGCACTGTGCCCGATCTTCCCCTGTACCGCGACTTTGACTTTGGCGGAATCAGCATGCTCCGCAGCAGCTGGGACAGGGAGGCCTCGTGGCTCCTCACCAAGTACAGCCGCTACTCCCCCGGTCACAAGCACGAGGATGCAAACTCCCTTATGCTTACTGCACGGGGACGGCGCTTGCTTGTGGACAGCGGCAACTTCAACTACGCCGATGACCCGGAATCCCGGATCTTAAACGGCTATTTCTATAACTCCGCCGCCCATAATACGCTCACTGCCGATTCTCTCTCCCAGAGACGGCTCTCCATGGAAAAGGGTTTCAAGGTGGATGAGCGGATCCCCGAATCCACCACAAACGAAGCGGAATACGAAAAGGTTCGTTCCATCGAGACCCTTGCGGAAGTCCCCTGTCCCGGTTTCCGGCATCACACGGAGGATTTCGATGTTCTGCAGAGTTTCTACACCGACGGCTACCAGAAGCTGACGGAGGAAGGCTGCTACTCCGGGGATGTGCTCTGCGCCGCCCATCGGCGCACGGTGGTCTATATCCGCAAGGCGGATGTTTTTGCGGTGCTGGATGCCTTTGTTCCGGAGGATGATGCCGCCCACACGGTGTCGCTCCACTGGAATTTCGGCCCCGATTACAAGCCGGAGGACTTTGTGTTCACCGATGAGGGCATTTTTACCGCGGCGGAGGGCGGAAATCTCTCCCTGTGGTGTCTCTCGGCTGATGCGCTCCGCTGGGAGCACGGTTACGGGGAAAAGGATCCCTACCGCGGCTGGTATACCGTGGATTACGGCATCATGGTCCCCGCCATGGATGCAGCCGTCACGCAGGAGGGCAAGGGAAAACGAACCTTCCTCTCCCTGCTGCGTCCCCGCACGGGGAAAGAAACCGCCGTTCTCTCCAAAACGGAAAACGGCGTATCCCTTCAGCTTGGGGAGGAGCTCCTCTCCGTGGAGAAAACCGAAGCCGGCTGCAGCATCACCTTCGGCGGAAAAACTTTGTATCTCACCCCGGACGGGGCAGAATAAAAAACGAATGTCAGGAACGGCTCGTTCCTGACATTCATTTTATTTCAGCAGTCCTGCGATATGCTCGCCCACGCTTTCCCCAAGGGACAGCATGGTGCGGATAAGTCTTGCGCTCGCCCCGGCAATGTGGGAGAAGGACGCCCCCCGGCAGGCAACGAACAGGTTTTCGTATTCCCGGGTCATGGTGCATTCCAGCGGGATGATGTAAGGCTTTTCCAACTCCTTCAGCATACCGCTCTCCCCGTGGATATCCAGCGCATGGTCGGCAATGGCGGCCACGGAATCCAGAGCGGAACGTCCCGCACGGACCTCCTGCTCGGTAAGGATATGGCGGCCTTTCAGCCGATAGGTCTCCCGCACGCCGGCACTGTAAATTTTCCTGATTTTCCAGCCCCGGAGCTTTTTCTCCGTCTGCAGATAATGCCAGTAGCCTTTTACCCGCATATGCCCCACACGGTCGGCATCTTCCCCAAGCTCCATATACTCCCGTCCCTGCATGGTGGGGAGCATATTCACATTGATATCCCCGTCCGGGTACTCGCTGAAGCAGGAGACCACCCCTCTCATGAGGGTGTTTTCCCACGCCTCATCATGCTCCCCGGGTTCAGGGTCAATATGCTCCGGGTCTTCCGCTCTTGTGATGCGGAAGCAGTAGGTCACGGCATTTACCGTATCGGACGCCTCCAAAGGCGCACCGGGTTCCCCGTAAACCTCACGGGCTTCCGTGCCGGAGGTGTAGGCGCAGCCTGCATCCCGCGCAAGAACGATGTCCCCGGAGGCATCCACGAAGTATTCCGCCTCCACGGCGGCACGCTCCTCCCCTCTGCGGAGGGTGATGGCGGTCACATTTCCGTTTTCCGTTCTGCAGCCGTCATATTCCCAGCCGAAAAGCTCTGTGAGATGCTCCTTACAGGGGGAAAGGCTCTCCCTGACGGCTGCGGTAAAGGCATCGGGGTCAAACTGAAACCGTTTGCCCCATTTGCGGGATAGGGTAGCGGAATACGGCTCCTCCGTCTTGTCCGCCAATGCCCACGGGTATTCGGGGAACTGGTCTTTCCCGGGTGTCCTGTCCGCTTCGGGAAGGAGCCTTCCGTTGGGAAGACGCTTCACCACAAAGCCCTGTTCCTTTTCCGTGAGGATGCGGGAGATTTCCTGATGGATGCCGTCCAGAGACACTCCCGGCTCAAATCCATCCACCCCGGAAAACACAGCCGTGCCGCCGAAATCGGGATTTTTGTCGATGACCACGGTATCGATACCGTTTTTCAGAAGTCTGTATACGCAGCCCGTACCGCCGCCGCCTGCGCCGAGAACGCAGACCCTTGTCCGAAGGGTATTCATGCGTTCTCCTTTTGATCCGCTCCGGCTTTGCCGAAGTACATAAGCTCCCACACGGCAGAGTCCTCTGTCACCTGCTCCACCGCAGAGCCGTTTTCCAGCCGTTCAATGGTTGCGCTGCCTTCAAACCGCAGGTATGAGCCTTCAAATCCCACCAGCCGTGCGGCAAGCCGTATCGGTGCCGGAAGAAGGTCAGCAAAATTCTGCCGGGAAATATCGCTCCGTCTGCTGTAGGTGATGCGGTACAGCTCCCCTTCCGGGGTTTCGTACTCATAGACCACCTTGCCGTAAACAGGCTTTCCCGTATGGACATCGGTATACGGCTCAGCAGGCAGGAATTTCAGGGTATGGTTTGCGTTATCCCCAAGGATCCTGCTGCCCTTTGCCAGCATGAATACATCAAATTCCTTGTAGCCGTACTGCTTTTCCGCAGTGATCCAGGAGGAAATAACCTTATAGTCGCCGATCTTCGCTCTGCCCCAATACCAGTGGTGCATCAGCTTCAGCATGGAGATATTGCCCCAGTTGTGATCGTGGTAGCCGCTGCCCTCCAGATGGCAGCTTCCTTCTTCCCATGTCACATCTGCAACGGCTTTTCCTTCCGGTGTGGCGGGAAGCCAGTTGAAATAATACTCCTCCCTGTCCCCAAAGAGGATGGGACCGCACTGTGACCGCCATGCAGGAACGGTATTCTTCAGCTGCACATCCGCGGACATGGTCTTTCCCCGGAAGCGGATGCTGTACTCCTGCAGATCCCCCTCCATGTGACAATCCCCGATGGTGATGCAGCAGCGGTCCTTTGCATAGCTGCTCTCCTCCACGGAAGCATACACTTCCTCGGAAAACTTTCTGCCGTCGGGAAGGGTAAGCTCCATGGTCGCCGTGGGCTTTATGGGACCGTTTACCTGAATGGGCGACTTTGAAAAGAAGAAGATCACCAGAATGGTGCCGTCGGGATAGCGAGAATCGAAATACCACCACTCATACGTACCCCGGCTGCCGTCTGTGCGCATACCGTCCTCCCAGGGTTCCACGATGCCCCGGGTAAGTCCCATGCTGCTGTAATGGGCATCGTCATCCGGATGGATCGCCTTTCTGATCTTTGCCATTGCTTACGCTCCTTATGCCAGAATCTCGATGCTGTGGAAACGGGACACCGTCTCGTTGGGCCATGCGCGGATGATGCCGGTCTTGTGGGTGATATCGTGGTCGGTGCCTTCCTCATCGGGAAGACCGCACCATGGCTCAAGACAAACAAAGTCCCAGCCGGGAATGGTCCACACAAGGAAGTACTTGAAATCCTCGTAATTTACGCGGATGGCGCGGGAGCCGTCTTTTCTTGCCAGAACGCAGCTTTTGGATAGGCTCTTGTCAAAAATGAGCGTGCCGTAATCCATAAGCTCCGGCTTCAGCTCCAGAACATTCCCCTCCGGCTGCACCTTGTCCCAGCGGTCGATGAGAACGCCGCCGCCCATGCGGTGGGTCTCAAAGGTCTCCGTTTTGGGGAACACCAGCTTGTAATCCGTAAGTCCCCCGGGAAGGGCATAGCCCTCATGGGCGCCAATGGAGAAATACATGGTGTCCTCGGACTTGTTGAGCACATCGTAGCCGATTTTGATGGTATTTCCCTTCAGCTGATAGCTTATGCGAAGATCAAAAGCAAACGGGAACACCTTCCGCGTCTCTGCATTGTCCGTTGCCAGCATCACAAGGCTCGTCCCATCGTGATACTCCACCTCAAAATCCAGAAAGCGGCCGAAGCCGTGAGGACCTTCCATGTGATATTCTTTTCCGTTCAGGATATACCGCCCCTCATGCAGGCGGCTGCAGATGGGAAAGAGTACCGGCGCACGCTCGTCCCATGCGTCGGGATGTCCCTGCCAGAGATATTCCTGCCCTCTGAAGCGGATGCTCTGCATTTCCGCACCCTTTTCCGCAACCGTGACCCGCAGAAGATCGTTATGAATGGCGATCATGTACTTTCCCTCCTCAGGTATTTTTGACCAGATACTCTTCCAGCGCCTCTGCCTCATCCTGACTTGCAGCAGTGCAGGAGAAGGCAGTAAGGGCAGGGTCAAGCTCCCTGAACCGTGCTTTGATCTCCTCCGGTGTCCAGTCATAGATCCAAACGGACTTTCCTGCCTTCTGGACCTTTTTCAGCACATCCATCCACTCGATGGTTCTGGGCTGACCGTCGCCGGGGACCCACTGGACGCAGTCCACATCCTTCAGCGTCAGCACATCGTCCAGATGCTTGAGGCAGTCGGGTCCGTCCAGATGGTACAATGCGTTATCCAGCTGCGCTGCCTCCCGCTCCAGAGAGGGCAGCACGAATCTGCGGAACATATCCGGCCCGATCATGCAGGCAAAGTCGCACTGCAGCACCGCAAACCGCTTCGTGCAGAGCAGGGGCGACCAGCCGATGCAGCCCCGCTCCGCCATATGGGAGGTCTCATAGATCATATTGTAGATCTCGCCCCAGGTGTCGTTTACCCGCTGCAGGGCAGCATACACCGCATCCGGGTCATCCATCAGGTCGCAGCAGAGGTCCTCCGGCCCCCGAAGGGCGCTCATGGCATCCATATTGCCGTGGAGATCCATCATGGCGGTAATGTACTTCCCCTCGGAGCGCTTCACGGCATATTCAATGTATCTGCGGGTCTTTTCGAAATACCCGTCGGGGGACTTGTCGATCTCCGCCCTGAAGTCCTCCCAATCCTCCACAATGGGGTCTGCCCATGTGGTATCGCTGTGGGGCACGCAG
>JAFQKD010000030.1 GCA_017397075.1 Oscillospiraceae bacterium | reverse complement strand
TGCGGCTGCAAGTTCTATTTCGGCAGCGATGCCCATCATCCCGAGGATTTCTCCGGCAGAAAAGCACAGGCGGAGCGGATCGTGGAGCTTCTGGGACTTACCGAGGAGGATAAGTTCCGTATCGGCGCATGAGCGGCAAAACGGTAACGGTAACAGCGGAAAACATCCGTCCCTATGTGCGCTGCGTTGGTATAGGAGAGGGACTTCGCCAGCGGGAATATCATAAGGCGTATGACCACAGGCTGGTGGTGTTCCTCGATGGCAGCGGTCATGCCCAGATCGACGGGGAGACGTTTCCCATGCCTGCGGGCAGTGCCTTCATTGCGGGGCCGGGGACGGCATACCGTGTCCGCTGCGGCGAGGGGCAGAAAATCGCCGTGGTGAACTTCGACTGGACATACAGCTGTGCCGGAACAGACGAGGTGCTCATTTCCGTAACACCGGATCGCTTCTGCGAAGAGGGGATCACGGAAAAGGCGGATTTTTCTCTGCTTTACAGTGGCGGAAAGCCATGGGCTGTGCTTCGTTTTCCTGTGGAGCAGGCCGATGTGTTTGAGACACTGTACCACAGCTGGTTTCTCCGGGAACAAAACTCTCTGCAGCAGCTTCGGCTGACGGCGCAGCTGCAGTACATTCTCACGGCTGTTCTGCAGGATAAAATGACAGCGCCAAGAGCGTCCGGGGCGGCAGAGGCATTGTGGATGTATATCCGCGCAAACTATGAAAAGGAGATCACCCTTGCAGATGCCGCGGCAAGGTTTCATTACAGCACCTCCTATGTTTCCAGACTGCTGCGGAAGTATTATCACTGCAGCTTTAAGCAGCTTGTGATCCGGTGCCGGTCAAAGCGGGCGCTGTGGCTGCTGGAAAACACGAACATGACCCATGAGGAAGTGGCGGCACAGACCGGCTTTTATGATGGGCGGCATCTTTCCCGGACACTGGCAAAAAAGCATACGGAAAAACCGAGCCGCTGAAGAGGCTCGGTTTTTCCTGTTTTTGTCCCCGTTTTTCCGTTGCGGAGAAGAGTCCCGATAGGTATGATGAGAGAAAATTCAAAGAACAACAGGAGGATCACCATGCTGGATAAGGAAGCTGTCCGCAGATATGCAAGAGAGGTGGGGGCAGACCTGTGTGGTTTTGCGTCCATGGATCGGTTTGAGACCGCCCCCAAGCAGATGGATCCCCGGTATATTTTCCCGGAGGCGAAGACCTGCATCGTACTGGCTTTCCGCATTCCCCGGGGATATTTCCGCGGTATCGAAGAAGGCACTTATTTTGCGCCGTACACCGCCATGGGGTATGCAGGCATCAACGAGGTGTTTGGGCCCATCGTGCTGCGGAAGCTTTGCTGCTTCCTTGAGGATGAAGGCTACGAGGCTGTTCCCGTGCCCAACATCAGCTTCCGGAACAATGCCCCCTCCGGTCACGATCTGCGGAAGGAGCAGCCGCCGCTGACCACCCTGCCCGTGGAGGAGGGGAAGCCTGCCCCGGATATCCTCATCGATATGCGCGCCGCCGCATATGTTGCGGGACTTGGGGAATACGGCTGGAGCAAGGTGTTTCTTACACCGGAGTTCGGTCCCATGCAGCGGTTTGTGGCGCTGCTTACGGACTATGAGTGTGAGCCTGACCCTATTTACGAGGGGAAGATCTGCGACCGCTGCATGAGCTGTGCCAGAATGTGCACCGGAAACGCCATCTCCACCACCGAGAGCGAAACGCTGATGCTTGCGGGACACAAGGTGGAATACGGGAAATTCAACAACCGCGCCTGCGCAAGCGCCTACCGGGGCGGCGTGCCGGAATTCAATCCCTTCGATGTGAAAGGCG
This sequence comes from Oscillospiraceae bacterium, assembly GCA_017397075.1. GTDB lineage: Bacteria > Bacillota > Clostridia > Oscillospirales > Oscillospiraceae > RGIG1893. The sequence continues at coordinate 448 of JAFQKD010000030.1, read as the reverse complement.
AGGGACTTGGTCCGAATTGGTCCACGGCACAGGAGGGCTTCGGTCTGGAGCTGTATATGCGGCACAATCATGCCATCGAGGGTGCCCGGGGTTGTGTCCGGGAATGCTACAACCATCTGGAAAAGAAGGGCGTGCTCACCAAGGGCTTCAAGAACCGTTTCCGCAAAAAGCCTCTGTGGGAGATCGACCGCAGCACGGAGACAGATGCTGTTGCTGCGGAGAAGGACGCAGACAAGACATTGTACTGAGAAAAGAAAAATCGCCTGTCCGAAGGGACAGGCGATTTTTTGTGCAACTCAGAACAGAGCCTTTTTGGTGCCGGGGACGGATTCGGCGATCTTCTTTCCATTCTTCACGGAGAGAAGCACGGGAGCGTTCACATTCAGCGCCTCGTAGTAATCCTTGGCGTCCAGAACGATAAAGCTTGCCGGACGGCCTTCCACGATGC
>JAFQKD010000029.1 GCA_017397075.1 Oscillospiraceae bacterium | reverse complement strand
GCCATGATCGGCTCCTTTGAGGAGTGCGTGCCGCTGGTGCCTATCGTGGTTTCTCTGGCGGTAAGTCTGGGATGGGATCCCCTTACCGGCATGGGCATGAGCCTTCTTGCTGTCGGCTGCGGCTTTGCCTCCGGCGTGTGCAATCCTTTTACGGTAGGCGTTGCCCAGCAGCTTGCGGGGCTTTCCATGTTTTCCGGTGCGTGGCTGCGTGCGGCGGCATTCGTGCTGATCTACGGTCTGCTCATGGGGTTTTTGACGGTTTATGCGAAAAAAGTTCAGAAACCCGTGGAAGCAGACAGAAAAGCGGAGTTTGCGGCGGATAAAAAGATGGATAAGGCACTGGTCTGCTTTGCGGCTATCCTCGGCGCGGGGATCGCTGCGGTGCTCTGCTCCGGGTTTATTCCCGCGCTGCAGGATGTTACCATGGTCATCGTGGCGGTGATGTTCCTTGCGGCAGGGGTCACAGCGGCGCTTGTTTCCGGCATGACGGGGAAAGCGCTTTGCAAAACCGCGTGCAGCGGCGTGGTGAGCATTTTCCCTGCGGTCATCATGATCCTCATGGCGTCTTCCATTAAGTACACGCTGGAAACTGCCGGCACGCTGGATACCATCCTCCACGGTGCAGTGGGACTTGCCCAGTCCATGCCCCGCTGGGCGGTGGTGCTGTTCATCTATCTTATCGTGCTGGTGATGAATTTCTTCATCCCCTCCGGTTCCGCGAAGGCGTTCATGCTGATCCCCCTCATTGCCCCCATGGCCCGGATCTTCGGCATTTCCCCGCAGCTGAGCGTTCTTGCCTTTGCCTTCGGCGACGGCTTTTCCAATGTGTTTTACCCCACGAATCCCGCCCTGCTCATCAGCCTCGGTCTTGCGGATGTGAGCTACGGCAAGTGGTTCAAATGGAGCTGGAAGTTCCAGGTGCTGAATCTTGTCCTCACGGCGGGCATTCTGCTTTTCGGTCTTGCGGTGGGGTACAACTAACTGATCGGTTTTTTGACGCAAATTCGTCCTTGTCCGAAAAGGCGCGCTGTGATAGAGTGAAGAAAAAACAGGAGGCAGAAGTATGGCATTTTACCGCAGAAAGCCGGATATCATCATTCGCGGCGGAACGGTCGTTGACGGGACGGGAAAGCTTCCCTATTATGCGGATGTTGCTGTCATCGGCGATAAGATCGACTATATCGGCGATCTCACCGGGGTCACGGCGCCTCTGGAGATCGATGCCCATCATAAATATGTGACCCCCGGATTTATCGACTGCCACAGCCATTCTGACAGGGCACTCTTCAGCCGTCCCGAGTTTCAAAATGCCATCCGGCAGGGCGTGACCACGGAGATCGTGGGAAACTGCGGGTTCTCCATGCGTGGCTATACCAAGCAGAACCCGGAAACTGCCCATCCCGACGGGGACGGCATCGACTGCGTGTATACTCTGCCCGGGCCTACCTATCCCAAAGGCTCTGTGGCGGCAGCACTGGACAAAGCGGAAAAGCTGGGTACCGGCGTGAATACCGCTTGGCTCTGCGGTCACAATGATCTGCGGGTCATGGCCGGTCTTACCACCAGAGACTACACCGAAGAGCAGTTTCAGATCATGGCGGATTTTCTGCGGGAAGCCATGGAAGCGGGATTTATCGGTTTTTCCACGGGACTTGAGTTTGTTCCCGGTTCGGTGAGCCGTCCGGAAGAGGTGGAACGGCTTGCCATGATCGCCGCTGAGTACGACGCAAACTACTCCACCCACATGCGGGATGAAGGGTACTATGTTCTGGAAGCGGTAAACGAATTTCTGAATGTGATCCGTAAGACCGGGCTTCGCGGCACGGTGAGCCATCTGAACGTGAAATATGATAACGGTGTGCCCGATGAATATCTCTTTAAGGGGATGCAGATGCTGAAGGATGCGCGGGAGATCGAGCATCTGAACGTGTATGCGGATATGCTGCCCACCCTCTTTGCCACGGGCGGCGCTATGGCCATGCTGCCCAGCTGGCTCTATGCCGATGGCTGGGACAAAGCACGGGAAATCCTCGCCGATCCTGCGGGACGAAGCCGTGTGAAAAACGATCTTGACCGGTATTGGCGCTTCCTTGCCAAGGGACAGTGGGACAGACTTCTCTTCATTAAGCCCGGCCATGACCCGGAGATTGCCAAGATGCCTTTCTCAAAGCTGGTGGAACAGAGCGGCAAGGAGCCTGCGGACGTGTTCCTTGATGTGATGATGGGGGCAAAGACCATGGAAGAGGCAAATGCCGTCAGCATTCAGGGCACGGTGTTCTTTGAAGAGATCATGGTGGACAGCGTGGTAAAGGATCCCATCTATATGTGGCAGACCGACTCAACGGTGAGCGACCTTTCCGCAGGAGACAAAGCAAACGTGCTGAATTATATTTCCATGATCTATTTCTTCATCCGATATGTCCGCGACCTTGGCGTGATCTCCATTCAGGACGCGGTGAAGAAGGTGGGAAGCGTTCCTGCGCAGCATTTTATGCTGGAGGGACGGGGCGTTCTGGAAGCGGGGAAGTATGCGGATATCAATGTGTTTGACATTCACGCCCTGAAGATGAATGCCACCCCGGAGGATCCCTGCCACTACAGTGAAGGGATGGATTATGTGATCGTGAATGGTGTGCCTGTTATTGCAAAGGGCGAGTACACCGGAAAACGGCCGGGACGTGTTCTGCGCCATCTGCCCAAAGAATAAGAGAAGAAAACACGCCGCTGCAGATTTTTCTGCAGCGGTAATTTTTTGTTGCAGGCTGTAAGGGTTTTGTAAGGAATGGGTGTTATAGTGGGAACATAAAATGGAAGATAGACGCAAAAGAGACGTTTATTTGGCGCTCTGCTGCGGATGTTGAAAGGAGGCACAGAAATGAAAAAGCAGGCAAAACGCTTTTTTGCGGTACTGATGCTGCTTTTTCTGGCAGTGACGTCTGTGAGTCCCGCTGTTTTGGCGGATGAGGATCCCGTTTCTGCGGTGACCGCTCAGCTGCAGGCGCTGGACACTCTGCAGGAAATACAGGACGCCCGGCTGAACTATCCTGCCGGCGGCGGACACTATGACATCAACACCACAAACGGGGACACCATCGCTTCTCATCTTGCTGCCCGTACAGGGTACGAGACCTATGTGAGCGAGATGTTCGCGGCAAGGCTTGCAGCGCAGCAGGCATATGACGCCCTGACCGAGGAGCAAAAGGCGCAGGTCAATCCCGAGCTTGCGGCGCTCCTTACTGAGGAGCTTTCCACAGTGTGGAATTTCGAGACCTGCACGGTGACGCCCCGCTTCGATGAATATCAGTTTGAGGCTGTGCGCTGCGGGACGGGATATGCCTACGAAGTGAGCAACCACATGATTGCGGGGAATATCCCCCAGACCTTTATTCTGGTGGATACCTCAGACGGCAAAACGTCCTGGACGGCAGACGGACCTTATGTCCCCGGGGAGAGCAATTATGAGGTCCTCTATTGCTGCGACGTGGAAACCGGCATGGCATATGACACCGATTACAGGCGGCTCAATCTGGAGGACAGCAGCTACTACAGCGAAGCACAGGCCATGAAGATCCGCGGCATTCTGCAGAACGCCTACCCCTATGTGACCATTGAGGAAATGAAGCAGCGCATGATCGAGGGCGGACTGGATGCGGAGTTTGTGGCTTCTCTTACCCGTTCGGACATCATTTCCGCCGTGCAGATGGCCGTCTGGACCTATGCCAATACGGATACGCTGGAAGAACAGAACTACGGCTACTTTGCCACCATCAATGTGCCCGTAAATGACAATATCTACTTCCATGCCCTTCACGATTTTACCAACGAGTGCTGGGATTGGCTGCCCGGAAAGCGTCAGCGGACCTTTGATGCTATGGCGCAGTATCGGGTAAATAACCTCATCTGGTACCTGTGCAATCAGGAAGCTGTGGCTGCCGATGCGGATTCCGTGGTCATCAGCAGCATCGATATCACCCGTGCGGAGCTTCTGCCCGGCGGAGAAGAGGACCTTTACGAAGTGGGTCTCTACGTACATCTGAACGGTAAGGCAGAGGCGGAGGATGATCTCGTTGTCACCGTCACAAGCTTCAGCGAAAATGAGGATGGAACCAGAAACGTTACCGATACCGTAAGCTACACCCTTGCTGCCGAGAATAAGATCGGCATGATGGTGGAAGCCAGAGTTGGCGATACCATCGAGGCTGTTGTGGAAGGCACCCAGTTTGTGGAGAACAATGTCTACTTCTACGAAGGCGAAGGCGGCAGAGATGTTTCCCAGTGTCTGGTGGGCGTTTCCGGCGGCGAAACTTATGTCCGCGCCGTGGAAAGTCTGGAATTCCGGCGGGATATCAACATGGGTCTTCGCATCTACAAGACCGCAAACGGAACCGGACTTCCCATTTCTGAGATCGAATTCAGGATCTACAATGTGACCCTTGAAGAGGGCGAGATCCTTGGGGAAAAACCTACGGAGGAAGAGATCGCAAGATTTGCCGTGGAAGAGAACCTTGCGGCAAGCGTCATCACCGATGTTACCGGTTATGCTGCGGCTGAGCTTCCCGAGGGCACCTACATGGTGGTGGAGATCCACAATGCCGATAAGGTGCTGGCTTGCGTGGATCCCTTCTATGTGAGCGTGCCCATGCCGGTGGAGAAGGAAATTCCCGGTGAAGACGGCAGCGTGGAGATCGTGATCGAGTATGAGGACATCGTGTCCGTTTACCCGAAGAACGAGCCTGTGGTCCCGCCTCCGCCTCCCCCTCCGCCTCCCCCTCCGGGAGCACTGAAGGGCAGCTTTACCATTGTGAAGCATGAAGACGGGGATGAGACTGCCGTTCTGGACGGTGCCGAGTTCCATGTGTTCCGCCCTGCGGAAGCAGGCGACACCGATATCCGGATCATTACCGTAAACGGCCGTGATCTTGCCGTGGTGCAGATCATGGACGGTGATGAGCCGCTGACCCTTGTCAGCGGGGAAGACGGCAAGGCCGTTTCTCCCGAGCTTGCCTGCGGCATCTACTATGTGGTAGAGGTCAAGGCGCCCAGAGGCTACAAGCTTCTTTCCGAGCCTGTGTGTGTCACTGTGCAGCCCGATACCGTGGCCGATGCGGAGACGTACTGCATTCCCAACAGCCGCGGGCCGCTGCTGCCTGAGACCGGCGGTATGGGAACAAAGCTTCTGCTGGTTATCGGCAGCGCTGCAGTCATCGGCGCAGGTGTTCTGCTGGTGAGCAGAAGACGGATGCGCGGTGCAGAGTAAATAAAATAAAAGAAGAACCGTGGGGAACCACGGTTCTTCTTTTTTACCTGCCCTTATTCGTCGATGCCTTCCACTTCCAGAAGGGTATCTTCTTCGAATTCGATGGGAGATTCGCGGCTTTCCAGCTCAAAGAGGGCATTGAGCTTGGAAACCTTGTGAAGCACGACTCCCACAGCGGCAGCGGCGGCTGCTGTTACGGCAGCGGCTGCGGTGATGGCAACAGCGGCTGCGGACAGCGGAAAACTGCGTTTGTCTTTCATGTGGGTACTCCTTTCTTTACAGGGCTTCAGTCGATGGACTTGTCGATCTTGAAGCGGACGATCTTCTTCGAGGTGTTCTTTGCAAATTCGGTGGTGCGGATCTTCACAAGACCGACGGCCTTGTAGGGCGCCATTTTGCTGTTCAGTGCGGTGACATGGGTGGTGAAGTATTCCTCCACATTTTCGATGCCGTCTTCCTTAAGACCATCGAAATCGGGGAAGATCTCCGCCACGATGACTTCCTTGGAGGCATCGGACTTGCTTTCGCCGGCGTAGACCACGATCTCCTCAATGCCGGGAACGGCAGAGGTGATGGCAAATTCGATCTCTTCGGGGTACACGTTCTTGCCGTTTGCAAGGATGATGATGTTCTTGAGACGGCCTGTGATATAGAGCCAGCCGTCCTCGTCAAGCTTGCCCCAGTCGCCCGTGCGGAAGAAGCCGTCCTCGGTAAATACGGCAGCGGTGGCATCGGGGTCCTTGTAGTAGCCCAGCATCACATTGGGACCCTTGACGCAGATCTCGCCTTCGCCGTCTTCATCGGGGTTCAGGATCTTCAGCTCCTCGCCAATGATGGGAAGACCCACGCTGCCCCGCTTCTGCAGCTTGTTGCGGTTGCAGCTGACAAGAGGTGCACACTCGGTGATGCCGTAGCCGTTGAGGAGGGTGATACCGATGGCATCAAAGGTGTCGATCATTTCCTGATTCAGGGCGGCACCGCCGCAGATGATCATTTCCAGCTCTCCGCCGAACATCTTCAGAATGGAGCCGAAAAGCTTTCTGCGGGCATCGATGCCGATCTTGCGCAGACCGTTGGATACTTTCATCATATTCCGCAGCAGCTTATCCCGTCCCTGCTTTTTGGCAGTAGCCCAGATCTTCTTGTACAGCTTTTCGATGAACAGGGGCACAAGGATCAGGTGAGAGGGGTGCTCCTGCTGCATCTCTTTGGCAATGTAGCGGATGCCGGAGGAGAGATATACGGTGGAACCCTGAGAATAGTGACCCACAAGGTTTACCGTGGAGCCGAAGGTGTGGTGAGGCGGCAGGGTGCAGAGCGTCTTCTCCGTGATGGCGAAGTTGTACATACCCTGGGTCATGTCGGAAACGATGTTGGTCTGGCTGAGCATAACGCCCTTGCCCTGACCTGTGGTGCCGGAGGTGAAAACAATGGAGGCCATCTTGTCGGGATCCAGCTTGTAGTCATAGTAGGTGTTGTCCCCGGCTTCCACAAGGGCGTGTCCTTCGGAAATCAGCTCCATGACAGCCTTGTCGCCCTCGGCACCGCTGCCCCAGATGCAGAGCATGGCCTTTACGGTGGGGCAGGACTTGCGAAGCGCTTCCGCCTTATCGGCGATGTCGGCAGAGTAGAACACGTATTCGCATTCCGCACGGTTTACGGTGGTCACAAGGTCTTCGGCGGGCCAGTCCTTATCCAGCGGTACGGTGACAGCGCCGATGGACATGAGGCTGTAATAGGTATAGACCCAGCCGAGACTGAGCCCGCCGATGATGGCGCAATGCTTTTCCCGGCAGCCTGCAGCCACAAGAGCGGTACCCAGATCGCGGATATCATCCCGCGCCTGAGAGAAGGTGACGGTGATGGGCTCTTCATCGGAGGGGGCTTCCCGATACATATATGCTGCCCGATCCGGATACTTTTCAGCCACGTTTTCCGACATGATGCGGAAATCTTCAAAAACGGTGGTCTCATACAGCGGATAATTCTTATAAGCCAACGAAAATGCACCTCTGTTTCTGTTTAACGGATTAAGGAAAGTATACCACACCCCGCCAGGAAACTCAATGTCCTGCCGGGGTGCAGAGAAAATTTTATTCTTTTTTCACAATTATGCTTCCGCAGTGAAGAGCACAAGTTCGCTGGTGAGCGCGCCGGAGAGACGCAGATGCAGCCCCACGGAGGTAAGCTCGGCGCCGGTCATGGTGAATTCCGCACCGGTGTTGTCAAGCCGCACACGGTAATTTTTGGAAAGGTCCAGACCTCTGGGGAAGATCACGGTCTCCTCTTCCTTTGTTCCTGCAAGACGGAAGATACCCAGAACGATGCGGGTTCCGTCTTTGGATGCACGTTCAAGGATCATGGTGCCCTGAGGCTCCCTGAGGAAATTCTCGGGAGTGTGGTGGAAGATGAAGCCATCCATCATGTAGGGACGGATGAAGTCCTTGTAGATGGAGAAGGTGTGGCGCATGAAATCGATCTGGGCAGGGTTCATGCGGCTGCCCACGCAGTTGTAGTCGTTGGTGGTGGGTCTGCCGAAAAGGAGATGCCGCGCCTGAATGTCGAGAGAGCCCCGGGTGTGGCAGTCCATACCGCTGACGAGACGGTCCACCCATTCGGGAGGCAGCACCATGGTCATGCCGTTTGTGATCCCCAGAGAGCGGGGAGCGGTGTTCCAGTCGCTGACCCATGTGTGGGTAAAGTTCCGCACAAAGCCCACATCCGTTCTTCCGCCGCCGCCGGCGCAGTTTTCAAAGACCACATTGGGGAAACGCCTGCGCAGTCTGTCATACATGGCAAGGGTGTTCCTGTAGTACCGCAGGGTGCCGTCCTCTGTGCCGTGACCCCGGTCAAGACGGAAGGAAATGTCCTTGTGATCGATGTTGTAGTCCAGACGGAAGAGATCGATCCCGTAATCCTCCACAAGGTGGGCGATCTGCCCCTCCACCCATGCGCAGGCATCGGGATCCGCCATGTTCACCATGGAGATCTCTCCGGTATCGCTCCAGCGCTTTGCGATCCATTCCGGATGCTCCTTTGCCATGCGGGAATCCTTGCCGAGACGTTCGGAATCCATCCACAGACCGAAAAGCAGCCCCTTTTTATGGGCATACTCCCGCACCTCTTCAATGCCGTTGGGGTAGCGCTCTTTGTTGTATTCCCAGTCACCTGCAAGTCTGTGCCAGCCCTGCAGCGCCTCGCCGGGTGCGGTATACCAGCCGGCATCGATGATCATGGTTTCCCCGCCGACAGCTGCGATGGTGTCCATAAAATGCTTGGATGCCGCAACGTCCATAAGTCTTTCCGGTCCCATGCCGCCCACAACCCAGCCGCGAACGCCTCTTGCATCTGCGTGGTCAAACACGCTGAGTCTGAGATGACGGTGCATCATGTTCACCGCGTCGTCAAGCTCACCCTGCAGAGCGCCGATATGGACCTCAGGTGTGGCGAAGGTCTCGCCCGGGTCAAGGATCAGCAGGGGGGCAACACCGTCAAGTCCCATGCGGAACCAGAGACGGGAGTCGGGATCTTCCGTGTCCAGATCAAAGCGCAGCTCATATCCGCCTGCCCAGCCAAGCTGTGCAAAGAACATGGTGCCGATGGCGTTGTTCCGCAGGAAAAAGGCGGGATGACGGTGACGGTTGCGGCGGAAGCGGCCGTTTACGCAGACGGAGCCTTCACCCAGAGCGTGCCACTTGAAAAGACCCTCGCAGCCCCAGTTCGCCTTATCCATGTAGCCGAGATCGTAGAGATTTTCCCGTTCGGGGTCGGGGAGATAGTCCTTCCAGCGGCCGACCTCCTCCATACCGCCTGCCATGGGGGCAATGGCGCCAAGGGAAATATGCCGGTCTTCGGAGGTGTTGGTGACCTCCAGCCAGCGGCGCATGACATTCGTGCCGTCAAGCTCCGTCATGACCTTTACGGTGATGGGCTTGATGCGGCTTTTCAGGGTGATGGCGCAGCGAAGAACGGATGCTCCGTTCATCCGCTGTGTCTCCTCCTTTGCAAAGCCGCAGTATTCCCAGTCATAATCCAGAGAGCATCCATCAGCCTCCAGCTGGAAGGACTGAGGCTGCATCCAGTTGTTCCAGTTGAGCCTTGTGGGGAAGGAATCCAGCACATTCAGCGTATAGCCTGCGGTGTTCCAGCCGGCAGCAACAAGCCGGTTGTGCTCGAAAGCCTCTTCGTACACGGCAGTGCCGAAACGCCAGGAAAACACGGGGTATTCTCCCTCAGTGATGTGAACATCGCGGAAGCTTGCATCAAAAAGCTGTCTGTTCATGAAAGTATTTCCTCGCTTTCCAATAATACAACGCCGCAGACCGCGAAAGTCTGCGGCGTTGTTGGTCATTACGCCTTTTTGAAGCCGTCCTTCAGAGCAACGGCGCGGTTGAAGACAAGGTGTCCGGGCGCGGAATCCTTGTTGTCCACGGCGAAATAGCCCACACGCAGGAACTGATATGCTGCGGGAGCCTTGGCATCCGCCAGAGAAGCTTCCGCCTTGCAGCCGGTGAGCACTTCCAGAGAATTGGGATTCAGGCAGGCAAGGAAGCCGTCGGGGCAGCTGTCGGGATCGGGATCGGTGAAGAGATTGTCGTAGAGACGGATCTCCGCATCCACCGCGGTTCCCGCATCCACCCAGTGGATGGTGCCGCGGACCTTGCGGCCGTCGGGAGCGTCGCCGCCCCGGGTCTCGGGATCATAGCGGCAGAGCACTTCCGTCACATTGCCGTTCTCGTCCTTTACGCAGCCGGTGCAGGTCACAAGGTATGCACCCTTGAGACGGACCTCATTGCCGGGATAGAGACGGTTGTACTTCTTTGCGGGTTCCTCCATGAAGTCTTCTGCTTCGATCCACAGATCACGGGAGAAGCGGACCTTACGGGTACCGGCAGCTTCGTCGTTGGGATTGTTTTCCACGTCGAAGTCCTCGTACTGACCCTCGGGGTAATTCTCCACAGTGAGCTTGATGGGACGGAGAACCGCCATGGCGCGCAGAGCGTTGCGGTTCAGGTCATCCCGCAGACAGGATTCCAGGAAGCCGTATTCCACGGTGCTGGGCACCTTGGCCACGCCAATCTGGTCGGTAAAGGCACGGATGGATGCGGGGGTGTAGCCACGGCGGCGGAGACCGCACAGGGTGGGCATACGGGGATCGTCCCAGCCGGAAACATACTTGCCTTCCACCAGCTGACGGAGCTTCCGCTTGGACATGACGGTATAGTTGATGCCGAGACGGGCAAACTCGATCTGGCGGGGCTTGGAGGGCACATCGGTGTTCTGGATGACCCAGTCGTAAAGGGGTCTGTGATCCTCATACTCCAGAGAGCACAGGGAGTGGGTGATGCCCTCAAGGGCGTCCTGAATGGGATGGGCAAAATCGTACATGGGGAAGATGCACCACTTGGTGCCCTGACGGTGGTGCTCAATGTATTTGATGCGGTAGATGACGGGGTCGCGCATATTGAAGTTACCGCTGGCAAGGTCGATTTTGGCGCGCAGGGTGTATTTTCCCTCGGGGAACTCACCGTT
>JAFQKD010000028.1 GCA_017397075.1 Oscillospiraceae bacterium | reverse complement strand
TATTGCCGCCTCCATTTTCTGCAGCAACCCCAATTATTTCTATTCTCTCTTCCGCCGCAGATACGGCATTACACCTCTGCAGTACCGCAAAAGCGTTCATAAAGGAGCTGAACCATGATTTTCGGAATTTCTCTCAGCCCGGGCGTGCTTTCCGAAACGCCCCGGGATGCCGCAGACAAAAAGCTTCTGGCCGAATACGGCGGCGCAGCCGCCCTGCTGAAAGGCCTTTCCGGCCTTGGCATCACCCATATTGAGCTTCGTGCCGTTCGCCCGGAGGATGACGGGGACAGGGTGCTCGCCTGTGCGGAAAAGATTTGGCATGCGGGAATGCGTGTCACGGTGCACGGGGCTGTTCCCCCGGAGCCGGGTGCTTTTGAAGATACCTATCCCTCTCTTCTTCCGCTGCTCCGTGAGGCAAAAGCCCATCAGGACACTGTCACCATCACCCTGCACGCGTATTCCTCCGACAAAGTGCAGGAGGAAGCCGGGCTTTCCGCGAAAACGAAACAGCTCCTCGCTCTGTGGAGCGGGGATGCAGACCGACTTGGCTTCCGCTTTGCGCTGGAAGTAAACCGGGAAAAAGACGGAAAATGCGACCCCGCCAATTGCTGCGCCGGGGTCACGGGCATTCTGCGGGAGCTCGACGGAAACATTTGCGGCGGCTGCTTCGATTTCGGGCATTACTATTATAATATGTCCCGCAGAAGCGGCACGCCCGGCCTTCTGCCGGAGAGCGAATTTCTCTCCCGCTGCATCCACACCCACATTCACGCGCTGAGTTCAGCAGGTTCCACCCATTTCCCTTTTGCGGAGGATACTGCCCTTCCGCTGGAACAGTACGTAGAAGCGCTCCTTCGGGCAGGCTACAAGGGTGTATTCAATCTGGAGCTGGATTACAGCAGATTCCCGGACGCCTGTTTCCGGGATGCCATCCGAAATTCCGTCCTTGCTCTGAAGGCTGCATGGCACAAAGCTGCCCCGGTGATGGACATCACCCGAAAGCGGCTTGAGGATGCTGCGGCAGCCCTTGCTCCGGAAAAGCTTCGCCGTATGCGGGCGGAGATCTTTGATCCCTCCCCGAAATACGAGGACAGTCTCTGGGCATTTGCCGTCTCCGGGTATATTTTCCGTACAGGCGGGGCGCTTTTTGCCGTTGACCCCGTCGTTCGGGCACCGGAGATACTGCGCTCTGCGAAGGAGGAGATCCGCGCGCTCTTCCGGGACATCCCCTATATTTTCATTACCCATTTCCACGACGATCATTTTGACCCCTGTCTTGCACAGCTGCTTTCCGACCTGCCCTGCAAATGGATCCTGCCGCCGGATCACGCCATTGACACCATGGTGGAGACCGCAAAACTTCGGGGGGAAAAGATCATCTATGTCTCCCCAGGAGATACCCTGACCTTCCCCGGCATCATGGCCGAGGTTTTCCCCGGACGCCACCGGCACAGAAACGGCGTCGGCATTGACGAGGTGATGTACCGCTTCACCGTTGGCGGCAGGACGATCTTTCTCACCGGGGATGTGCGGGATTACGGCACGGAAAAATTCCCCCGAATCGAATCTCCCGATCTTCTCATCAGCCACGTCTGGCTGTGGACGGGCATGGCTCAGCGGACGAAACAGGAAGCCGTGGAAGAATACTGCGATTTTGTCGCCCACTTTCAGCCGAAACGGGTGCTTCTTGGTCATCTTATGGAATTTTCCCGCCGGAGCACGGATCTATGGAACTGGGAGCACGCGGGACGGGTCATGGACGGGCTTGCCCTGCGGATCCCTGAAACGGAGGTCACCCCCATTCGGCTCTTCGGCAGGTACGATTTATAAACGAATTTCGCGTTTCGGTTTCATTCTGCTCGTTTTTTCGAAATATCCTTGTCATTTTGCTCCCAAGGACGTATGATTTGCCTATCACCCGTAAGGAGTGGAACTATGGACGATATCGATGCAAGGATCCTGCACATTCTTTCGGACAATGCCAACGCCACCGCAACGGAGATCGGCGCCGCGGTAAATCTTTCCATCCCTGCTGTGAACAAGCGCATCCATAAGCTGCAGCAGGACGGAACCATCCGCCGCTTTACCGTTCTCACACGGGAGGAAAAGGTGGGAAAGCCCATTACCGCCTTTGTGCTTCTGGTTTTGCAGTCCGCTTCCCATGCCCAGATACTTCTGGATTATGTGGAGGCCGACCCGGATATTCTGGAGTGCTATGCGGTCACCGGGGAATACGACTACATTCTGCGGCTTTGCGCTGCGGATGTTAAGGCGCTGGAGGACAAGCTGCTCTGTCTCAAGCGGCGCAAGGGCGTGGTAAAAAGCCACACCATGCTTGCGCTCATGGAGCACAAATTCCGCCCATCCCCCCTGCCGGACATTCCGGGAAAGGAGTTCCATCCATGAATGAAGCGGTATTCACCGAGCTTTTTGATTACGCCGTGAAAATTCGGCGAACCATCCATCGGCATCCCGAGGTAGGCTTCGACCTACCTGTTACCACTGCCCTTGTAAAGCGGGAGCTTCTTGCCATGGGCATCACCCCCGATGAACGATACGGGGTTTGCAGCCTTGCGGCAGATCTGGGTCAGGGAGAGAAATGCATTGCCCTGCGGGCGGATATGGACGCTCTTCCCGTGGAGGAAAACGCGGACGTTCCCTTCCGCTCCGAGATCCCGGGAAAGATGCATGCCTGCGGGCATGATTCCCATACGGCGGCTCTCCTTGCCGTGGCAAAGTATCTCAAGACCCACGAGGAGGAACTCCCCTGCCGTGTGCGGCTCATTTTCCAGCCCAGCGAGGAGGGTGCCGTCAGCGGCGCCAAAATGATGGCGGACCGCGGGGTAATGGAGGGCGTGACCGAAGTCCTCTGCGCCCATTGCGAGCAGGAACTGGAGGTCGGGCGCATCGGCATCCATGCCGGGGACTATCAGGCCGCCTGCATCCCTGCCACCATCCGCTTTTTCGGCCGGAGCGCCCATGCAGCTTTGCCCCACAAGGGTATTGACGCTGTGGCCATGGCCGTGGAAGCTTATGTGCGCATGAAGGCAAAGGTGGCGGAGCTTGCGGAAGACCGCAGATACATCTGGAATGTAGGACATTTTTCCGGCGGTGAGGTCCACAATGTGATCCCCGACATCTGCACCATGGACATCTCCTTCCGCTTCTACGATCTGGAATTTGCCGCACGGGTGGAAAAGGAGATCAAGGCCATCTGCGAAGACGCCGCCAAAAAGCTTGGCGGGCGCGTGGAGTTTGACTGGCATATGAGCGCAGGTCCCGTTTACAACGATCCCGCCCTTTGCGAAGGCTTTATTGCCGCCCAAAAGGCAGCCGGCACCGACGTGTGCGAGATCCCCAGCCGTCTTTCCTCGGAGGATTTCTGTTGGTTTTTGGAAAAAACCCCGGGGTTCATTTTCCGTTTCGGCACAAGAAACGAAGAGACCGGCTGCACCGCCGCCCCCCATACCAGCGAGTTTTGCATGGATGAACGGGGCATTAGAAGCGCCATCCGGGCATTTATTGCCTATGTGATGCAACGGAGGTGATAACCATGAACGGTGAACATTGGCTGAACGAAAAAGCCAGAAATATGGATCAGGGCGCCATCCGTGTCATGTTCGACAAGGCCGCCACCATGGATAATGTCATCAGCATGGGCATCGGCGAGCCCCGGGAAAACACGGATCTCTCCATCTGCCGCGCCTGCGCGGACGCCCTTATGGCAGGAAACACCCATTATGCCCCCAACGCCGGACGGCTTGAGCTTCGCCGCGCCATTGCGGAAAAGGGTCTCATTGCCAAAAATATTTACGACGCGGAGACGGAAGTCATCGTCACAAACGGCGGCATGGGCGCCTTCTCCCTGCTTATGCAGTGCATTCTGGAGCCCGGCGACGGCGTCATGATCCAGGATCCCCAGTACCTGAACTTTGCCACCTCCATCCGCTACTGCGGCGGTGAGATCATCCCCGTCCCCGTGTTTCCCGAGGACAGTTTCTGCCTTACCGGAGAGGAGATCCGCAGGCATTACATCCCCGGAAAGACCAAGGCCGTGGTGGTAAACTCCCCCAACAATCCCACAGGCGAGGTCATCCCCATGGACAAGCTGCGGGAGATCGCCAAGGCTGCCATGGAACTGGATCTTCTGGTGATCTCCGACGAGGTGTACGGCGGTCTGCTCTATGACGACGCAGTCCCCTGCTCCATTGCCTCCATCCCCGGCATGAAGGAGCGCACCATTGTGCTCAGCTCCTTCTCCAAGGCCTTTGCCATGACCGGCTGGCGGGTCGGCTATGCCGCAGGTCCCCGGGGCATCATCGACAAGATGACCAAGGTGCAGGAATACTTTAACTCCTGCATCAACACCCCCTCTCAGCTGGCTGCGGCCTATGCGCTGGATCATCCCGAAATTACGGAGACCCTCCTCGCCTCCTTCCGCAGGCGGCGGGAAATTGCCCTTGCGGGCATGGATGCCATCCCCGGCATGAAGACGAACCGTCCCAAGGGCGCTTTCTATCTCTTCCCCGACCTGCGGGCCTTCGGGCTGGACAGCGTTACCTTCTGCAACCGGCTTCTGGATGAAGCGCGGGTGGTCTGCATCCCCGGCAGCGCCTTCGGCCCCCACGGCGAAGGCTTCATGCGGGTGAGCTACACCACAGAACCGGACAAGCTCGCCGAAGCTATGCAGCGGCTCAAAGATTTCTGCGCAAAGCTGTAAAAAAGATCACCGGATTTTGATCCGGTGATCTTCTTTATTATGCAAACAGTGTCTGAATGTTCCCCACAAGCATACTGCCGATCTCGCTTTCGGATACGCCCCTGGCGCGAAGCATACTGCAGAAAGTATCCAGCACCGCGGTAAAAGTGTTCTCCTTGCGGCAAACTTCTTCCTCAAAGGTACGCTTTCCGAAGGCAACAAAGGCGCCGCCGTCCCGGGAAAGAAGAATCTTTTTGCCCCAGCCACGCTCCAGAAGCTTTACCACCGTATCGGCGTGCTTTTCTTCGCCCCAGAGTCTGTCAAAACCGAGGAATACGCCCCGCTTCAGCAGATTTTCCAGATAGGGAATATCGTCACTGT
>JAFQKD010000027.1 GCA_017397075.1 Oscillospiraceae bacterium | reverse complement strand
TTTTCCCATGGCGTACCTCCTGCCAAAACCTTGAGTTCAACGGGTGAACTCGCTTTTTCTCTGCGGAGAATTTTCGAGTTCAACGGGTGAACCCGGAATTTTCCCTCTGTATGCACAGTATACCACAACCGTGCGCTCTGTTGCAAGGGATGCAATTTAGGGTGTTATGAGGATTTTTGATGGGTGGTGAGCGGTATTTGCACGATCCGTCAATGCTCTCTGCAGGATCGTGCATTGACAGGGGACAGGAGAGGGAATATGATGGTTTCATCAAGATAAGGAAGGTGCGCTTATGATCACAGAAACATACCGCCATATCCGCGGCTTCAATTTTCAGCCTCCATGGGGCTCCAACGGCAGAGATGTCTGGCTCCGTTTTGACGGGGCGGAATACAGAAGAATTCTGGAGATGGCACAGAAAGCGTTCCCGAAAATGAACACCGTCCGTGTGTGGCTCAGCTTCGATGCATGGCTGGATGACCCTGTCAGCGCTGTGCGGAACATGAAGGCAGCAGGGGAGATCCTGAAGGCACTGGGGCTTCACATGGTACCCGTGTACTGCAACGGCTGGCACTCCACCCCCGATTTCGGCGGCTTTACTCCGGAGATCCTGCGTGCGCAGGAAAAGCAGAATTTTGAGCCCTACCGCACCTATGTGCGCAATACCGCCGCTGCGCTGGAAGAGACAGGGGCAGTACTTTTCCAGGATATATCCAATGAGCCGCTGAATAACTTTGTCGGTCATGAGGATAACTGTGCAAGGCTTCACCGCTTCCTTGCCGCCATGGGGGAAGAGATCCGCTCAGTCAGCGATAAACCCATCACCATCGGTTCACAGTGCTCTCCCATGGATATTCCCGGTTACGGCAACGACGTGGATTTCCTGCAGGATATCGAGGATGTGATCACCCTCCACCCCTATTCCATGTGGTCCGGGCCTCTGGATACGCACAAGGGATATCTGCACAGCGTTCTTGACCTCTGCAAGCCGTATGACAAGCCTGTGATCATTACGGAATGCTGCTGGGGCGCCCCCACCGATGAGGAGCGCGGCAGGATCGTTGACACGGAGCTGAAAAATTACGCCGATGCCGGTATCGGCTTTATCGTCCATGCCCTTGCGCCGTCTCCCGTTGCGGATCTCCACAAGGAGCCTTACGGAAACGGCGGTCTCAATATGCCCTTTATGAACGCGGACGGAACCATCCGCAAGTTTCACGAGTGTTATAATCAATACTGATTTTGCTTCAGAAAAAAGACCCGACATCGTCGGGTCTTTTTCTTTCGCTCTATATCTTATATCTCCGTCACATCGGAGAGGGTGGTTCTTGCGCTGCGGCTGAGCTCACGGGTGAGAGAGGCTATGCGATCTTCCACCGTCTGCACTTCTGCGCGGAATTCCTTTGCACTCATGCGGAGGATGCCGCTGCCAAGGGCGGAAAGGCGGATAAGACCGTCGCTTGTGACCACGCGGACGGCATCGTTCTTTCCGATCCCGGCGCACAGCCGCTCGATATAGGTATCGGCAGTTTCCCCAGATTTGGTATATACCACCTCCATACCGTGAAAATGCTGGGTGGTGCCGGCGTTCTGCGCAACACGGTAGCCGTCAAAGACAAGGATCACCTTTGTGTTTTTATAGCTGCAATAGCTGGAAAGCAGATCGCAAAGCCGCTGACGCGCAAGGGAAAGCTCCTTTCCGGCAAGGCTTTTCAGTTCCTCCCACGCAAAGATCACATTGTAGCCGTCCACCACAAGCCAGCTGTTCCGGGGTTTTTCCGGGGGAGTATAGACGCGCTTCTGTGTTTCCCGCTGCTCCCGTTTCGGTTGTCTAAGGGCCTTTTCCCCGAAGAGCTTCAGCATCAGCGCCTGCAGTTCCTTTTCCTCAAGATCCAGATTTTTTGCAAGCACTCTGGGAGAGGGGAGGGACGGAAGACCCTTTTCCGTGGGGAGGGTATGGTCGAGATGCATATACTCCTGCACCTTATCCCAACGGACGTTGAAGCCTGCGCCATGGGCGCAGAACACGCTGTCCGGGGTGTTTTCCAGATCTGCACGGGGGTCGTAATTTATGGATTCCACAACGGATTTCTGGTTTCCGCAAGGCTCATAGCCGCCGAAACGGCAGAAAAACCGACCACGTCCCCGTGTATAGGCGGCAACCTCCCGGCTGTAGCCTTCCAGTGCGGAGACAGGCCCCCGGCCCGTGATGCAGAGCATATCCTCCTCCATGGGCATGGCAGGGGAGAAGGATGCTCCCCGGGTCTGAAGGTCCGTAACGGCCCGCCCAAGCTGATCCATGGGAAGCTCCAAACGGAAAGCGTAGCAGGGCTCAAGGAGGATGCTCTCCGCCTGCATAAGCCCCTGCCGCACGGCACGGTAAGTCGCCTGACGGAAGTCGCCCCCCTCGGTATGCTTCAGGTGGGCTCTTCCTGCGGTGAGGGTGATCTTCATGTCCGTAATGGGGGAGCCGGTAAGCACCCCCAGATGGGTCTTTTCTCCGAGATGGGTGAGGATGAGCCGCTGCCAGTTGAGGTCGAGAATATCCGTGGGGCAGGAGCTGTCAAGCACAAGACCTGCTCCGCGCTCCATGGGCTCAAGGGTGAGATGCACCTCCGCGTAATGGCGCAGCGGCTCGAAATGGCCGACGCCCTCCACCGGTGCGGCAATGGTCTCCTTGTAAAGGATCCCGCCCTGACGGAGGGTCACCTCCAGATCAAAGCGCTCCTTGAGGATGCTTTGAAGGATCTCCCCCTGGATCTGCCCCATAAGCTGCACCTGGATCTGCCGCACGGTGGGATCGTACAGCACCCGGAGCTGTGGGTCCTCCTCCTCAAGCTGCCGCAGAATGGGAAGCAGTGTGCGCTCGTCTGTCCCCTGAGGGGGGAGCACCGCGCATTTGTATACCGGTTCCAAAACCGGATCCCGTGCGTTTGTCTCCGCCCCAAGGCCCTGCCCGGGAAAGGTATCGGTAAGTCCCAGAACCGCGCAGACTCCGCCTGCAGGGACAAAGTCGGTCTGGGTGAATTTCGCGCCTGCGTAAAGCCGAAGCTGAGCGGCCTTCTGAAAGGTCTCGTTTCCCTCACGGTCGCGGCAGCAGATGGGGTCTCGTACCCGAAGCTCGCCCCCTGTCACCTTCACGTGGGTCAGGCGGTTTCCCTGACCGTCACGGGAGATGCGGAAAACTCTCGCCCCGAATTCGCCGCCGGGGGGCAGGGGAGTGGGGAGGCTCTCCAGCGTGTCCAGAAGACGCTCTATGCCGGAAAGCTTCAGTCCCGAGCCGAAAAATACGGGGAAAAAGAGCCGCTGGCGGAAAAGTTGGCGGCGTGTCTCATGGGAAACGTGCCCCGTTTCCAGAAATTCCTCCAGCGCCTCATCGGAAAGGGTGGCAAGAGGCTCCTCATCCTCCATGGGCAGGGTGAGATCCATACAGCCTTCCCCGAATCGGGAACGAAGCTCACTGAGAAGATTTCGCCGCCCCGGACCGGGAAGATCCATTTTGGTGACAAAAAGCATAGCGGGGACTTTGTACCGTCGGAGCAGCCGCCACAGCGTATCTGTATGGGCCTGAATGCCGTCGGTACCGCTGATGACCAGCACCGCGCAGTCCAGCACGGAAAGCACGCGCTCCGCTTCCGCGGAGAAATCCACGTGTCCCGGGGTGTCTACAAGGGTGATGTCCCTGTCCTTCCATTGGAGACGGCCTTCGTTTGCAAAGATGGTGATGCCCCGTCTGCGCTCAAGATCATGGTGATCCAGAAGGGCGTCCCGATGATCCACCCGCCCTTGTTTCCGCAGTGCGCCGGAACGGAATAAAAGCGCCTCGGCAAGTGTGGTTTTCCCCGCGTCCACATGAGCAAGGATACCCACGCTGAGAGGCTGTTTGGTTGTGACGGCAGCTTCAGGCATCTTCGCGCCTCCT
>JAFQKD010000026.1 GCA_017397075.1 Oscillospiraceae bacterium | reverse complement strand
TTTTCAGCACAAGATGCTGCTTTTTCTGGGGATAGGCCATGTACCCCGCATCCTCCAGAAGGGCACTGACACGCAGAAGCGCAAGGGGCATCACAGTCTCTTCGATAGTCTCCACCCCGGTGGTGGTGTACTGATAAAAGGTGCTGCCCTCCTCGATACCAAGGTGAGAGCCCCGCAGCACACGAAACCCCATGCAGATCACGGTGCCCAGATTCGGACAGATCTCTTCCGCTGCGGTACCCCGAAACCGTGCAGCCCCGCCGAAGGTCACGATATCCGCGTCAAAGCGCTTTGCACACTGAACGATTTTTTCTCCGAGTGTCATTTCCGGCACAAAATACCCCTCCCTTCCAGATGCTTCATGCAGGCTGTTTCGCAGGCCTTTCCGCAGAGACAGGGTACATACCCGGTAGGTCTCGAGGGCAAAAAGTCCAGCTTCGGATAGATCTCACGGGCACTTTCCGCATCAAAACGCTTTGCACCGCTGAGTATGTCCTCCCGCTCCGGGTCATCCCGAAGAAAGTCCTCCCGCATAAGAGGATTCGACTTTCCCGCTCCCCGATAGTACACACTGCACTGCCACGTATCCCTGCCGTTTTCATTAATGGCACCACCGGGGCAGGCTTCCATGCAGGCACCGCAGCCGTCACAAAGCTGCTCGGTGAACGGTTCATCCGGCTGCAGGGGCGCATCGGTCAC
Organism: Oscillospiraceae bacterium; assembly: GCA_017397075.1. GTDB lineage: Bacteria > Bacillota > Clostridia > Oscillospirales > Oscillospiraceae > RGIG1893. The sequence continues at coordinate 2,387 of JAFQKD010000026.1, read as the reverse complement.
CAGAAACACGAAGCGAACGTACGGGCCGAACCCGGGCGTCAGCACCTTTCCCATACGGCTCACGCATCCGAGACCGCAGCGCTGGGCTGCAAGGTCGAAATCCATAATGATCTCCGGGGCAGGCTTACCCTCCGAAACGGGTGAGGACAGGGTCAATTCGTAGGTATCCCGGACCTCAGGGTTCTGTGTCTTATCCCCCGCGACCTTTAGGTTGGAGACCCGCCTCTGCAGACAGGCGTCATACCCTTCATTTTCAAAGATCCTTGCCATCTGCAGAAGGAACATTTCCGAAAAATCCTCATCCATGTACTTCACCCCGAGAGAGGTATAGTTCATGAACTGCACCTTCCGCTCCATGGCATCGTAAAGCCCCCTCGGTACACGAAACCCGAAACCCACAACGCATTTCGCATTCGGCAGGATGCTTTTGGGATTCCGCTGAGGAGCGTCGCCGTCAAAGAGGGCAATATCCGCCACACCGCAAAGGTCAGCACCGTACTGCAGGGCTTTTTCCCGGACAAATTCTGTTGTCAGCATTTCGGCGCCTCCTTATCGGTCCATCTTCCATGGTGGCTGTGTCCGCAGGGGATTCTTGAATTTCCCATGGAGACATCCGCCCGGTTTTTCCAGCATACTGACACAGCCGCGGATACATCCGCCGCATTTTGCCATGTTGTAGCCGACCCATGTGGGGAAATATTCCTCCAGCTTTCCGTACACATCGGTAACGCTTTGCTCATCGGCAGGGGCATCCCGATGCTCCAGCACATCCAGCTTTCCCCCCTCATTCTCATCGAATACCTCTTTGGGCACAAAGGGGTTGTAGTACCGTCCGCCGTGGGTATAGAAGGCATAGCAGCGCCACATGTCGATATCCGCCCATTCGATCTCCTTCCCCGCAACGGTGATCTTCACCGTTTTCCCGTCCTTCGGGCCGGGAATGCAGCCGCCGGGACATTCGCGCACGCAGGCCATACACTTGCGGCAGAGAGGTTCTCCGTCATAAATTGGGTCCGGCTCAAGCTCCGCATTGGTAAAAAGAAACGCCACCCGCTGCAGCGGCCCGAACTGGGGCGTCAGCAGCATCTTGCTCCAGCCGATTTCCCCCAAACCGCAGACAACTGCCGCAATCCGGAAGCTGAACTGCAGATCCGGAGCCACCTTTCCCTCCTCTACGGGTACCGTATACTGTACTGTGCGGTGATGGGAGGTCTTGCTCTTCTCATGCTCAAAGGCTTCGATCTTCTCCTCAGGCGAAATGGTATTTCCGGGAGAACCGTCCATATCGCTGACCACGCCTCTTGCACCGGTATTGCGATAGAGAAACGCTTCATAGCCTTCATCTTCCAGAAGCTTCCCCACCCGATAGAGAACCGCAGGGGCATAGATCTCGTTAATGCCGCCGTACGCCATGGAGGGGTACTGATAAAACTGTGTTCCCTCTTCAATCCCACGCTGCACACCTCTGGGAATGCGGAACACAAAGCCGATCACGCTTTTGGCCTCCGGGAAAAGATACCGGGGATCCATTTCCGGGGGAGCGCCCTCAAAGCGGTCCATGCTGCCGATGCCGCATACATCCGCCCCCGCTTCCAATGCCCGCTGCATGATGATCTCACTTGTGAGCATCTTTGACTTCCTCCTTTGCTTTTGGTATCACTTCCCAGGTTTCCCTGTTGTAATCCGTGCGGATCACCGTACCGTCGGAATAGGTGGTTTCAAACACATTGTCCGCCACCATCTCATGTTTCTCCATAAACGCATACTGCAGATGACGCATTGCGGCATATTCGCGGTACATTTCTCCAAGGATCTTTGCGCTCTCTTCCAGCTTTTCCTCTGTTTCACAGGTAAGGTCATCCACCCCCATCCAGTGATTTCCGGAAGACAGGAATCGTGAATGGATATATCCGGCAGGTCTGCCGCCGTATTCGTGGAACTTCAGCTGACTTGCCTTGCTCTTGATGGGATGATTTACCGTTTCGGAAGACGGGTTATAGAGCATGATGCCGTGATACACCAGCTGCACAAAAGGAATGGGTCTGTCGCAAACCGCAGGCACCTCCCCAAGAAGGTTCATCCCGCTGTAGAGACCGTAATCCAAATCCTCAACGGCATAATCCATGCAGCCTTCGGAGGCAAAACCGCCGAAAAGCTTACGGGAATAGGTCATCACCTTTCTGATCTCCGCAATGGACTGTCCCATATTCACGGGATGCTCCTTACTCCAGCATTTTCGGGGAGGAAGGATGGAAAGCACGTCCACATAATGCATTCCCCGGAAGCCAAGCTCCGCCATGCGGGGATAGTCCCGCACGGCTGTGACCATGTACTGCTTTGGGCAGGGCTGATACGGCTTTCCTCCGCCCCAGTAAAAGCTTGTGGCG
>JAFQKD010000025.1 GCA_017397075.1 Oscillospiraceae bacterium | reverse complement strand
GCATGGTACTGCAGAGCGGATCTCTTTCTCTTTCCATCCACCTTTGATACAAACGGTCTCGTTGTGCGGGAAGCGGCTTCCTGTTCTCTCGCCTCGGTACTCATTCGCGGAAGCTGTGCTGCAGAGGATGTAACAGAGGGCAGAAACGGGTTTCTCGTGGAGGAAAACGCAGAGAGCCTTGCTGCGTGCCTTATGCATCTTGCAGGGGAGCGGGATACGATGAAGCGGGCAGGAGAATGTGCGGCAGAGGAGCTTTATATGCATTGGAGCGATGCGGTGAAGTTTGCTGCGGAGCGGTACGAAATCGTCATCGACCGCTATAAACGGGGGCTTTCTCCCGCCCATAAGCGTCCCGCCGAAAGCTTTATGAGAATGAGCGGGGAGCTTATGGAAACGGTGAACACGGTTCGCCGCTGGCTTGAACGGTTATAAGAAAACCGAGCGTGAAAAGCAAGACTTTTCACGCTCGGTTTATTGTTGATTGTTATCCGCCGTGACGGGGTCTGGAAACTGCAGGCTTCGATGCAAATGTGCGGCAGATGACGCCGATGAGAAGAAGTACAACGCCGACGATGCAGACGATGCCGCCTCTGACAAGGAAAGCGTTCTGAACGACACCTGCAAGCGAGGTGATCCCGTATGCAGCAAGGGGCGCTCTCAGCATAGTGCCGAGCACAATGCCGCCGATGGCGAACACGACACCGATGAAGGCAAAAAGTACACCGTTCCAGATGAGTCCGCCGCCCCGCTTAAGATACAAAAGAAAGATAATGAGAGCGGAGAAAACGGAAAATCCAAGCAGAATATTCCGTACGGAAGGACCGATGAGATAGAGCAGATCGGAAAGCAGCTCTTCGGAAAGACCAAGCTGAGAGAGAAGTTCAGCCCGTGAAGGGATAGCTGCTTCCACATATCCTGCGATCTCTCCGGAAAGCTGCGGCACAACAAGCTGCATGCCCGCAAGGATCAGGGAATCCTCGGCAGAGAGCGTGCCGGAGTTCAGAAGCTCCTCAATGGCCTCTTCCATCACCGGAGAAAGACTTTCGCCGGTAACCTCCGGCTCAGGATCCTGAAATACCAGCGCCTCCGCATAGCTGCGGATGAAGTCGGAAATGTAATCCGTGACGGCATCGGTGGACATGAGACTGCGGCTCAGGTCATCAAGATCGGTGAGACTGCCGGACATGACGTTTTCTACCAGACTGTCAAGGGGGAGCTCCGCAAGCACGGGACTGAGCACATCCCGTTCCAGAATATGGGATACCGCGCCTGCTGCAAGGAACCATGTGCAGCACAGAAGAAGCAGAAGGGAAAAGATCACGGCAAAAAAAGCTTTTACAAATTTCATAGCATCTTCTCCTGAGAGTTACTCCGTAAAATGAACATGGCTGTTGATATGCTCTTCACAGAAGCAGTGATAGCCCGCGCAGCGGGAACAGTAACGGAACTGCAGAGAAGGATACTCCGTGTCGGTTTTTCCGCAGACGGCACATTTGTGCCGATAGGGCATCTGTGCCTGTTCCTTTTTGATCCGGGCGGCTTCCCTGCGGAAGTTTACCGCTTCGGGAGAGGTGCGTGCCCGTCTTCTGCGGAAGATGCCGGCAAACTGAGGCCAGCAGAACACAAAGAAGTTCAAAATAGCCACAAGAGGCAGCAGATTCTCCGGGAAGGGACTCAGCAGCATTTCAAAGAGAAACAGGGCTGCATCCAGAATGGCAAACCACTTGATCTTCACCGGAATGAAGAAAAACAGCAGAACCCGCACGTCGGGAAACAGCATGGCAAAGGCGAAGAACATGGAAAGATTGATATAAGAGGAAGAGAGATAAGCGCCGCTGTAGCCGAAGAGGGTCATGAGCACACCGTAAAGAATGGTGAGCACAGCGCCGGAGAGATAATACAGGGTGAATTTGGCGCTGCCCCAGTTCCGCTCAAGGGTAGAGCCGATAAAGTAGTAGAAGTACAGGGAAAGGGCGACCCATAAAATACCGTCGTTTGAGGGGATGAAAAGGAATGTGACCAGCCGCCAAACCTCGCCCCGAAGGAGAGAAGCTGCGTCAAAATACAGATATGGCAGAATGGCTCCGCCGGACATCATGCTGAAGAGATATACCACGGCAGTACCGATGACGACAAACAGCATCAGATTCCGGATGCCGAAGCGGGGGTGTCTGGCGCAGAAGCGGTCGATTGCACGGTGAAAAGCGTTCAAAGCAAAACCTCCCAATTTCGATACATCTATCATATCGCATAGAGGAAGGAATGTCCAATGAAATTTCTCTGAACAATTTTCGAAAGAAAATTCCCTTTGAAATGGTACGGAAGTATGGTATAATGTTAAAATCCAATCATATACACAGCTGCACGCAAGTGCGGTACGGGAGGTACCCTTTTGAGACAGGATCATTTTAAACGCAGACCCCCTGCAAAGCACATGGATCCCTACGGTGCAAGGGACAGGGAAGAGCGTGAAGAAGCGGACAGCGGTCAGATAGAAGGCCGGAACGCCGTTCAGGAAGCACTGCGGGCAAAGCGCCCCATAGATAAGGTGCTTATCGCCAAGGGCGATACGGATGCGGCTCTGGGCCATATTGCCCATGCAGCCAAGGCAGCGGGGATCGCCGTTGTGGACACCGATCGGCGGAAGCTGGACGAGATGAGCACAACGGGCGCCCATCAGGGCGTGATCGCCATTGCTGCGGTGAAGGAATATTCCACCATTGAGGATATCCTGAACATTGCCAGAGAGCGTGGAGAGGCACCCCTTATCGTGCTTTGTGATGAGATCTCCGATCCCCACAATCTTGGAGCCATTATCCGTACAGCGGAATGTGCCGGCGCTCACGGGGTCATTCTTCCCCGCAGACGCAGCGCAGGACTTACCGCAACGGTAGCAAAGACCTCTGCCGGCGCTGTGGAATACATGGCGGTTGCACGGGTGGCAAATCTCACAAATGCCATTGAAGAGCTGAAAAAGAACGGCGTATGGGTATACGGTACCGCTGCAGAGGCAGACGCCGGCCTTTACGAGACTGACCTTACCGGTGCTGCAGCCATTGTTATCGGTTCGGAAGGCAGCGGGATGAGCCGTTTGGTGTCGGAAAGCTGCGATTTCAAGCTGTCTATCCCCATGACCGGCAAGGTCTCTTCGCTGAATGCTTCTGTTTCTGCTGCTGTTGTACTGTATGAGGCTGTACGGCAGAGAAGAACCAAAGGCTAAGGGAAAGGACGTGCTGCAATGACCGATGAGTCCATGCGCCGACCAACTGCCGACGGGCAGCGGAAGGCTTCCGGCACGGGCTTCACTCTGGAAGATATCGTAGGAGCATATTCCGGTGCTGCCTTTCAGACAGATGGCGCTGTAAAACCGAATACGAATGCTGCCGTACCGAAGGTGACTGCGGAGGAGATCGTTTCCGCAGAGACGGTTCCTCATGCGGAGGAATATCGGGTGGATATCCGGGAGGGCGGAAGCGCCCGTGAAGCAGAAGGTGCGGAGGCATACTCCTCTTTTGATTTCAGCGATCCTCAGGCGGTAGAGAAATTTGCCGATGAGGTGAGCCGCGCCATCTCCGGACAGGAGGAGGCGCAGAGGGAAGAGGAGGAGCTGCGTGAGCGGTTTTCCATATTCCGCAAGCGTTCTAATTCCCGGGTGATCCCCGAGGATGAGGTGGAGATTCCCGAGCCGGATATGAAAACGGTGCTGCACCGCTATGAAAAGGGAATGCAGTCTGCTGTATACAGAAGTCTGGCTGCCTTTGTGCTCTGCGTGGTGATGGTGGTGTTCACCTTCGTTGCGGAAGCGGGAAAGGCGCTGCCCTTTGGTATTGATACGGATTCTGCCCTGACGGCGGGTGTTCTTGCCATGCTTCAGGTCATCGTGATGATGCTTTGCATCGAGATCCCCATACAGGGGATCACGGATCTTATCCGCCTTCGTCCCGGCGCGGAATCTCTCGCGGCAGTCTCGGCCATCGTTTCTCTGGCCCATGCCATGGTGATCCTTGCCGGAGGAGGAACGGATGCGGGGCTTCCCTACTGTGCTGTGGCGGCCTTTGCTGTCTGGTCAGGCATGCGGGGGCATCTCTTCTATAGAATGGGTATGCGAAGCTGCATCCGCGGTGCAACGGCAGGGGAAAATCCCTACGGCGTGATCTGCGAATTTGCCGACGGTGAGGACAAAGCGGTTCTCCGCAAGGTCGCAGGAATGCAGGAGGGCTTCTACCGCAATCTGACCTCTGCGGATATCAGCGAGCAGCTGTATTCTCTGCTGGCGCCGTTTTTCGTCATCGGCGCGGTGGTGCTTGCGCTTCTCGCCTCCGTGGTCAGCGGCAATCTTTCCGAATACATCCGCGGTGTCGCGGCTCTTCTTGCGGTTTCTGCTTCCTTTTCCGCGTTTTATGCCTATAACCTGCCTTTCCGTAAGGTCTCCAAGGGCGCAAGAACGGCAGGCGGCATCGTTGCGGGGTGGGGCGGTGCTGCGGAGATCGCCGATTCCGACTGCGTGATCCTCACCGATACGGATCTTTTCCCCAAGGGAACGGTTTCCCTCAACGGCTACAAGGTGTTTGAACATGCCGACCATTCCGAAGGCGTTGCCCATACCGCAAGCCTCATCATCGCATCGGGATCCGAGCTTGCCCCCATCTTTAAGGATCTTTTGAAGACCGAGGGACTTCCTGTGGAGCCGGTGGAGGAGTTTTCCTGCTATGAGGGCGGCGGCATCGGCGCCACCATCCGCGGAGATAAGGTCTTTGCGGGAACAGCGGCATTCATGCATCTTCAGGGTATCCGCATTCCCGAAAGCGTGAACATCACAAATGCGGTCTATACCGTCATAAACGGAAGGCTTTCCGCCGTGTTTGCCATGAATTATGAGCCGATGACCTCCGTACAGGGGGCGCTGCTCACCATTCTGCGGATGAAGCTTGGCATGTTCTTCGGCGTGCGTGATTTTAACCTGACCCCTACAATGATCCAGCAGCGGTACAAGGTGAATGTAGAGGGCGGACGGTATCTTCCTGTGGAGGATTGCTACCGCATCACCGGAGCAAAACCGGCCGAGCATTGCCGCACGGACGCGCTTCTCACGCGGGAGGGGCTTGGCGCATTTTCCGAAGCCGTTATGCGGGGAAGACACCTCAAGGTGGTCTCGGAGCTTGCTGCGGTGCTGGCGGCGCTTGGCAGCATCATCGGGTTTGTGATCGTCTTTATCCTGCTGGCAGGCGGTGCTTTTGAGTCTGCCGCAGCGGGAAATCTGCTGATCTTCATGCTTGCGGTGCACGCACTGGTGCTTTTGATCGCATCTTTGCCCCAGAGACCCAGATAAATTTGCATATTGGCGAAAAAACCAGTTGTCAAGCAGACTTTTGTAGTATATAATCTATAAGCATGATATTGGGATTTCTTGTTGATCTCGTTAAAAATACTTAGGAGAGGAAATCATACTATGAGCTACGCCACCGAAAACATTCGCAACATTGCACTGCTTGGTCATGGCGGCAACGGCAAGACCAGCCTTGCCGAAAGCATCCTGTTCATGTCCGGCGCCACCGACCGTCTTGGTAAGGTCACTGATGGCAATACCGTGAGCGACTACGATGCTGAGGAGATCCGCCGCAAGATCAGTATCGCGGTGAGCACCATGTTTGCCGAATATAAGGGCCACAAGGTCAACGTTATCGACGCTCCCGGCTTCTTCGATTTCGCCGGTGAAGTCGCCGAGGCTCTTCGTGTCGCCGATGCAGGCGTCATCGTTGTGTCCGCTAAGGACGGTCTCAACGTTGGTGCGGAAAAGGCCATGAAGAATCTGTCTGCCGCAGGAAAGCCCTCCGCTTTCTACATCTCCAAGATCGATGAAGATCACGCTGATTTCGACCGTACTTTCGACCAGCTGCATGAGATGTACGGCAGCTCCGTCTGCCCCCTAATCGCCCCCATCAAGAACGGCGACAGCTACGACGGAATCGTTGACATCATCACCAAGAAGGCATATAAGATCGAAAAGGGCAAGCGCGTGGAGATCCCCGTGCCCGCAGATATGACAGACCGCGTGGATGAGCTTTACATGAGCCTCTGCGAGTCCGTTTCCATGACCGATGAAGAGCTCATGGAGAAGTTCCTTGACACCATGGAACTGAGCCCCGAAGAGATCAACGCCGCACTGCGTGTCGGTGTTGCCAGCGCTGAGATCAGCCCCGTGTTCTGCGGCTCTGCCATGACCGGTCTGGGCACCACCGTTCTGCTTGACGCTGTGGTGAACTTCTTCCCCGCTCCCATGGAAGGCGGCGAGGCTGTCGATGCTACCGCTCCTGCCAAGGCTCTTGTTTACAAGACTGTTTCCGACCAGTTCGGTAAGTTCTCTCTGTTTAAGGTCATCTCCGGTAAGGTCACCGCAGATACCACTCTGGTGAACGCCCGCACCGGCAACAATGAAAAGCTTGGCCACATCTACATGATGCAGGGCAAGAAGAACATCGAAGTGCAGGAGATCGCCTGCGGCGATATCGGCGCAGTTGCAAAGCTCACCGAGACCAAGACCGGCGATACCCTCTGCGATCCCAAGAATGTGGAAGCTGTCGAAGGCATCGCCTTTGCAGAGCCCTGCTACAGCATGGCTGTTGCTCCCAAGGTCAAGGGTCAGGACGATAAGGTTGCTCAGGGTCTGAACCGTCTGAACGAGGAAGATCCCGCCTTCTCCATGGTGAACAATGCTGAGACCCATCAGTTCGTGGTCTCCGGCGCCGGCGATATGCATCTGGATGTTCTGTGCACCAAGCTGAAGAACAAGTTCGGCGTGGAAGTCGTTCTCAGCCCCGCACGTGTTGCCTACCGTGAGAAGATCCGCAAAAAGCTGGAAGCTCACGGCCGTCATAAGAAGCAGTCCGGCGGCCACGGTCAGTTCGGTGACGTTTGGATCCGCTTTGAGCCTCAGGAAGAGTCTGAGGATATGATCTTCGCTGAGGAAGTGTTCGGCGGTTCTGTGCCCAAGAACTTCTTCCCCGCTGTTGAAAAGGGTCTGCGCGACAACATCCTGAAGGGTGTTCTGGCCGGCTACCCCATGGTCTTCCTGAAGGCTACCCTGTACGATGGCTCTTACCATCCCGTCGACTCCTCCGAAATGGCTTTCAAGACCGCTGCAGGTCTTGCTTACAAGGAACTGGTGAACGCCAGCCCCGTTATTCTGGAGCCCATCGGAAACCTGATCGTGACCATTCCCGACAACAACCTTGGTGACATCATGTCCGACATTTCCTCCAAGCGTCGCGGTACCGTGCTCGGCATGAACGCTGTGGACGGTATGCAGGTTGTTGAGGCTGAGGTTCCCATGGCTGAAATGACCACCTATGCCATCGACCTTCGTTCCATGACTCAGGGCCGCGGCTACTTCACCCTGAAGTTCGCCCGCTATGAGGAGACTCCCGCAATGATCCAGCAGAAGATCATTGAGGAAGCCAAAAAGAACGCTGAGGAAGAATAATTGTCAAATGCAAAAGCCTCCCGAAATATCGGGGGGCTTTTGCCTAATAAGGAGGAGCTTTATGGAACGTTTGCGCAGAAAAGACAGCTTTTTCGGTCTTCATTTCGATTTTCACGCAAGACCGGAGAATATTTTGCCTCCTGTTGGAGAGAATCTTACGGAGGAGATCATCCGCGAGATCTGCGAGACCATTCAGCCGGATTTTATCCAGATCGACTGCAAAGGCCATCCCGGCTACGCATCTTATCCTTCAAAGCTGAATAACTACATTACCCCCATGCAGGGGGATCCCTTGAAGCTGTGGCGCAGGGTCACCGATGAATGCGGCGTTGCCCTGTATATGCATTATTCCGGTGTGCTTGACGGTCTTTATGTAGAGCGCAATCCCGAAGAGGCTGTGATCCTTGGGGATGGCAGCCGTCATCCGCAGGCCACAAGCGTGTTCGGCAAATATGCTGACGAGCTTCTTATTCCTCAGATGAAGGAGCTTGCCGGGGAATATGGCGTGGACGGTATCTGGATCGACGGCGAATGCTGGGGTACTGACGTGGATTACAGCCCCCGGGCACTGGAAGCTTTCTATCAAGAGACCGGCATCGATGTGCGGGAAAATCCCCCCACGGAAGACGGCATGCCCTATTATCGCGAGCTTCGCGCATTTGCCCGGGAATCCTTCCTGCGGTATCTGCGGCACTATACCGAGGAGCTGCACAAGGTCTATCCAGATTTCCAGATTGCAAGCAACTGGTCTTTTACCGATCACATGCCGGAAAAGGTCAGCGCAGATGTTGACTTCCTCTCCGGTGACTACTCTCCTCAGGATTCCTTTAATACTGCCCGTTACTGCGGCCGGATCATCGAGGCGCAGGATATGCCCTGGGATCTTATGGCATGGAACTTCCGCCATGCTTTCGAGGGTGTGCAGATCCATACGCCCAAGCATCCCGAGCAGATCAAACAGGAGGCAGCTGCGGTCATGTGCCTTGGCGGCGGCTTCCAGAACTACATCACCCAGCTCAAGGACGGAAATCCCCGGATGAATGAGATCCGCCAGATGAAGGAAGTGGCGGAATTCTGCCGCGCAAGACAGCCCTATTGTCACAAAGGCCGCATGGTGCCTCAGGCGGTGATCTTTAACTCCAAGCACGACCATTATCTCAATACCGAGCGGATCTTCCTCAATACACAGACGGAGGCTCTTCGCGGCTGGACGCAGCTTCTCTGCGAGACACAGCAGTCCGTGGAGATCCGCAGCGAGCATAATTTCCTGGACGCCGAACCAAACCGCTTCCCGTTTGCTGTGGTTGCGGACCTGAAAAAGGAACTGGATGCGGAAAGCGCCGAAAAGCTCATGAAATACGCAGAAAACGGCGGAAATCTTGTGGTCAGCGGCAGAGTTGCGCTGGAAGCCATGATCGAAGCGGGAGCGCCCTTTGCACTGGAAGAGAGCGGATATGAAAGCTTTACCTTTGTTACCGAAGATCAGTACAGTTGGGTGACCACCCTGCGCAACGTGCCGAAGCTGGTCTGCGACGGCGGTGAAGTCCTGCTCTGGGGCTGCGTGAATGATTCCGGCTACCGTAATGAGATCTACCCCGTCTGCGCGGTGAAGTCCGTGGGAAAGGGAAAGATCTTTGCCGTGAGCTACGACATGGGCATGAGCTATTACGAGGGCAGCACGAATGTTATCCGCTCTCTTCTGAAGAAGATCGAAGCCATGTCCTATGAACCTATCGTGAAGGTGGAAGGCTCCATGTACTGCGATGTGTGCGTTCTGGAGAAGGACGGAAAGCGGTTTATTCAGCTTGTGAATACCGCAGGCGGTCACGGAGACGCGAAGATGCTTACCATCGATGAGATCCCGCCCATCGGTCCCCTGAAGCTTTCCATTGCCTGTGAGAGCAAACCCGAAAAGGTGATGCTCCAGCCTGAGGGTATTGAGCTTGCCGGTGAATACACAAACGGCAGATTCGAGACCGTGATCGACAGACTTTATATCCACAGCATTGTAACGGTGGAGTAATTCGGGAAAAATAAGCAATAGAAAAGCCTGCACGCTTCCCAACCGGGGTGTGCAGGCTTTTCATCAGCCGCAGAGCCTTTCGGCTCTGCGGTTTTCGTGATTCAGGAAACGGTGAAGCAGCAGAATTCCTGTGCAGGCAAACGGGAGAGGGTGACCTTGCTTCCGTCAACAGAGCCTGTGCAGTTCACGGTTTCCAACGTGGTGAATGTCTTTGCAAGAAGGATTTCCGGTGCTTCAATGGCGTCTTGTGAGAAGTTCCAAAGTCCCACAGAGACACTGTGTTCGTCTTTTTTCACCATGAGGTAGAGATACGGATTACCGGGGCAGACGGCGTCCAGAGACTTTCCGGAAAGCATACGGTAGACATCGATAAGCTCCTGCTGCCGGTAATAGGTTTTAAAGAGCCACGGGTCATTCTGCTCCTTTGCGGCATCAAAGGGGAAAACCACAAAGCGCTGACCCTTTTCATTTTCGTAGAAATATTCACCGCTGCAGCTTTTGCCGTCGCGTTCATAGGTGGTGAGCGTTTTGACGGAGTCGCAGGTGCGAAGTACGTGAAGGTCAAATTCCCCGGAGGGACAGAATTTTTCCGGGCTGAGCCGCATCATGAAGGGACGTCCAAAAAGGGTTTTCCCGGTGGTTGCGAAAGAACCGAGATCTTCCAGGAGTCCCACATCAATGCCCCTTTCGGTAAGAGCCTTTGCGGCAGGAAGGTCAAGCACCCAACCGTCAGAAAGACGCTCCTCACTGATCCTGCGGGCGGAATTCCCAAAGGCGATTCCCGGCCCTTCGGGAGCAAAATGGCTGGGGATTGAGGTGTCGCAAAGGAGCTTTATGGCCGGATTATACCAGCGGGCGGCTTCAAGGTCAGGGGTCGGTGTTTCCGGTGTACCAATGAAGTCTTCCGTGAGTGTAAACGGCATAAATACAGAGAAGCCGGAAGCTGTTTTGCCCGAGAATGTATGGGTCACCGCATCATAGAGCGGCAGATGTTTGTTTGCTGCGCTGACATATCCGCGCTCGTAAGCAAAGTCGGCAACGTAGTCAAATACATACTTCAGATTGCCGTCGGCATTTCCGTCTGCCCGCAGAGCAAGATCATAAAGCTCCAGCTGACTTGCAGCCACAACATGACGGGGACGGGGATAGCTGTCTGCTTCACCGAAAGCGGAAACACCGTTTTCACGGCAGTAAGCT
>JAFQKD010000024.1 GCA_017397075.1 Oscillospiraceae bacterium | reverse complement strand
CGGTCTGATCCACATTTCCCAGATCGCCGATCACCGCATCGGCAAGCCCGAGGATGTTCTGGCTGTCGGTCAGGAAGTCACTGTCAAGATCACTGACATTGACAACGACAAGCAGAAGATCAGCCTCTCCATCCGCGCTCTTATGGATCAGCCCAAGGCTGCTCCTGTGGAGGAAGAGGAGTTCGACGGCGTCGTGTACGACACCGACCGTCCCAACAAGGATTTCGAATAATCGTGCCTGAACAAAAAGGACGCACTTGAGTGCGTCCTTTTTTGTCTCTCTCCTTGCAATAAAGATTCGTTCGGGGTATACTGAGATAAAGCTTCCGAAAAGGAGACAAAGCTGTGGGGTTTTTCACCAAAAAACGAAACAAAAAGATCGTTGAGTATACGGCAAAGCTGCTGATGAAGATGGCAGAAAAGGGCATCCGTCCCCGGTGCAGCGCCATCATTGTTGCCGCAGGCTCGGCAAGCCGTATGCAGGGGATCGATAAGATCTTTGCGGATTTTCACGGGTCAACGGTGCTGGAACGGGCGGCGGAACCATTTGCTGCATCCAAGCTTGTGGATGAGATCGTGGTTGTCACCCGCCGCGATGATGTGCCGCGGGTGGAGCTGCTTCTTCGCGGAAAAACAAACGGGAAACCGCTGAAAGTTGTTTCCGGCGGTGATACCAGAACAGATTCTGTTCTGGCGGGACTTTCCGTCTGTGATGAAAAAGCAAAGATCGTGGCTGTTCATGACGGTGCGCGCCCCTTTGTGACGCAGAAGATCGTGGAAGAAACGATCAAATCCGCAGCCGAAAGGAGCGCTGCAGCCCCTGCGGTCCCCGTAAAGGATACCATAAAGATCGCGAAAAACTGTGTGATCCAAAACACGCCTGACAGAAGTACGCTTTTTGCGGTGCAGACACCGCAGACCTTTGCCGTTGAGCTTCTACGCGCAGGAATTGCACATGCCCGGGCAAATGATATTGCGCTTACGGACGATTGCTCTGCGGTGGAATCCATCGGCGTTCCCGTGATCCTCACGGAGGGGTCTTACGAAAATATCAAGCTTACCACACCGGAGGATCTCTGGTTTGCACAGGCGCTTTTGAAACGGAGGCAGGAAGTATGATGCGGATCGGACATGGTTATGACGTGCACAGATATAAGGACGGACGCCCCTGCATTCTCTGCGGGGTGACAGTACCGTCATCCTTCGGCCCTGACGGGCATTCCGATGCGGATGTTGCCCTGCATGCCCTGATGGATGCCATGCTTGGCGCGCTTGCCCTCGGTGACATCGGACACTGCTTTCCGGATACGGATGCGAAATACAAAGGGATCAGCAGTATGCTGCTGCTCAAAGAAGTGTATGCCATGGTGGAGGAAAAGGGGTATCGTCTCGGAAATGCGGATATCACCATTCTTGCCCAGAAGCCGAAGCTTGCGCCCTATATTGCGGATATGCGCCGTACGATAGAAAAAGCGCTTGGTGCAGAGGAAGGCTCTGTCAGCGTGAAGGCAACGACCGAAGAGGGGCTTGGCTTTACAGGCAGCCTTGAGGGGATCGCCTCCCACGCCGTTGTGCTTCTGGTAAAGGCTTGAAACACCCGTCGGCAAAAAAATGCATAGGATATTCCGGCAGCGGTTTTTGCGGCCGGAATATTTTTGTTTGTTGCTCAGCGGAGGGATCGGAGTGTCGGAATGTTTGATGGTTTGCAAGTCGCTGACTTATGCGCAGCGTACCTTGCGCGTTTTGGAACGGGCAGGCTTTTTTGCCGTTATGGTACGTTTGCCCCGGGAACTGCGTGATGGAAGCGGCTGCGGATATTGCATAAAAATCCGCAGAAATCAACTGAAGCAGGCATTAACGGCAATCAGGGGAGAAAGGCTTCCTGATGTGCGTGTATATTGCCGGGGTGCTGACGGAGAATATACGGAGGCCGTGCTATGATCTGGCTGGATAACGCAGCAACGACGCTGCAGAAGCCGCCGCAGGTGAAGGCGGCTATGCTTCGGGCGGTGGATCGGATGGCAGCTCCGGGAAGAGGCGGTCACCGTTTTGCGTCAGCGGCTGCTGAGACTGCGTTTCAATGCCGTGAGCTTGCGGCAGAGATGTTCGGCGTGTCCGGTCCGGAGCGTGTAGTGTTCACCTTCAATGCAACCCACGGACTTAATATGGCCATCCGCACCATCGTTAAACCCGGAATGCGGGTGGTGATATCCGGATATGAGCATAATGCCGTGGTGCGTCCGCTTCATGCTGCAGGAGCGGATGTTCGTATTGCTGCAGGAGCATTGTTTGATGCCGAATCTGTAATTGAGGCATTTTCAAAAGAAATCACGAAAGACACGGGACTTGTGGTGCTGAACCATGTGTCTAATGTATTCGGCTTTATCCAGCCGGCAGAGGAGATCGCAAGGATTTGCCGGGAGAAAAACGTGCCTTTCGTTCTGGATGCGTCTCAATCGGCAGGTACACTGCCGATAAGTCTTGAGAAGCTGGGGGCGGCATTTATTGCCATGCCCGGGCACAAGGGACTTTACGGTCCTCAGGGAACGGGGCTTTTGCTTTGCGGAATGGATGCCGCCCCGCTTCTTTATGGGGGAACGGGTTCTGCGTCCATGATGCGGGATATGCCGAAGGTGCTGCCGGATGCAGGAGAAGCGGGGACACACAATATGCCTGGGATCGCAGGTCTTCTGGAAGGACTTCGGTTTGTCAGGCGCACAGGCACAAAAGGAATCGCGGAGCATGAACGGAAGCTTATCCTGTTTGCGGGAGAAGGCCTGAATGGAATTCCGGGAATACGGGTATTTCTTTCCAATGACCCGGCGGTGCAGACGGGTGTCCTTTCTTTCACATGCGGCAGGCTGGATGCGGAGACCGTTGCAGCCAAACTGGACAGGGAAGGGATCGCTCTGCGGGCCGGGCTTCACTGTGCGCCTCTTGCCCACGAGACGGCAGAGACTCTGCCGGACGGCACGGTACGATTGAGTGTATCCGCATTTACGCACAGAAACGATACGGCTCAATTTCTGCGCGTCATGAGAAGCATTGAAACGGAGAGAAAATACGTACAAACTGAAAACAGGATATGAATTTTCTCCATATACCTTGCCATTTTTCCGGAGTTGTTATATAATAACATGAATCCTTATGTTGAGTTATTGTGCTTATCGATATGCTGAATTGCAAAGAAACGGAGAAAAGGCATGAATTGGTTTTCTGAAATCCTGAACGTGTGCAGGAACCTTCTTCAGTCCTATCAGATTTTCTCGGATACGCTGGACATTCTACTCATTGCTGTGGTGATCTACTGGCTCATGTCCTTCGTACGCCGATCCAACACGGCAAATGTTCTGAAGGGGATCGTGTTCCTCATTGCCGTGCTGTGGCTGTCAAAGGTTCTGCGGCTGAGTGTTGTCAGCTACCTCCTTGGGGAGGCGTTCAGTCTGGGAATCATTGTGGTCGTGGTGCTCTTCCAGCCGGAGATCCGCCGTCTTCTGGAACAGGCAGGCAATACGGCTACCCTGAAGAGTATGTTCGCAAGCCGGGAAAACCGTCAGATGACGGAAGTTGCCATCGCACAGACGGTGCTTGCCTGTATTGACATGGCAAAGACGAAAACGGGCGCGCTCATCGTATTTGAACGGAACAATGACCTTGACGGCTACTGCAAGACAGGGACTCTTGTGAATGCAGAGCCTGCAGCTGAGCTCATCAAAAACATTTTCTTCCCCAATACGCCTCTCCATGACGGTGCTATGCTGGTGAAGAATGGTCGGATACATTCTGCGGCATCCATGCTGCCCCTTTCCGACAATGTAAATCTCAGCCGGGAGCTGGGGATGCGGCATCGTGCCGGTATCGGCATCAGTGAACGCACAGATGCGGTGGTAGTCATCGTTTCTGAGGAATCCGGTGCGATCTCCGTTGCGGTTGGCGGCATGCTCAAGCGGCATCTTGCCCCGGATACATTCGAGAAGATCCTCCGCAATGAGCTGCTCCCCAAGGAAGAGCCGAAGAAGAACGGCCTGAAAAAGCTTTTCGACAAGGGAGGGAAAAAAGATGCGAAGTGAACGTCTGAATCAACTGTTTGAAAGAAAAAGCTTTCGTATCGTGCTTTCCCTGCTCATTTCCCTGATCCTCTGGGCTTATGTGGAATATGTGGAAAACCCGGAGAGTACCCTGACCATCAATAATGTGCCCGTGGAATATGTGGGTGCGGAGACCCTTGCCGAAAACAATCTTGTTGTGACTGAGCAGGATGTGACAAGTGTGAACATCCGCTTCAGCGGCAAGCGGAATATACTGGCAAGGCTGAACAGAACAGATATTACCGCAAGAGTCGATCTTACGGAGATCCTCCGCGGCGGCAATGCCGTTGCCGGTGTGTATCAGATCCCCTTTGATGTGCAGTATCCCGATGAGCTTTCCGGTCTCAATGCAGACGGCGTTACTACCGACTATGTTACGGTGACTGTCGAAAAGCTCATCAGCAGAAAGATCCCTGTCTGGACACAGTTCAACGGCAATGTCAGCAGCGGATACCGTGCCAAGGATGTAACCTGTGAGCTTACGGAGATCACGGTTTCCGGATCCCAGGTCATTGTGGCCAATCTGGATCATGCGATTGCTGTTCTCAGCGGGGAGGACCTGACCCAAACCGTTTCTCAGGAGACGCCCCTTGTTCTGATCGACATTTTTGGCGAAGAGGTTGATTCTGGACAGCTGACGCTCAGCGAGGAAGCCGCTTTGGTTTCCATGCAGGTGCAGATGGTGAAGGAAGTCCCGCTTAAGGTCAATTTGGTGGAAGGCGTTTCCGCAACTGCAGAGAATACGACGGTGACCTATTCCACAAATTCCATCCAGCTCATCGGCGACCCCGCTGTTCTTTCCGATGTGCAGCAGATCGTTCTGGGCACTGTGGATCTGACGGACTTTGCATCTTCCGGAAGCTTCACCTTCCCCATTTCCGTACCGGAAAATACGGAAAATCTCAGCGGTGTGACAACGGTAACCGTTACGGTTGAGGTTCTCGGACAGGCTACCCGGTACTTTACTGTGGAAAATATCGAGGTCGTGGCGAATACGGAAGGCTACGAGGCGGAGATCGTTACGGAGATCGTTTCCGTGGTGCTTCGCGGACCTGAAACGTCCATTGTCAAGGTGACTGCGGACGATATCCGTGTAGTCGCCGATCTCAGTGCGTACGGTTCCGCTACCGGAGATTTCTCTGCTACGGCAAAGATTTATATTGACGGCTTCAGTGACATTGATGCCATCGGTGAATACACCGTGGATGTAACGGTCATCGAAGCTGACGGCGAATAACGATGTTTGGATATATCCGTCCTGCACGGGGAGAGCTTCGTGTAAAAGAGTTTGAACTTTACAAAAGCTGCTATTGCGGCCTGTGCAGGACCTTGGGGAAGCTGTACGGACCTGCGGCAAGGATGGTTCTGCAGTATGATTTCACATTTCTTGCCATGCTGCTGTGGGAGGGCGGAAAAAAGCCCGTGCTTTGCGCAAAGCGCTGTATGGCATCTCCCTGCAAAAAGCATTGCGAAGCTTCCGGGGATGACTCCATGGCTGCTGCAGCGGGATACTCTGTGATCCTTGCGTGGTGGAAGATCTGCGATACGATCCATGACGAAGGCTTCTTCCGAAGCGTTTTTGCAAGAGGGGCAAAGCTTTGGATCCGGCGGGCGTACCGGAAAGCGGCAAAGCAGTATCCGGAATTTGATGCCCGGGTGCGGGAGAGCATGAACGAGCTTTTCCATCTGGAAAAGGTGGGGGAGAACAGGCTTGACCGTATGGCGGATGCCTTCGCAAAGATCCTTGCATACTGCGCAGAGTCACGCAGCGGTGATGAAAAGCGGATACTGGAGCAGCTTTTATACCATGTCGGCCGATGGATCTATATCGTGGATGCGGTCGACGATCTGGAAAAGGATAGAAAAAACGGGCAGTACAACCCTGTGGACAGACGTTTTGCGCTGAACGGGAAATCCCTTTCCGAAGAAGATAAGGCATATCTGGAGATCACCCTTGCACATTCTCAAAATTTGGCGGCAGCGGCTTTTGAACTTCTGAAAGAAAACTGCTGGTCAGAGATCCTGCGCAATATTCTCTATCTGGGTATGACACAGGTGAGCGGACAGGTGCTCAGCGGAACATTCCGTCATGAACGGGACGGTCTTCCCCGATGACGGGGACAGGAGAAAATCATGAATGATCCCTATGTGGTTCTCGGTGCTTCCCCCAGCGACTCCGATGAGGAGATCAAGAAGAAGTACCGTGATCTGGTGAAAAAATATCACCCTGATAATTATAACAACAACCCCCTCGCGGATCTTGCACAGGAAAAAATGAAGGAGATCAACGAGGCTTACGACGCCATCCAGAAAATGCGCGAACGGGGAAGCTCCGACAATTCCGGATACTCCGGCAGCAGCTCCTATAAAAGCCGGGGCAGTGCTGAGTTTGCCGGTGTGCGCTCTGCCATCAATTCCGGCGACCTTGCCTATGCCGAGCGTATTCTGGAAAGCTCCGCCAACCGCAATGCGGAGTGGAATTTCCTTATGGGAAGTCTCTGCTACAGAAAAGGCTGGCTTGATGAGGCGCAAAGATATTTCCGCCGTGCGGTCAATATGGAACCTTCCAATATGGAATACCGTCAGGCTTACGCAAGAATGCAGAATGCAGACAGCACCTATCGTCCTGCCGGGTATCAGCACCACGGCATAGATCTTTGCGATATCTGCACGATGATGATCTGTGCGGATGCCTGCTGCAGGTGCTGAGATGCGCGGAAAAGCATTTCGTATCACGTTTCCCGCGATTCTTTCCGCGCTGACAGTGATCTGTCTCACCGTTTCCGGAACCTTTCCCACAGGGCAGCTTGCCTTTGCTGCAGTAAGCTCACTTTTTACGGCTGCAGCTGTTGTAGAACTGGGAATCGTTCCCGGATGTGCGGTTTATCTGGTTTCTTCGGTTTTGTCTCTTGTTTTGGCAGGGGACAAGACTCCGGCATTTTTCTATCTTCTCTTTTTCGGCTACTATCCGGCAGTAAAGCTTTTGACGGACAGGCTGCAGAGGGGCGTTCTCCGCTGGGGGGCGAAGCTTCTGGTGCTCAATGCGGCGGCAACAGCGGTGCTGTTTCTGCTGGGAACTGCGGCACCGGATCTCTCCTTAGTCGGCGGCAGCAGGATAATTGCCTATGCGGCAGCGAACATCCTGTTTGTGCCCTATGATCTGGGAGTATCCAGACTTGCGGAACTGTACATCCTTAAGCTTTCACCGAAGATCAAAAGAGGTAAATCATGATTCACAGTATGACTGGCTATGGAAGCGCGAAGGGCGCTTCGGGAAATCTGGACATCACGGTCGAACTCAAAAGCGTAAACAACCGGTATCTGGACTGCGTTATTCGTTTGCCCAGAGGCTATGCCGCTGTGGAAGAAACGCTGAAGAGCGTAATCCAGCAGCGTGTAAACCGTGGTAAGCTTGAGGTCTATGTGACCATTGATGCTTCCCGGGCAGACGATGTTGCGGTAAAGGTCAACGGACCTCTTGCGGATGCATATACTGCCGCTTATGCAGAGCTTGCTGCCCGCGAAGGACTGAAGAACGACCTTACCGCAGGCGCGCTTGCCAGATTTCCGGATATCTTCCTTATGGAGAAGAAGGAAGCGGATGTGGAGACCATCGGGAAGGATATTGCCGGTGTGCTTTCCGCCGCTCTTGACGATTTCTGCGGAATGCGCCGGCGGGAAGGCGAAAAGCTTTACCGCGACCTGCAAAGCGGACTTACCCGTGTGGAAGAGCTTACGGGACTTGTGGAAGAGCGCTCGCCGAAAATCGTGGAAGAGTACCGCACAAGACTGGAAAACCGGCTTCGTACCGTTCTGGAAGACAGAAACATTGACGAAGCCCGTATTGTGACGGAGGCTGCAATTTTTGCCGATAAAGTTGCCGTGGCGGAAGAGACCGTGCGTATGCGCAGCCACATTGCGCAGTTCCGTGCACTTCTGGAAACGGATGTGCCCATCGGTAAGAAGTGCGACTTCATCATTCAGGAAATGAACCGTGAGGCGAACACCACCGGGTCCAAAGGAAACGATGCCGAGATGGCGAAGCTCGTGGTGGAGCTGAAGAGCGAGATCGAAAAGCTGAGAGAGCAGATCCAGAATGTGGAATAAGGAGGAAGCCCTTTGAAGCTCATCAATATCGGTTTCGGCAACATGGTGTCCGCAAACCGGCTTGTTGCCATTGTCAGTCCGGAATCCGCACCCATTAAGCGGATCATCTCCGATGCCCGGGAAAAAGGTCAGCTTATTGATGCGACCTACGGACGGCGGACACGAGCGGTCATCGTTGCCGACAGCGGACATGTGATCCTTTCCGCCATTCAGCCGGAAACCGTAGCCGGAAGACTTGCCGGCCGTACAGATAAGGAAACAGAGGAGGATCCGGATGACTGACACAAAAGGCAGACTTTTTATCCTCTCCGGTCCCAGCGGTGTGGGGAAGAGCACGGTGCTGAAGGAAGTGTTCAAGCACAGACCGAACATCTTCTTTTCCGTATCCGTGACCACAAGAGGACCCAGACCCGGTGAGGAAAACGGAGTTCATTATCACTTTATTTCCGATGAGGAGTATGATGCGCTGCTTGAGGAGGATATGCTTCTTGAGCACGCCGGTTACAGCGGAAACCGCTACGGTACTCCCGCACAGCCGATTTATGACAGTCTCAACGCCGGAAAGGATGTCTTTCTGGATATCGAGAGCGTGGGAATGCGGAATGTGAAGGCGAAAATGCCGGAAGCAATCTCCGTCTTTATTGCGCCTCCCGATTGGGAAACGCTGGAAAAGCGTCTCCGTGGTCGGGGAACGGAATCTGAGGAGAAGGTTCTCCTGCGGCTTCAGGCCGCCAAACGGGAGCTGGATGCTTCCGGAGCCTATGATTATATCGTTGTAAACAACACCGTCAGTGATGCAGCCGAAGATCTCATGAAGATCATGGACCGCAGCCACGGGATTTTGAAAGGAGAATGATGCAGATATGATGCTGTATCCCACTATGCCCGAACTTCTGAAGAACATTGAAAGCCGCTATATGCTGGTGAACGTGATCGCAAAGCGCGCACGGGAAATTGCGCAGGAAGCTGAGGATGAAGGCGAGCAGCTCAACGAGAAGCCCGTTTCTCTCGCGGTCAAGGAGATCGCAGAGGGCAAGGTCAAGGCACAGGCTGTATCCGCAGCGGAGTGATCCGTAATTCGTGAAGGGGGGGATCCGCATGGAAGACCGGCAATACGCAAGGATCGCTGTGGATACCGCCCGCTTTGCGCTGGATAAGCCCTATGATTACAGGATCCCCGTGGAGCTTACAGGCCTTGTGCTTCCGGGGATGCGCGTGACGGTTCCGTTCGGGAAGGGGAACACCAAAACCGAAGGGATCGTTCTTTCTCTGGAAAAAGAACCCTCTTACGATAAGCCGAAGTGCATCGTAAACCTGCTGGACGAGGAATCTGTGCTGTCACAGGAGCAGATCCGGCTTGCGCTGTGGATGCGGGAGCGTTTCTTCTGCACGGTGTATGAAGCGGTCCATGCCATGCTGCCCTCGGGCATGTGGTTTCGCGATGGTGAGCGTCGGGCAAAGGACAAGGTGGAGCTTTTTGCAAATCTCCTTGTCAGCGGCGAGGAGGCCATGGAAGCTGCAGAGCAGAAGCGTATGCGTGCAAGGCAGCAGGCGGGCGTTCTGCGCCTTCTGGCAGTTACGGGGCCGGTATCCCTGCGGGATCTGAGAACCTTTACGGGGGCTTCTATTGCCTCGGTAAAGGCACTGGAGGAGCAGGGGTATCTGGAGCTGGAGGCCAGAGAGGTGTTCCGCAGTCAGGTCTATGATGACGTGGAGCGGGCTGATGAGATCGTTCTTACCGAAGAACAGCAGACCGCCTATGACGGTCTTTGCAGTCTTTTGGGAAGCGGTGCCGCTGCTGCGCTGCTTTTTGGCGTAACCGGAAGCGGAAAAACCTCCGTGTATATCCGGCTTATCCAAAAGGTACTGCAGCAGGGGAAGAGCGCCATTGTGCTTGTTCCCGAAATCGCCCTGACACCGCAGCTCGTTGCGGTTTTTTCCGCCCACTTCGGTTCCCAGATCGCGGTTCTTCACAGCTCTCTTGCTATGGGAGAGCGGTATGATGAGTGGAAACGGATCCGAAGCGGAAGCGTGAAGGTCGTTATCGGAACCAGATCTGCTGTTTTTGCGCCGGTGAAAGAGCTTGGTCTTATCGTCATTGATGAAGAGCAGGAGCATACCTATAAATCAGAAAACTCTCCCCGGTATCATGCCAGGGATGTGGCAAAGTACCGATGTGCGCAATCGGGTGCACTCCTGCTTCTCGGTTCTGCAACGCCTTCAGTGGACAGTATGTACAGTGCCCAAACCGGGCGGTACAAGCTTTTTACCCTGAAGGGGCGCTACAACGCAAGAAGTCTCCCGCCGGTCTATACGGCAGATATGCGCAGGGAGCTGAAAAACGGCAACGGCACGAATATCAGTTCCGTTCTTCTGCGGGAACTGCAGGAGAATCTGGATCGCGGGGAGCAAAGTATTCTCTTCTTAAACCGACGGGGGACAGCATCCTTTGTTGTCTGCGGGGAATGCGGATATGTATATACCTGTCCGAACTGTTCCGTATCCCTGACATATCACGGGGTTTCCCGGAAGCTTATGTGCCACCACTGCGGATTTGTGCAGCAGGTGCCCGGCGTTTGTCCCGAATGCGGCGGACAGCTGAAATTTACGGGAGCCGGTACCCAAAAGGTTGAAGAAGAACTGAAAGAGCTGCTGCCCGGCACGGAGATCATCCGCATGGATACGGATACAGTTGCCGCAGCCCATTCCCACGAGACACTGCTTTCCCGATTCCGGGAAGAGAAAGTGCCGATCCTCCTTGGCACCCAGATGGTGACCAAGGGACTTGATTTTGAAAACGTCACCCTTGTTGGGGTGATCTCTGCGGATCAGTCGCTGTATGTGAACGATTACCGCGCTCATGAACGGACATTCTCTCTCATTACACAGGTAGTTGGCCGTTCCGGGCGGGGAGAAAAAAGCGGCAGAGCGGTGATCCAGACTTTCACACCGCAAAATGAGATCATCCGTCTTGCGTCAAAGCAGGACTATATGGGGTTTTATGAGGAAGAGATCCTGCTGCGTCAGGCAATGCAGGCGCCTCCTGCAGCCGATCTGTTTACCGTTACGGTAACAGGGCTTGAAGAAGCTGCTGTACTGCGGGGCTGTGTGAAGCTGCGTGATTCCTTCAGACATTATTTTGCAGATCTTGAAGGTGTGCGTGTTCTCGGACCTGCGCCTGCAAGCGTGGCAAAGGTAAATATGCGCTACCGGTACAGGATCACCCTTTCCTGCAAAGCCACAAAGCGCATTCGGGAGACCATTTCCCATTTGATCTGCGCATTTTCCAATGACAAAGAAAACCGGGGACTGTCCGCCTTTGCGGACAATGATCCTCTGGACTGAGAAAGGACAATAAACATGGCACTGCGTTATATCGTGGAAGTCGGTGACAGCGTACTGGAAAAGCGCTGCAGAGAAGTGACCGATTTCAATGCACGTCTTCATACACTTCTGGACGATATGCGGGATACTCTGCTGGATTCCGGCGGAGTCGGGCTTGCTGCGCCGCAGGTTGGGGTGCTGCGCCGTGTCGTGCTTGTCATGGATACCAATCAGGAAGGACTTACCGACGAGGAACAGATCATTGAGCTCATTAACCCCGAGATCGTATCTTTCTCCGGTCAGCAGACAGGTGCAGAAGGCTGCCTTTCCAATCCCGGAAAATACGGTGTTGTCACCCGTCCTGAGGTGGTTACCGTGAAAGCCTTTGACCGTGACGGTAACCCCTTTGAAGTTACCGGTACGGGTCTTACCGCCCGCTGCTTCTGTCATGAGATCGACCATCTGGAAGGCCGTATGTTCATGGAGCTTGCCGAGCGTATGCTTACAGATGAAGAGCTTGCGCAGATGTACGGGGAAGAGGAGGAATCCGAGGAGTGAGGATCTTCTTTATGGGGACGCCGGACTTTGCGGAAATATCCCTCCGCGCCGTCCATGCTGCGGGACATGAAGTCTGCGGCGTGTTTACCCAGCCGGACAGACCCAAAAACCGGGGGATGAAGCTGGAAATGAGCGCGGTGAAAAAAGCTGCGCTGGAACTGAATATTCCCGTTTATCAGCCTACAAAGCTTCGCGACGGTACGGCTGAGGCGCTTTTGCGCGATCTTGCTCCCGAACTCATCGTTGTTGTGGCATACGGCCGCCTTCTCCCCAAGGCGCTTCTGGATATCCCGCCTAAGGGCTGCATCAATATCCATGGTTCGCTTCTTCCCAAATACCGCGGCTCTGCTCCGATTCAGTGGGCTGTCCTGAACGGGGAGAGGGAAACCGGCGTCACCGCACAGTATCTTGCCGAGGCGATGGATGCGGGAGATGTGATCGGTGTGAAGAAGACCGCTGTTTTTCCCGGAGAGACCTCCGGTGAACTGTATCAGAGAATGGCAGGGCTCGGTGCTGAGCTTCTTGTGGAAACTGTTGCAAAGATCGAAGACGGTACTGCGGTTGGGATCGCGCAGGATGAAACCCAGGTTACCTTTGCGCCTATGCTCACAAGAGAGCTCTCTCCTGTAGACTGGTCCAAGACCCGCGGTGAGATCGTTTCCCAGATCCTCGGACTTGATCCCTGGCCTACCGCAACAGCAGAGCTGAACGGCGTGAACTTTAAGCTCTTCCGTGCTAAAGCGGGCAGTGAAAAGACGGACAAGGCACCCGGAGAGGTTGTTGCAGCAGGAAAGAACGGACTTGAAGTCGCCTGCGCAGACGGTACCGTGGTGATCGCAGAGGTGCAGGCACCCGGCGGAAAGCGTATGTCTGCCGCCGATTATTTCCGGGGGCATCCTCTGTGCTGAGCGGAGGACGTGTTGCGGCGCTGAAGGCGCTGACCGCCTTTCGGCGCAGCGGTGTCTGGCCTCAGGATGCGCTGGATGCAGCGATCCGCAGGGAAAAGCTGGATACCCGTGATGCCGCCCTTGCCCAGAGGATCTGCAGGGGTGTACTGCGGAACAGAATGTATCTTGACTGGATTCTGGCAAGGCATCTTTCCACACCCTGCGAAAAGCTGGAGCCTCAGCTACTGGATATTCTGCGGCTTTCTGCCTATCAGCTTTTGTTTCTTGACCGCATTCCGGTAAATGCGGCTGTGTCTCAGGGCGTAGAACTCACGAAAAAGTTTGTAAATATCCGTGCCTCCGGTCTGGCAAATGCTGTTTTGCGGAAAGTCGCAGCGGAAAGAGGCGGACTTCCCGCGGTAAAGCATTCTGACCTTGCGGAGAGCCTTTCCCTGCGGTACAGCCATCCGAAATGGCTTGTGGAACAGTTTCTCACCAGACTTTCCGCTGCGGAGTGCGAAGCGCTGCTCGCTGCCGATAATGAGGAGCCTTTTGTGACGCTGCAGACAAACAGGATCAGGACCACTGCAGATGAGCTTGAAGCTGAGCTTTCCGATCTCGGTGCAGTAAGGCATCCCTGGTGCGAGGGAGCGTTTGTGCTCTCCGGGCAGGGGGCGCCTGCGGAACTGTCCGCACTTCGTGACGGCAGATGCTGGGTGCAGGATCCTGCCGCGCGGTGTGCTGTGACGGCTGCAGGCATCAAGCCCGGCATGACTGTGCTTGATATTTGTGCAGCACCGGGTGGGAAATCCTTTGCGGCAGCCTCGGATATGCTGAATAAGGGGGATCTGCGCGCCTTTGACATCGGGGAAAAGAAGCTTTCCCGCATGGATGCCATGGCGGAAACGCTGGGGATCACCATTATGCGCACTGCGCCCATGGACGGCAGTGTGTACTGCAGCGCGATGAAAGAGATCGCCGATGTGGTGATCGCGGATGTGCCCTGCTCGGGATTCGGCACAATGCGGAAAAATCCCGATGTGCGGTATAAGGAAGACGAAGAAACAAAAGGTCTTCCCGAAATCCAGCTTGCCATATTGAAAAATGCGATAAATTATGTAAAACCCGGCGGCGTGCTGCTGTATTCCACCTGTACGCTGCTGCAGAGAGAAAACGAAGATGTGGTGAACGCCTTTTTGCATGAGCGGAAGGATACACATCTTGAAGCATTTTCAGTGCCCGGCGCAGAAGCACCGGAGGGAATGAAAACGTTCTGGCCTCATAAGGATGGGACGGATGGATTTTTTGCGGCAAAACTCAGAAGGGATACGACGCATGGAGAGGACTGAAATCAAAACGCTGCTTCCGGAGGAACTGGCTGCGGAATTCAAAGCCATGGGACTTCCGGCATTTCGAGCAAAACAGGTCTTCCGCTGGATCCACCGGCAGGCGGCCTCCTTTGCGGAAATGACAGATCTTCCCCTTGCTCTGCGGGAAGCTTTGGAGCAGAAATACCGTTTTACCTCCCCGAAAGTGCTGCGCAAACAGGTCTCTTCCGATGGGACTGTAAAATACCTTTGGGAGCTATGGGACGGCAACAGCGTGGAAAGTGTTGTCATGCGCTATGCCCATGGGAACACCGTCTGCATCTCCTCACAGGTTGGCTGCCGTCAGGGCTGCGCTTTCTGCGCATCTACCATCGGCGGCAAGATAAGGGATCTTTCTTCCGGGGAGCTTCTGGATCAGGTGCTCTTTTCGCAGAAGGATTCCGGCGTAAAGATCAATAACATTGTCCTTATGGGGATCGGTGAGCCGTTGGATAACTTTGAGAATGTGACAAAGTTCCTGCAGCTTGTGAATCACCAGGATGGAATCCAGATCGGTATGCGGCATATTTCCCTCTCGACCTGCGGGATCGTAGAAAAGATTGACAAACTCCGTGAATTGGATTTACAATTAACTTTATCGGTATCGCTCCATGCACCGGATGACGAGACAAGACAGAAGATCATGCCCATTAACCGCAGGTACAATGTGGATGAACTGCTTGCAGCCTGCGACAGGTATTTTGCGGCAACGGGACGGCGGATCTCATTTGAATATGCCATGATCGACGGCGTGAACGACACACAGATGCACGCGGAGCTTCTTGGGCGCAGGCTTGCCCATACGGGAAGCCATGTCAATCTGATTCCGCTCAATGAAGTGGAAGAAAGCCCATTAAAGCCTTCAAAACCGGATAACCTCAAGCGTTTTGTGGGTATACTGAAGGAATACGGAGTCAATGTGACCATCCGCAGAAAGCTGGGCGGCGACATTGACGCGTCCTGCGGCCAGCTTAGAAGAAAACGTGAGAGACAGACAGGAGTGACGGGATGAAAGTTTGGGCATGTACGGATAAAGGCCCGAAAAGAACACAGAATCAGGATGCCTGCCACGCGGTTTGCAAACCGGATGAGGGGTGGGCGCTTACGGCTGTCTGCGACGGTATGGGCGGTGCAAAAAGCGGAAATGTGGCAAGCAGTCTTGCCATCAGCGTTTTCACGGAGATCGTTCATGACGGCGTGGACGGGAAGATCTCCCGTTCCATGCTTTCGGAGTTAATGCGCATGGGCGTCGTTTCGGCAAATGATGCTGTGTATGAAATGAGCCTCTCCTCCCGGGAATTCAGCGGCATGGGAACGACCCTTGTGGCAGCTGCTGTGACGGAGGATGTTTCTGTTGTGCTCAACGTCGGTGACAGCCGTGCCTATCACATCAGCGACGCGGGGATCAGTCAGATCACCACAGACCATTCCCTTGTAGAAGAGCTTATCGGCAGGGGACAGCTTACCCGGGAGGAATCCGTCAGGTACCCGGGACGAAATCTCATCACAAGAGCGGTAGGGACCGCAGAACAGGTAACAGCAGACATTTTCTGCCCGCAGATCAGGAAGGGCGAGTACATACTTTTGTGCTCTGATGGTCTGACGGGTATCGTAAGCGATCAGGAGATCCTTTTTGAGGTGCTGCATGGCGGCGACAGCGAGGATTGCTGCCAGAGGCTGGTACAGATCGCAGTGTCGAGAGGCGCCCCGGATAATGTGACGGCGGTGCTGCTCAAAAAGTGATCCTGAGGAGGATAACACATGGAAGCAAATGATAAATACATCGGTCGTTATTTCGACAACCGATATGAAATATTGGAAAAAATCGGCGAAGGCGGTATGGCGCTTGTATACAAGGCAAGATGCCATCGGCTGAACCGTTTTGTTGCCGTGAAGATCCTCAAGGAGGATCTTGCAAGGGATGCTGATGTGCGCCGCAGATTCCAGGCGGAATCTCAGGCTGTCGCTATGCTCAGTCACCCCAACATCATGGCAGTCTATGATGTGTGCAAAACCGGAGAGACCGAGTATATCGTCATGGAGCTCATTGAGGGCATTACGCTGAAGCAGTATATCCTGCGCAAGGGGATGCTGAACTGGAAGGAAGCGCTGCACTTCTCCACACAGATCTGCAAGGCGCTGAGCCATGCCCACTCCCGTGGGATCGTCCACCGGGACATTAAGCCCCACAACATCATGCTTCTCAAGGACGGAAGCGTGAAAGTGGCCGACTTTGGCATTGCCCGCCTCCAGTCAAAGGCAAATACGCTGACCCAGCAGGCTCTTGGCAGCGTACATTACATTTCTCCCGAGCAGGCAAAGGGTGCTGCTGTGGACACCCGCAGCGACCTGTATTCCCTTGGTGTTGTCATGTATGAGATGCTTACGGGCCGCGTTCCCTTTGACGGGGAAACCGCCGTTTCCGTTGCCATCCAGCACATCAATTCCAAGCCTGTTATGCCTCGCGAACTGAATCCGGATGTGCCTGCAGGTCTTGAGGATATTACCGTTCAGGCCATGCGTCAGGAGCTTGAGAAGCGGTACCGCTCTGCAGATGAAATGCTCCGCGATCTGGAAGAGTTCCGCAAGAACCCCGATATCAAGTTCGGCTACGCCTCTGCTGTGCTCGCCTCTGCAGACCAGCCCCAGGAAGAAAATACAGGCAGTATGGTAAAGCATTCCCGTCAGCCTGCAAAGCCCCGCACCACAAATCCTGCAGGGCAGCGGGTTTCTGCCGGCGAATTCCGCCGCCGCCGTAAGAGAGCGGGACGTACCAGTATGTTTGTCGGTGTTTTCGGCGTTCTGGCGGTGATCCTTGTGCTGTTCCTCTTTATGTGGCGCACTGCGCTCAAGGGCTGGCTCGATCCTCAGGAACGGCGCATCACCATGCCCAGCTTTGTGGGAAGCTATGTGGATGTGATCCAGAATGATCCCGATTACAACGGGACCTACATTTTTAACATCACCTATCAGGCAAACGAGCAGTACCCCGAAGGCTATATCCTCTCACAGTCTCCCTCCGCAAACCGTCAGCTCGCAGTTCTGGATGACGGCATTGAAGTGACCCTCACCGTGTCCAGTGGTCAGAATGTCATGAGCATGCCGGATCTTGTGAACAAGGATTACCGGGAAGCGCGGTACGAGCTGGAGGCGCTGAATCTGGATCTTGTGATCGATATGGAGCCTGTTCTGGATGACGATGTGACGACCGGCTATGTCATCAGCCAGATCCCCGAAGCAGGGGAAAGCCTTACTACAGGCATGACCGTTTATGTGACCTACAGCAGCGGACCTTCCGTCCAGATGGTGGATGTTCCGGATGTGGAAGGCTTGAGCCTTGCACAGGCCATCTCGCTTCTGGAGGAGTACGATCTCAGCTATTCCACAGAATATCAGGACAGCAGTGAGCCTGAAGGCGAGGTCATCTATCAGAGCGTGCCCGCGGACTATTCCGTGGAGATCCATACAAAGATCAAGCTGTATGTATCCAACGGCGCGCTTGCTGTGTCTCCCACGGTGGCTCCCTGATATGACGAAGGCGGAAGGAATCATATTCCGCGCACTGAGCGGATTTTACGATGTGGAGGCGGATGACGGAAACGTCATCCGCTGCCGTGCTCGTGGAAAGTTTCGCAGGGACGGCCTGTCCCCTCTGGTGGGAGATCATGTTGTGGTTGGCGTTGGTCCGGACGGAAGCGGGACCGTGCAGGAAATTTTGCCGCGGATCAATGAATTTATCCGTCCTCCGGTGGCAAACGTGTCCTGTATGGTGATCTTTGCCTCTCTTGTGAACCCTATCACAGACCCTTTCCTCATTGACCGCATGGCGGCTGTGGCGGAGGACAGGAACTGCGAGCCTGTGATCTGCATCAATAAGGCAGACCTTCACCCCGGGGATGCGCTTTATGACCTCTATACGAAGGCAGGTTTCCGCACCATCCGCACGAGTGCGGTAACGGGTCTCGGCATCGAAGAACTGCGGGAAGCGATAGCCGGAAAAATCGTGGCTTTTACGGGAAACTCCGGTGTGGGGAAATCCAGCGTACTGAACGCGCTTGAGCCCGGATTTACCCTGAAGGTCGGGGAGGTCAGCGAGAAGCTTGGAAGAGGACGGCATACCACCCGGCATGTGGAGCTTTTCACCCTGTCCTGCGGGGCAAAAATTGCCGATACCCCCGGCTTTGCTGCCTTTGACACGGAGCTGATGGATCTCAACGACAAGACAGCGCTGCAGCACACCTTTCGGGAATTTGCACCCTATTACGGCAAATGCCGTTTTGCCGACTGCGCCCATGTGAAAGAACGGGGATGCGCGGTGCTGGAAGCGGTGGAAGCGGGGGAGATCGCAAAGTCACGCCATGCAAGCTACATACGGCTTTATGAACAGGCGAGCGCCTATAAAGCATGGGAAAAGAAATAAGTGAACGCACCTCTCTGCGGCTGAACGGAGAGGTGCGTTTTTTATGTACGGATTGCCATATTGACGAAAAATAGCAGAGATGATAAAATGAAAATGTACAACATGACCTGCGCGCAGGCGGAGGAAGAATGACAAGCTGAAAAAAGGGAGGGAACACGAATGAAATCCATGCCGGCAATACTTCTTGCGGTTTTGTTTCTGCTTCTGGCCGGCTGCGGCAATAACTCCCGGGACAGCGCGGAAGACCCGGAGGATTCCATCATGATCACAGTGACCGATGTCCCGACCCCGGAACCGACCCCCGAACCGTCACCTGCTCCCACTGAGGAACCGGTCGTGCTCATTTCGCCCATTCCGAGACCATCGCCTTTGGGGACATGGACACCGGAGGCTGCACAGCGGTGGATCCCGGAAGATGTGCAGGCGCTTTCCGATGAGGATATGGCATATTTTCAGACGGAGTATTTCTCAGGCACAGACCGCAGTGTAACGGCTAATCGCTTTCTGGCCAGTGATTACGACTGCCCGGAGGATGTGGACCTGAGACAGCTCTTTTATGAAGGGACAACGGTGGAAAATCAGGCACCTGAGCACGAACACGAAACGGTATACACTGCCATTGCGGATGCAAGAGGGATACCGCTGGAAGAGCTTTGGCGCGGAGACCTGACCAAGATCACATCTGCGGATGCGGAAGCTGTTCTGATGCGCTATATGGGGCTTAAGATCGCTGAGACAAACGGGGTTGGCTCGGATTTGATGTATTACGTTCCTGAGTATGATGCCTATTATCTGATGATTAATGATATGTCGCTCTGTCAGTGGGTCACACTGACAGCGGGCTGGCAGGAGGAAAACGGGGATGTGTGGCTGGAATACGGATATTCGGACTTTCCGGAAGAACCCCTGCGGATCATGGGCATTGTGCGGCTGACGGAAACGGAAAGCGGCTGGATGATCCGAGAAAACCATCGGTTAGGATACTTTGAAGCATAACAATATGGCTTTCGGGAAAACGGAAGCCATTCCGCAAGGAAAACACCTTTCTGATTTCGGTCAGAAAGGTGTATTTTAATATCACGGAAACATTTCGCAAAAAACTTATAAACAACACAGGGGTATACTTCAGCCATAACAAATCGGTAAGGAGAATAAACCATGGCTAAGCTTGCAGAAATGAATGAAAAGATCGCAAACACCGTTGTTGTCGGTTACAAGAAGATCGAAAACGGTGTGGTGGAAGGCTACAGGAAGATCGAGAACGGCGTTGTTGACGGCTTCGGGAAGGTCACCGACAAGTGCGTGGAGAAGCTCTTTGCCAAAGAAGGCGAGAGCGTTGAGGAAGCCAAAGCACGGCTTTCCGGTAAACAGTAAAGAAATATCAGGAAGAGGAGAAATGAAAATGAATAAGAACGATCAGAATTTTCTTGTGCAGAAGATCCGCACCCAGTATACCGAGAAGGAATACTCCGGGATCGATGAACTGAAGAAGCTGGATTCCAAGGTGAAGCGGCCCGCGAACGTATTTGCTTACATCTTCGGCAGCATCGGTGCTGTGGTCATGGGCAGCGGGATGAGTCTTGTGATGACGGAAATTGCAGAGACAGTTGGTATCGCTGACCCCATGACGTGCGGAATCTTTATCGGGATCGCAGGTCTCGTCATGGTCGTGATCAACTATCCTGTCTATAAAAAGCTTCTTGCCTCACGCAGAAAGAAATATGCAGCCGAGATCATCGCGCTCAGCGACAAGCTTGTGGCAAACGAAAACTGACCCACGCAAAAATGCAGTGCAGGGCACTGCATTTTTTGTTCGAATCTTTGTAGCGGTTCAAAACATAAACAAAACTTTAACATTTGGGTGGTATAATCTATAATCGCTACAGAGCGTTACGGAGGTTGCGGAATGTTTAAGATTTTGGTTGTGGAAGACGATCGGGAACTGAATAAGACAGTCTGTTCCTTTTTGAATCACAGCGGCTATGAAGCTGTTGGCTGTCTGAATGCGAGCCTGGCGTATGACGCGTTGTACGAGAATATGTTTGACCTTATCGTATCCGACATCATGATGCCCGGGATCGACGGTTTTGAATTTGCGTCAAATGTCCGTGAACTCAACGAAAATATCCCCATCCTCTTTATGACGGCTCGGGATGATATCGCCTCAAAGCAGAGAGGCTTCCGCATCGGTGTGGACGATTACATGGTGAAACCCATTGATCTGGACGAGCTTTTCCTGCGGATCGGTGCATTGCTCCGCCGTGCAAAGATCGCATCCTCCAGAAAGCTGGAGATCGGGGATTTTGTTATGGATGCGGATGAGCATACAGCTTATCTGGGGGATGAGGAAATTCCGCTGACAAACAGGGAATTCAGCATTCTCTATAAGCTTCTCAGCTATCCCAAAAAGACCTTTACCCGAACGCAGCTGATGGATGAATTCTGGGATGCGGATACGGAGACCGCACCGAGAGCGGTGGATGTCTATATGACAAAGCTTCGTTCGAAGCTTGCGGCCTGCGATGATTTTGAGATCAAAACCGTTCACGGACTTGGTTACAAGGCGGTGCTCAAATGAAAAAGGAAGAAATGTTCAGAAAGATTTTAAAGTCGGTAAACCACTTTTTTGCGTTCTTCCTCCTTGTGGCATTTGTGATCACCTGCTGCACCATGCTCTTTGTTTCCACCCTGCGGGATACTCTGCAGCCTACGCTTACGGTGGAGAACATCAGCGCGGCAGCAAAAGTTACTTTCTGGAATGTTGCGCTTCTCAGTCTCATCATCACGGTTATTGATGCAGTGCGAAGAAAAGCCACGGTTGAGCATCCGATGAAACGGATCGTGGAAGCTGCGGAAAAAATCGTTCGTGGCGACTTTTCCGTCAGGGTGAAGCCGCAGAGCAAATTTGTGACCGACGACAGCTTCAATCAGGTTATCGAGTGCTTCAATACGATGGCGGAGGAGCTTTCCGGCGTGGAAACCCTTCGCACGGATTTCATCGCAAACGTATCCCATGAGATGAAAACACCGCTTGCGGTCATTCAAAACTACGGCATGCTTCTGCAGGATCCGGAGCTTTCCGGGGAAAAACGAATTGAATACGCAAAAGGCGTGACAGACGGCGCACGCAGGATGGCAGAGATGATGACCAATATCCTGAAGCTGAATCGGCTGGAGAATCAGCAGATCTATCCCAAGGCAGAAACCTTTGATCTGGGGGAGCAGCTTTGCGAATGCCTTTTGCGGTTTGAAAATGTGTGGGAACAGGCAAAAATTGAAATCGATACAGATATTGCGGAAAGCATTTCGGTAAACGGAGATCAGGAACTGCTTGAGCTTGTATGGAACAATCTGTTTTCCAATGCCTTTAAGTTTACAGAAGCCGGCGGAACGGTCAGCGTTTCTCTTGAAGCGGATGAGAACTATGCGGTGGTTAAAGTAAAGGATACCGGATGCGGGATGAGCGCAGATGTCGGGGCGCATATTTTTGAAAAGTTCTATCAGGGAGATACTTCCCATTCCGTGCGGGGGAACGGACTTGGTCTTGCTTTGGTGAAACGTGTTGTGGATATCCTGCGGGGAGAGATCTCCGTGGAAAGCACTGTCGGCGTGGGCACCACATTTACCGTAAAGATCCGGAGAGTATGATATGAATTGGAATAAGCTTGCCAAAAGCCTGCTGTTCCCGCACATTGCGGTGCTGATCGTCCTTCTGCCTGTTTCCGCAGCGCTTGTTGTATATGCCCTCGGCTTTCTGAAATCGGATTCGGTTTTTGCCATACTTTCCTATGTACTGGCCTTTTATACGCTTACGGTTTGGTGTTTCAGACTGCCGAAAGTCATAAACGCGGTAAGGACCTTCAGACGGGAAAATAAATACGCAAAACTGTGGCGGGAAGATACAAGGCTCCGCGTAAAGATATCTCTGTTCGGTTCGATGCTGTGGAATGGGGCTTATGCTGTGCTGCAGCTTGGTCTCGGTATTCACCATAAGACCTTTTGGTTCTGTTCTCTTGCGGGATATTATTTTGCCCTGGCTGTGATGCGGTTTTTCCTTGCCCGTTATACAACACGAAACATTCCCGGGGAGGATCTTCGGGAAGAGTTGAAGCGATACCGCTTTTGCGGCATCGTGCTTCTTGTGATGAATCTTGCGCTTGCGCTGATGATCTTCTTCATGGTCTACTGGAATCGAACCTTCCGCCATGACGAGATCACTACCATTGCCATGGCGGCCTATACATTCGGGTCCTTTACCATGGCAATCGTCAATGTGCGCAAGTACAGAAAATTTGGCAGCCCCGTGTATAACGCTTCCAGAGCCATCAGCCTTGCCTCTGCCTGTGTTTCCATGCTGACGCTGGAATCCACCATGCTGACCACCTTCGGGGACGGTACGATGGATATGAAGACGAGGCAGATCTTCCTGTGCGCATCGGGGATCGCTGTTTCCCTGACCATTATTCTGATGGCGGTTTATATGATCGTGCAGGGAACAAAAAAGAGAAAGCAGGAATAAACATTGGAAAATCACGATACATTTCACTTTACCTATTCTGCCCGGGAGCAGGATGAGATCAAGGCAATCCGCATGAAATATGCAGCGCCGGAAGAAAAAGAGGACAAGCTTGCCAGACTGCGCAGGTTGGATGCCGATGCGACAGGCAAAGCGACGGCTGTGTCGCTGATCCTCGGCATCGTCGGAGCGCTCGTCATGGGCAGCGGCATGAGCCTTGCCATGACGGAAATCGGGAAGCTTTTACAGCTTTCCGCAGGTATGTCCATGGTGCTTGGTATCATCATCGGCATTATCGGGATCGTTCTTGTCGGCCTTGCCTATCCTGTTTATAACCGTATCCTCAAGCTACAGCGCGCGAAGATCGCACCCGAGATCATCCGTCTCAGCGATGAGCTCATGCAATGAAATAGTAAAGTCCGGAGCATTCCTGCTCCGGACTTTTATGCATATATGGGTTATTCAGCCATGAGAACGGCGGTTTCAAGAGACAGAAGCTGAGGAACGGAGAACACACCGTAGCCGTTCCGCTCCTTAGCGGTAAGTACCATTTCCTCTCCGCGGTAGAGAAGCGTTGCGGTTTTGGCACCCTTGATGCCGAATTCCGTGCTCTCTGCAGGATCGAGGGAGAGATTCACAAGTGTTGCCATGGTGCGCTTTCCGTCGGTGCGGACAAACTGAGCGGCAAGCCATGGGGCATAGAACTTCGTGAGGCTTTCGCCTTTGGCGAGCCAGGCGCATACACGCTGCATTTGCAGAAGCTTTGCGTAGGAATCCACCTTGTGATAGGCAGCATAACCGAGGATGCAGACTCTTCCGCCAAGCTCGTTTTCAAAGAGTGCTGCGGTGACGCCGAGGTTTTCCCCGTGGAGACCGCAAAGGTTGCCGATGACCTGTACGTTTTCGTCAATGGGGTTCAGAATTGCCGCACCGCTTCCGAAAAATGCGGGGTGTACATCACGGCTGAAGCCAACAAGGCCTTCGTTTACGGGATGGTCGGTGAAGACCTCTGTGATACTGTCCGTATATTCCCGGTCGTCGCAGGTGACGCCGATGTACTTTGCAAGACCCCGGCGCTGGAACGCACGGACGGAATCGGCATCCAGAATGACGGAGGTCTTCAAAAATCCCAGAAGCTCTTCATCGGTGAAACCGTCGGCAAGATTTCCGGTGAACACAGCGCCGTAGGAATTCTGCGGCTCTACGGTAAGGGGGATGCCGATATGGCTCAGCGAGTAGGTTTGCAGTACGTTGTGCTTCGGTGCCTCATCATAGGTCACAAAAAAGCTCTCTCCGTTATGCAGGGGACGGCGCTGGTCATACTTCGTGGAAATGGCGGGGTAGAAGCCGATGCCGTGCATACCTTTGGCAAAGGCTTCCATCTTGTCCCATTCAATGCGGGCTGCTGCCATGGCATCGTACATGGGGTCGAGATCAAGACCGGTCATTACCGGATCGGGGGAGAGCGTGTTCAGCAGGACGGCATTCATCCCCTGCGCGATGGCAAGGGTACATTCTCCCAGATTAAAGCGGGTGGATTTCTGCAGCAGAGAGTAGTTGGGGAAATCCTCCACCTCATACTGAACATCCGTAACGCTTGCGGGGTACTCGGCAGCCTGTCTTGCGCAGGAAATAGCCTTGGTGATGAGGTTCACCGGGGTCTTGTCATCGTAAGTACCCTCGCCGGGGCGGGCAAAGTCGGCGTCCAATGCGGGCAGCCATGCTGCAAAATCCATGCCGTTGTAGGTGCTCCAGCCCTGATGCTGGGTGGCAAAGCCGAGGCGGATGTTAGGGTCAACAGCGCGGACGACGTTTTTGATGTCGGCAAAGAGCTCGGTGATCTTGTCGCTGATCTCCTGCACCCAAGCAGCGCGGAGCTGCACACTGTCAGGTTCTTCCATGGCGGCAACCAGCGTTTCCCGGGTGTAATCGGCGCCGATCTTCCTGTTGAAGCGGGCGATGCATTCCGGGCAGAAGCAGGCAAACTTTACACCGTTCCAGAAGTACTTTACATCGTCGTCCACATACATGAAGTCGGGGCCGCACTTGGCATACATGGTGTATTTGTCCAGAATGAACTTCCGCATATCCGCATGTTGGGGACAGAAGCAGCTTTTTGCAAGGTCGCCTTTGCAGCCTACCATGGGGTGGAAGGGCTGACCGTAGTAATCGTAACCCTCGTCAATATGGCCGAAGGTGGTATGTACGTTGAGACCAACGCTCTTGTATCCGCGCTTCTTGAGATCGGCAACACGAAGGGCAAGAATATCCGCCTGAGGCTGCAGCTCGGAAAGGGGGATGGCGCCGTGATGGCAGAAGCCGGTAAAGAGCGTCAGTTCATCCATACAGGAGCGGTGCTTATCCAAAAAAGCAACAAGACGGGCGTAATCCTCGTCCTTCAGAAGCTGGAAAAGATGGATCCGCTGTGCAATCTTCATCGTAGATTCTCCTTTTCAAGTGAGTGGTCAGTCAGCGTAGAAGCGGTAAAACTTATAACGGATGCTGCCGTCTTCCGCAGGGGCAAGGTCATACCCGTTATAGGCATCGGGACCGAGACAGGTGCGCTCGCTTTCCACAGCGTGGAAAGGTCCGAGAAGATTGCGGTTTCCGAGCGTGAAGGTGGCTTCGATCTCATTTTCCCCGATGACAGCGGCGGAAGAAATGTCCGCTCTGCGGTCAAAGAGAAGCTTTCCGCAATCCTTGCCGTTTACCTTGAGAGAGGCGATGAGCCATCTGCCTTCCAGCTTCAGCACTGTGTTGGGATCATCCAGTGTGATCTTCTGCTTCAATGTAAGCTCACCGCGGAAGAAGGGGAGCCCCTCCAGAACAGGCTCTGTGATCTGCTTGGGGGCTTTTGCAACGGAGAAGCTGTGACCGATGACGATCTTTCCGTCAACGGACTCGAAGCTGCCCGTGACACCGAAGCTGCCTGCAAGATAGACATCTGCGATCTCGCTTTCGTACACGATGCAGTTTTTCAAGGATTCGGTGACATTTTCCCCGAAGAGGGCGTAGTAGGTCTCCTCCGTCTGGTGCCAGTTAAGCAGGGTCTCATAGCTGTTCACACCGATTTTGAGAAGCCCTGTAACATCGCTGACCCAAAGGGCAGGTTCATCCTTGTAAGGAGCGGTAAAAGCAAATTCGGTGCCGTTCAGCATGAAGACTTCGGCTTCGCCCTTTTCGGCCAGAAGCAGCATCTTTTCCGGAAGCTCCTCCACGGTGAATTCATACCGCAGACGGATGGGACCCTCGTACCGTTCTTCCAGAAGCTGCTGGAAGAGCTTCTGGCGCAGAATGGGGGCGGAATAAGTTATGCCGTCTTTGGAATACCGGATCTGATCCAGCGTCATGAGATTATGCGCAAAAGAGACATCGGCGTTTTCAAAGCGGAAGGGGATCTCCTGCTTATTGCCTGTTTCGGGAGCTTCCTCTGCTTCCGGGAAGAGCAGCAGACCGCCGTTTTCATGAACGGTTACGGTGAGAGGGAGACGGGTCTCTTCCAGCGTGATGGGATCCAGTGCGCGGAAGGAACGGAGGTCTTCAGCAAAACGGAAGGTCTGGGTGTAGGTCTCAGTAGCGGAAGCATTCTGCACGTAGAGGAAAGGCTTGCCTTCAAATATGCGCCAGGCACAGTAAAGCTCGGTATTTGTGTTTTCCATTACGAAGGGCTGTGCGGCAAGGATCTCCTCCAATGTAACGGTGGACTTCAGCCAGCTGTAATCGTGTATCTGACCTTCAAGCCACTGGGGTGCAGCGCCGAGCAGCAGAATTTTGCCGCCGTTTTCCGCAAACTTCCGGAGAAGCTGTTCTGTGTGAGCACCCATGGTGAGCATATCCGGGATAACAAGATACTTGTAGCTGCATTTGCCGCAGCCGATGATATCACCGTCGGCGAAGCCGTGTTCTTCCAGGAGCGTCTCATCAAGGAAATGATACTGCACACCCCGGGAGGAGAGCACGCGGCAGGATGCAAGGAGCTTCGCGTCCTGTTCTTCAAGAGAATTGCAGACGCATTCATCGTCGCGCTTGTAGTCAAAGTAGCTGCTGCGGATCGGATGGAGCATGGCAACGTTCACAGGCTCCGTGCCCTCTGCAAGCAGATAGCCGAGACGGGTGAAATAGTCGTTAAAAGCTGCGAAATCGGATTCTACCCAGGGGTTCACAGCGCTGAAGTGAGCAGGCCAGTCGGTCTTGCGCATACCGCGCTCGGAATAGGGCAGAAGATGATGGCAGAGCATGTTGATGCCGTGGGCATACTGGAAGCCTGCAAGACGGCGAAGATCTGCAGGGGTAACATCCCAGCCGCAGCCTGCAAAGGATTCCGTCATGACGAGCTTTTTCCCAAGCTGACAGGCAGCGCTTCCAAGCTGTCTGGGACCGACCTCACTGTCGGTGTCAGTTCCCAGCCAGTCGATTCCGGGGATATGCTCGTATTCATAGAATGGCATGACCCCTGCGCAGCACATGAGCTGTCCGGCAAGATTCCGCTCCTCCACATAGTGGCCTGTGAGCTGGACGCCGTTTTCATCGCACCAGTCATAGACCTGCTTTGCAAAGTTTTTCAGCATCAGCTTCTGCATGCTGAGCCAGTAGCGGTAGCGAAGCTCGCGGTAGCCTTCCTTTTCCACAAACAGAAGACCCAGTCTGTCGAAGAGCTCTTCGCCGTAAGTCTCTTTGTAGTACTCCCGGATCATTGTGGTGTAGGGAGTGCTCCAGCGGTAATACTGGGGCTCGTCGGTAAAGAAGCCTTTGATCTTTTTGGAAAAATCCTTGCCGAAATGAGCTTTGTACTTTTCGTGGGTTGCGTCAATGAACTTGCGGACGACATCACTGTTGAGAATATCGGCGGTGGATGCTGCACGCTTGAGGTAGAGGTTCATAAACAGCTTGCCGTTTTCTCCGTTTTCCACGCGGATAAGGGCATCCCCATCCATGCAGTAGGAGATGTCTGCCTCGGGGTCAAAGCGGCCTTCGGTATGCTCAATGTACATATCCCGGTTTTCTTCTTCGGCAAGAAATGTGCCGCCTGCAAAACCGCTGGGCCAGCCGTTTTCATCGTAGGCCCATGCGTTCATGCCAAGCGTCTCCGCCTCCTTGCTGCATTCTTCAATGCAGTGCAGCCATTCTTCGGAAAGGTATCCGGTCTTCAGACCGCTTCTTGCGTGCATGAAGAAACCGCCGATACCGCTGTCGTTCATCCAGCGGATCTGTTTTTTCAGTTCTTCGGGATCGAGCTTGTCGTTCCAGGACCAAAAGGGGAAAGGCTTGTAATCGGCGCCAATGCTGGTAAGTGCTTTTTTGATCTGTTCCATAACTGCCTCCAAAAATAAACTTGGGAATAATCGGCTTCGGCCCTGCAGCGATGCAGCTGCAGGGCGTTTGTGCGGTATTTAGGACAGGAAGAGCATAACGGGGGTAAGAATGTGCGCAGGCTCGTGAACGGTGATGACTCCGTTTTCTACGGTGAATTCCACAGGTGCGCGGTCGCCTGTCTCGGTGAGCTTTTCGATTTTGGTGATCTCACGGTCACATACGAGGGTGATCTCCTCAATGGGATCCATGCAGATGTTGAAGAATGCGCAGAAAAGGTTGCCGTCGGGCATCTCGGCAGCTTTGAAATAGACCTCTGCATCATCAGGATAGTAGACGGGGAGATTTCCGGTCTCCTGCAGCAGGCGGATGAACTGCTTTTTCCGAACCTCGTTGAGGAAAGAGAAGCCTTCGGAGTGGTGCAGCTTTGTCTTGGGTGTGCCGCAGAATACGACGGAGGTGCCGCCGAGGGGATTCTTGTAAACGGTGACTGCAGGGAAAAGAGGCTGCTTTTCCGTTCCGTTGTGGAGATGGTATGCGGTGGAATCCCAGCGGACGGAATCGTTGATGGGTACAAGCTCCATGGGGTTCTTCTGGGCAACGATCTGCTCCTTGCCAAGCACAAGCTCACCGGAAACCATGGGCTTTTTCTGACCGGCTATGCTTTCGTCATCTATTGCGTTTGCACCGCCGGTGAGAGGCTTGTTCCACTCCCGGACTTCGACGCCTGTGTACTGCAGAAAACCCCGTTCGTTGAGCCGCTTTGCAGTCTCGGCGGCAAGGAACACCGTACCCTTGAAGAATTCGGTGATCTCTTCATCGGTAAAGCGCCAGTCGCCGAAGCCGTCAATAAACACAGCGCCGCCGGGCTGCGCAGAGAAGTACATGGGAAGACCGAACCGCTCCAGAACATTGGTGGAGAAACCATCGTTTTCCAGCTCCCAGATATTTGGGTTCTGCAGACCGTAATCGGGAACGGTGGATACGGGGATGCGGCATCCAAGCCACTTGAGAGAGGGGCGAAGCTTGCTCAGCGCCTCGTAGAAGCCTCTGTGTTTGCCGAGGATCTTCCGATAAGCCTTGCCGCTGTTTGGCTCGTAGGTGTGCATACGGGTGATCCAATGCTTGCAGCCGCCTGCGCCCTCCAGAATGGATCCGGTGAAGTGGGAGTGCAGATGATGCGCCGCGGTGCTGTAACGGTTGTGGGGGCAGGTATCCGTCTCTGCAAGGATCACATCGGCTCTGCCGTTCATGACGGCAGACTGAATAGCGGCCTTATACATGCTGACGGAGAATTCGCGCACACCTGCGGGATGGTAGTTATCGTTATTGAGCCGCACAACGATGGGGTTGCCTTTTCCTGCAAGCACCGTCGCGATTTCCACACCGAACTCAGCAGCCTCGCCGGAGGAGCAGAAAGAACCTGCGATGGTGGGGTCTACGCTGTCGATGCCTTCCCGGTAAGCCTTTGCTGCGCCCACAACGGATTCCATCTGAGTTTCGATAAAGATCCTGGTATAATGCCTGTCGAGTTCACTGCTTCCCTGCGTATGGGCGTAAAGCTCCTCCCGGGTCATGTTGGTGCCTGCCTTTTTGTTGAAGGCGGCCATGTGCAGGGGACAAGCACAGCCGCGGCCCCATGTGTGCATGAGACGGTGGTCATCGTCCACCATAATTTCCTTGGGACCGTATGAGGCGAGGGTGGCAAACTGCTTGCGCATAAATCTGCGGTAATTTTCGTCATAGGGACAGCAGATGAATTCCTTCACACCACTGTTGAGGGCAACCTTCTGCTGGAAGGGGAAAAGCTGGTTCAGGGGGTAGCCGTGACCGATGGTTGCCTGCACGAGAATGCCGCTGTCATAACCAAGTTCGC
This sequence comes from Oscillospiraceae bacterium, assembly GCA_017397075.1. Taxonomy (GTDB): domain Bacteria; phylum Bacillota; class Clostridia; order Oscillospirales; family Oscillospiraceae; genus RGIG1893. The sequence goes on along the minus strand of JAFQKD010000024.1, from coordinate 8,855 downwards.
GGATGCGATCGCGGAAGGGGACATACTTTTCGCAAAGAAGTGTAGCCTTGTCGATCACCGGGTCACCTTCGGGGACCATGGTCATGCAGAACAGAGCGAGGGTAGCCGTGCCGTTTTTGTATTGCGCAACAACATCTTGCGAGATCTCTTCCACATGATCGGTAAGAAGAGGCATAATCGAATAATTCTTCATATCTGTACCTCCTTGTTGTAAGCGGGATAAGATTATTTTACATGATACGCAGGTATTTGTCATCGGGAAATAAGCGCGGTTTCGGTGGATTTTTCCGCACTCAGACAAAATTGTTCCATTACTCCTTCGTTGACAGGGGAGCATTCGCTTCTTATAATAGGGATTATACCGCAAACGCGGCAAGGAGGTCCCCATGGCACACATAATTGAGATCAAAGATATGGCAGCTGCAGAACTGGATGTATACGCACGGCTGACGGAATCGCAGCTTAGAAACCGCCTCGAACCGGAAAAGGGTGTCTTTATTGCGGAAAGTCCCAAAGTGATCGGCACCGCACTGGATGCGGGAGTTGAGCCTGTGTCTCTCCTCATGGAGCGGAAGCATCTGGAAGGGCAGGCAAAGGATATCCTGTCCCGCTGCGGGGATATTCCCGTATACACTGCTCAGCGGGAGGTTTTGGACGGACTTACCGGATATCCGCTGACCCGTGGGATCCTCTGCGCCATGCGGAGACCGAAACCGAAGACCCCGGAAGAAATCTGTGAGGGGGTGCGGAGGATCGCAGTGCTTGAGGGCATCGTGGATACCACCAACATCGGCGCAATTTTCCGTTCTGCTGCGGCGCTGGGGATCGGCGCGGTGCTGCTTACGCCATCCTGCTGCGATCCCCTTTGCCGAAGAGCGGTTCGGGTGAGCATGGGTACGGTGTTTCAGGTGCCTTGGGCAAGAATTGGGGAAACACCCGAAGAGTGGCCGGAAAACGGCCTTGTCCGGCTGCATTCCATGGGGTTTAAAACCGCCGCCATGGCGCTGAGCGACGATTCCGTCAGCATCGACGATGCGGCGCTTATGGCGGAGGACAGGCTTGCCATTGTTTTGGGAACGGAAGGGGACGGCCTTTCAGCGGCGACCATTGCCCGCTGTGATTACACGGCTAAGATCCCCATGGCAGCGGGAGTGGATTCTCTTAACGTGGCTGCTGCAAGCGCTGTTGCCTTCTGGCAGCTTCGGGATACAGGGAGGTGCGGAGGATGAAGGAAGAAAAAGCTTTTGAATTCGGGCTGAAAACCCCTTTTGAAGAGGATGCAAATGCATGGAACATTCATCCCAGACCGCAGCTGAAGCGTGATGCATGGCAGTCCCTTTGCGGACTTTGGCGGCTTTCCGCGGAAAAGAAAGGCATGGAGACGGAAATCGGGGAGATCCATGTGCCCTTTCCTCCGGAATCCCGTCTTTCCCGCATCGAGCGAACCTTGCGGAAAGGAGAAAAATGGGTTTACCGCAAGCGGTTTTATCCGGAGCATGAGACAAAGGGAAAACGGGTTTTGCTCCATTTCGGCGCAGCAGACCAGATCGCAAAGGTGTATCTCAACGGTGAATATCTTGGTGAGCATATCGGCGGTTACGGCAGCTTTACTCTTGATGTTACCAATGCCCTGAAGCCGAAGAAAAACGATCTTCGTGTGGAAGTGCGGGATGATCTGGATAAAAACCTTTCCTACGGCAAACAGCGGAAAAAGCGGGGCGGTATGTGGTATACCCCCGTGAGCGGTATCTGGCAGCCTGTATGGCTGGAGTATGTGCCGCAAAACTATATCCGCTCCCTGAAGCTTACTCCGTCCCTCAAGGATATCACCATCGAGACCGAAGGTGGAAATGCGGAAAAAACCGTTACCCTTTCCGGGGGGATCACACGAACGTATATGGGAGACCGTGTGACTTTGGAGATCCCGGAGCCGCACCTATGGACGCCGGAGGATCCGTATCTTTACGAATTTACCCTGACGGACGGCACGGACACGATTGCATCCTACTTCGCTCTGCGGACGGTATCAGTGGGAAATGCAAACGGCCAGGCATATATTTTCCTTAACGGAAAGCCACGGTTTCTCCACGGACTTCTGGATCAGGGATACTACAGCGACGGCATCTATCTGGCGGGAAGTCCCGAAGGGTTCGCCTGGGACATCTGCACCATGAAGAAACTGGGATTTGATCTTCTTCGAAAGCATGCAAAGGTCGAGCCGGATATTTACTATGCCCTGTGCGATAAATATGGTATGCTGGTCTGGCAGGATATGGTAAACAGCGGTCCTTACAGTTTTCTGCTGGATACAGCGCTTCCTACGGTGGGGATTCGCCGAGGTCTTTCAAGACCAGCGGGGAAAAAGCGGAAAGAAAATTTCCGTCTCCACCTTGCGGAAACGATCGAAGCGCTTTATGATCATCCCTGCGTCTGCGCCTATACCATCTTTAACGAGGGCTGGGGACAGCATGATGCGGACAGGATCTGCCGTGATATGCGCCTTGCAGACCCCACCAGAATCTGGGATACGGCTTCGGGATGGTTTGTTCCCAAAGAGAGCGATGTAAGGAGCGTTCATGTGTACTTCCGGAAGATCCGCTGGAAGAAAGATGCAAAACTTCCTCAGGTGCTTTCGGAATTCGGCGGCTACGCCTGCGGGATTGCAGGACATGTCTTCAACCTGAAAAATGCTTACGGCTACAGGAAATTCGATACACCGGAGGCGCTTTCCGATGCATTGGAGAAGCTCTATCTGGAGGAGATCGTTCCCGCCATTCGAAACGGACTTTGCACAGCTGTGTTGACCCAGGTCAGCGACGTTGAAGATGAGACAAACGGACTTGTGACCTACGACAGACAGGTCATAAAGGTGAACGAAGAACAGATGCAGCGGACGGAAAAAGCGCTGCGGGAAGCATTTCAAAAGCAGATAACCGAATAAAGAACGAAGCCGAAGGCAAATGCCTTCGGCTTTGTTCTTTAGAAGACGGTTTTCCAAGCGGGACAGGTATCTGCGTGATACAGGACCACCGTTTTCTCCTGCCCGGGGAGGAGATCAAAGTAGTTATCGCTGATGTCCGTGACATCCGGGAGATGCACACCATGGATAAAGGCATCTGCGGTGAGTGTAACGGTGAGACCGCTGCCTGTTTTTTTGCAGGAGAGGATCTTTGGCTTAGCGCCGGGATAGCGCATGCTGCGGTATTCTGTTCTGTACAGAACTGCGGGAGCGCAGATGCCGCTTTCGGGAAGGGCGACAAATGCAGCTGTGTTTGCAGAGTATTCGGGGAGCGGGAGTGTTTCCAGATAAATCCTGCTTCTTCCGGGAATGGTATATGTGCGGAGAACCGTATCGTCCTGCTTTCCGCTAAGCGCCATGCAGCCAAGCTTTACCGTGATGGTCAGATCCTCCGGGGTGTCGTTGCAGCCTTGCAGCGTGACAATGCCGTTTTCTTCCCGAAGGGTCAGCTTTATCGGGGCAAAAGCGCGTTTTACGCCGAAATAGGAGATCTTTCGGCGGAGATAGTAATCGATGACGGTCCAGCCGACCTCGCACCAGGCATCGTTATACATCCAGAAAAGACCGCCGCCGCAGTGATCCTTAAAGCGGATCGCCTCCAGAGAATATTCCAGCATAAGAGACTGAACGAGTCCTGCGTAGAGAATGTAATCCTCCGGCGAAAGTTCGGCCGCACCGTCAAGATAATGCTTTTCAATGCCTGCATTTACGGTGTTCTTTTCAAAGGCATTGTTATGCAGATTCCAGATGCGGCTGTTTCTGTCCACAGGCTGTCCGTCGAAAAATTCCCGGATGGAATCCATGCAGCACGGTCCTGGATAACCGTATTCGGAGACAAATGCAGACTTCAGCAGATCATATTCTCTTGGTTCGATGCGTTTTGCCATGTCAGGATTCATCATGCAGTGACCCCAGTAATGCACATCGCCGCTTACGGCTGCCTCACCGTCAGTATCTCCTCCGCCGTAAGGAGAGGAATTCCAGAAGGGGATCTCCGGACAGTTCTTGCGGATAGCTTCCTTGGCAAAAATGTTGCCGAAGGCAAGCCCGTACTGCCGTCCGTAATGGAGGTCCACGGACCAGTCGTCGTGGACACCCCAGCTCAGCATGGCATGGGATTCGTTGTTGCCGCAGAAAAGCGCGATGCATGTGTGCCTGGATATCCGCTTCGTCTGGTATTCCAGTTCCTGCTTCAACAGGGCTTGGAAGGTCTCCAGATGATCCGGCATAGCAGTGCAGGCATTCATGAGATCCTGCCATACGAGAATGCCGTATCTGTCGCAAAGCTCGTAGAAGATCTCCGTTTCATAAATGCCGCCGCCCCAGATGCGCAGCATGTTGAAGTCGGCATTGTATGCTTCGCGGATAAGGGTTTCGTACCGCTGGGGAGAAGTTCTTGCATAGACGAGGTCTGCCGGGATCCAGTTTCCGCCTTTGCAGAATATGGGGGTTTCATTAACGATAAGCCGGAATCTGCGGCTGCCTGCTTCTGTTTTGGAGGTATCCAGCTTTACGGTGCGGATGCCGAAATGCTGACGGGCGGTTTCGGTGGCGCCGTCGCAGGAGACGGTTACTGCAAGGTCATAAAGAGGCTGCTTTCCGTAGCCTGCAGGCCACCACAGCTGCGGGTTTTTGATGCTGCATTCCAGATCAATATAGTTCCTGCCTGAGGTCAGCAGTACATCCCTCAGTACAAAATGCTGCACATTGCCGTCAATGGCAAACTCCGCGCATATGTCGCAGTCTTTTGGGACGAAAACATTCAGGTTATCCACTTCCGTGGTGATATGCACCCTTGCACAGTTTTCCGCGATGCTCTCGGTGACGGCATGGACATTCCGCAAAGTGATTTTATTTGCGGTATGAAGGTATGCGCCTTTGACGATTCCGCAGGTGACGCAGCGGGGAGCCCAATCCCAGCCGACGCAGTCATGGGGTTTGCGCAGCGCACTGCGGCGCTTGTCTCCTCTGTCGGGTCTGCCGTTATCCCGCTCGTGGGTGCATGCATAACCGATTTCGGCGATATGGCTTTCTGAGATATTTTCCAGCCCTGTGGTCATACGGACGGTCAGGCGGTTTTCCCCTTCACGGAGAAGTCCGTATACATTCTTGGTAAAGGGATAATGCGCGCTTTCGTGATGACCGATGTGCTCTCCGTTCAGGAACACATCTGCCCATGCATCCAGAGATTCCAGAGTGAGCTCGGCAAGATCTGCCGACAGCATCTCCCGATCTGCAGAGAACACTGTGGTAAACCACCATGACCGCTGTTCGATCCATTCGGAAGAGAAAGAATAGTCGGCAGCCGCAGGGTCGCGGATGATCCCGGCATCCATCAGCGGCATATGCACATCACAGGGAAGTGAGCAGGGAAGCCATCCGTCTTTCGCTGACAGCACACGCTGCAGCGCATCAGCATCCCAATCCAAAGGGGCTTCGTGCAAATACCAGTTCCGGTCAAGCGAGAGAATACTCATGTTGTTATTTCCTTTCGTGAGAGGATATAACCATCATACGGAATCTTTGCGCCAAAAGCAAGTAAAACAGCAAAACACCCATCACAAACGTGATGGGTGTTGCGGATGATCATTCTCCGGGAGCGCTGGAAATGGCTTTACCCATATTCCAGAGATGGGCAGCACGCTGCGCGGCTTCGAACTTTTCCTCAGGGGCATCGTAAGAGACTTCCGCGGTGTGGCAGCCGCAATCCATGCACATCACATAGACCCAACCGTTCTCATCCTCAAGAACGCCGGGACCCTGGCACATGGGGCAGTCAAACAGTTCGATATCGTGAATGTCGGTCATAAATGTTACCTCCGTTCATAGAATATGCAGGTGGGAAGGGAAAATCTACAGGAAAGCAAAAGAGCCGTTTCCTTTCGAAAACGACTCTTTTGGTCCGAGTGACAGGAGTCGAACCTGCGGCCTCTTGAACCCCATTCAAGCGCGCTACCAATCTGCGCTACACCCGGTTATGCTGCGCTGTCGCTGTCAGCTCGATTATAATAACACATCTTCGGTAACAAAGCAATAGCAAATTTTCAAAAAATATGAAAAAGTTGTAACTAAATATTGTGTGTTTCGTCAAAAAGCAAACACAAGATATATAAGGTGGGGCGAAAATTCAAAAAACATGCCAAAGTATTGACAAAAGTGGGGGATGATGCTATAATACGGCCACGATAGGACTGTTACATTTTGTAATAGTTTGTATTTAAAACGGAGGTTACAATGAAGCGCTTAGCAAAAATGCGTTGGACCTTAGGCGGTAAACTGCCTTTGGATCTCAAGCATGTTTTCCTGGTTCTTCTGACTGTTGCCACTGTGATCGGTTTTTCTGCGGCAGCATTGACAAAGACCACCTATGTGATCACGGACCAGGGAGAGGACTATGTTGTCCATACATATGCAGAGACTCCGGAAGAAGCCATGGAGGAAGCCGGGATCGCACTTGGACCCAGCGATGAGTACGAGGTGCGGCAGAGAGGCTCTCGTGTTCTTGTGGATGTGCTGCGTACGGTTACTGTCGGTATTGTTTCCGAAGGGAAGACCCAGCAGGTCACCACAACGGCTTCTACCGTTGCCGGTGTGCTTGATGAACTGGAAATCGAATTTGATACGGATGATGTGCTCAGCTGCACACCGGATACGCATCTTGTGGATGGTATGACCATTGAGCACACGGCTGTTGAGACCACCTATGTCACCGCCTATCAGCCCATTCCCTACGGAACGGAATATGTGGAGGATGATTCCATCTTTTCGGGAAAGAGCCTGAGCCTTGTGGAAGGACGCGAAGGCGAGCTTGCCATCACATACCGCTGTGTTTATGAAGACGGCGTTATGGTGAGCATGGAGGAGGCCGGCACCAGCATTGCTTCGGAGCCTGTGGATGCTTTGGTGGCTTTGGGAACAAGAGAGGCTCCCATTGATGTTGCCGACATGGAATACGGCTATAAGAACGGTCACGGTATCCATAATCTCGGCGACTACGCGTCTTACCGGCCAAGCGTGGATAACGGCGAAACGGTGACCACCTTTACCGGTGAGGAATACAGCTATGAGTATCGGGTTTACTGCGATGCTACGGCGTATACCTGCTGGCCGGATCCTCCGCTATCCAACGGCACTGCCAGCGGACGCAGAGCGCAAATGGGCGTTATTGCATCCGACTGGAGCGTGCTTCCCAACGGCACCATCTGCTATGTTGTGGCAGCCGATGGTTCATGGGAATACGGTTATTGCATCGTTGGCGATAACGGCGATTTCAGCGGCCCCATGGTCGACCTGTATATGGATACCTATGACCAGTGCGTGAACTTCGGTGCAAGACAGTGCTATGTGTATGTTCTTGGCATGATGGATGACGAATTTGTGTTCTGACAGACCTTGCAGCTCTCCCGGCAGGCTTGCCTACCGGGGGAGTTTTGTGTATAATCGGGCAGGGGAGGAGGATGAAGATGGATCTTTGCAATCTTAATGAAGTGCTGCCGCTGATGGAAAGGCACGGTTTTCGGTTTTCCAAAGCTTTGGGGCAAAACTTTCTTACGGACAGAAGAATTCCCGAACATATTGCGCAGGTGTCCGGTGCGGAATCCGGCTGCGGTGTTGTGGAGATCGGCCCCGGTGTGGGGTGTCTGACAAGGGAGCTTGCTCTGCGGGCAGATAAGGTGGTTTCCGTAGAACTGGACGAAAGGCTCATTTATGTGCTTGCGGAGACCCTTGCGGATATGCCGAATGCAAAAGTGATCAATGCCGACATTATGCGTACGGATATCCGGAAGCTTGTAAACGATGAACTGGCTGGGCTTACGCCGCTGCTTTGCGCGAACCTTCCCTACAATATCACCACCGATGTGATCACCATGCTGCTGGAAAGCGGCTGCTTCCGACAGCTTACGGTGATGATCCAGAAGGAAGCCGCTTTGCGGCTGTGCGCCATGCCCGGTGATGCGGACTACTGTGCGTTTTCCGTGATCGCAAGGTTCTATACAGAGCCGGAGATCCTCTTTGATGTTCCTGCGGGGTGCTTTACACCTCAGCCGAAGGTGACTTCTTCCGTTGTGCGGATGAAGCGAAGGGGGAGCCTTGCGGCAGAAAACGAAAAGCTGTTTTTGCGGGTGGTTCGGGCGGCCTTTGCTCAGCGGCGAAAAACACTGCGAAACAGTCTTGCCTCCGTTATGGGGGATCTGGGGAAGGAAAAGCTTGACGGCTGTCTGGAAGCCTGCGGTATTGAGCCTGTCTGCAGAGGGGAAGCACTGGGGGTCGAAGAATTTGCCGCTTTGACAAAAGCGATCGGTGAGGCAAAATGATCCTGCCGAGAGAATTCTACGAGCGGGATACCGTTCAGGTGGCGAAAGAGCTTGTGGGACAGATCCTTGTGCGCAAAACACCGGAAGGGGAGACGAGAGGCGTTATCGTGGAAACGGAAGCCTATCTCGGCAAGATCGATCCTGCCGCTCACAGCTACAAAAGCGCTCTTGACCGTGTGCGTGTGCAGTACGGGCCTGCAGGCTGTGCGTATGTGTATCTCATTTACGGGATGCATTGGTGCTTCAATATCACAAGCGGCCCTGCTGGCGTTCCGGAAGCCATTCTCATCCGCGCACTTGAGCCGCTGTCGGGGCTGGAGCTTATGGCAGCGAGAAGGGGAACGGATAAGCCTCTTCAGCTCTGCTCCGGACCGGGAAAACTCTGCAGAGCCATGGAGATCGGGAAAGCGCAGTACGGTGCCGATCTATGCAGCCGGGAAAGCGGATTGTGGCTTGAGACGGGAAAAGTCCTTGAAACGTATGCCACACCGCGTATCGGTGTGGACTACGCGGGGGAGGCT
>JAFQKD010000023.1 GCA_017397075.1 Oscillospiraceae bacterium | reverse complement strand
ACGTCCTGCGGAAACGGAACCCTGCTGTTATTATCCCCTATAAATCCGCCGTTAGCAAGAAAAAGATGCGGGCGTAAAGCCGCAGCCCGTGGCGGTATTCACCACAAGAAGCACCTTCCCCTTGAACTGCGAGAGCTCCGTCTCGCTGCCATCCTGCGTTTTGACCTTGAAATCGTAAATATTCATGGTGACCCTCCGGCACATTATTTGAATTCTTTTCTTTTGAATTCAAACTTATTGTACTATCATCTCGTTTCAAAGTCAACCGTAACAGCGGCTGCCTTCGTGAACTTTCTGTAAATGTACAAAAGGCGGAAGAGATACTCTTCCGCCTTTTTGGGACATATCTTATTTTCCGCCCCAGGTCTCCACGCAGAAGCTCTTTACCCCGCACTTGGGGCAGCGGAGCTTTCTGGTATTTGGTGTGTGATTCGCCCAGAATGCTTCCCGAAGCGCGGGACGAAACACCTCATGGCAATGGGGACAGATGTAATCTACACTGCCAAAATACCGTGCGGAGATCCAGACAGACGCCCCGATCTCGATCGCAGCCGCAGGAAAAATCGGCCACCAGATACCGGTCTTCACCCCCAGCACGATAGCTGCGATGGTGATCGCTTCCGCAAGGATCCCGGTGCACAGCATCCAGATCCGCAGACGTCTCAGCTTTTTCTTTCCTTCCATAATTTTCGCTATGTCCCCGATGGATTCCATGGTAAGGTTCTCTCTGCCCTTCAGCTCCCGCAGCAGGGTATTCACCCGCTCCAGCATGGTCTCCCGCTGACGGATCTCTTCTTCCAGTTCCTGCTTCTGCTGCCCGGCAAGAAGGCTGATGACCTCCGCCACATTTTCCTCTTCCATGAGCAGAGCGATCTTGTTCAGCGAGAAGCCAAGCTCCTTGAGAAAGCAGATGACCTTCATCTTCCGAAGATCCTCCTCGGCATAAAGCCGTCTTCCGCCTTCGGAAAGTTCCGCCGGCACAAGGATCCCTTTGCTGTCATAGAACTGCACCGTCCGCACGGACACACCGCAGAGCTTTGCCACCTCACCTGTGGTATATTTTGACATAGCTTTTCACCTCCTGACGATGCCATCCTAACACATGACGCAGCGTCACAAGCAACCCCTTACGCAGGGGGATTTTTCGCTTTATCCGGAAAGTTTCTGCCAAAGCGCCGCAGCACACTCCGTGCAGTCACGAACGCGGCTCTCCTTCTTCCGCCAGTCATCGGAAAGAGGGAAGAGCACGCCGTCCCTTGCACCGCTGCCCATGTCCCATGTTCCGTCGGGAAGGCGGTTTTCCGCAAGCCACCCAGCAGCAAAATGAAGCTGCCCCCGGGCATGGGTGAACCGCGCCAGAAGCTCCAGCGTGAGAAGATACCGCACCGCAGGCTTTCCCGAAAACGCCGGCGGTAAGAGAAGCGGCTTTTCGTAACAGTAGTATACCCCCTCAGGACCGTCCAGAACATAACGCATGACGGCATTTTCCGTTTCCGGGGAAATATGTCCCGGAAGCAGAGAGAGGATGTAAAACTGACGGAAGTCCACAAGTCTTCCGCCTCTGGGTTTCATGCCGAGGGCCTCCTCATAGGCACTCACATAGGCTTCATGGCTGTATTCACCGCACCCAAACGCCGCTGTGATGACCTTGCCCCAGGTTTCCGCCACTGCATTTGCCGCCGCATCCTCCTTTGTAAAGCGGCAGAGCCATGCCGAAAGCATGAGCTTCACATAGATGTCCCAGTTGTGGAGCTTTTCTGTGGGGTCCGGAATGCACTTTTCGCCGATAAGGCAGCTGTGCAGATAGCTTACCGCCTTTTGAATACAGGCATCCTCCGCCGTACAGCCCAAAATCTCCAGCCGCCGCAAAGCCTGCTCTGTGGTCACCGGTTTATCGGAAGGCCAGGAAAGGGTATGAAACTGCCCCCACTTGCCCTCCTTATCCTGCAAGGCGATGAGATTTTTCGCCCAGACCGATTCTCTGTGCGTCATTGGAATGCTCACTTTGCCTTTGCAATGGCAATATCACGGATCATATCACCGTTAATGAGGCGGATCTTTTTCTTCTCTTCCACCTTGATCCAGTTTTCCTCCACTGCAAGGATCTTTCCCTGCACAGCGCCGATCTCGTTAAAAAGAGTGATGGCACATTCTTTTCCGGTAAACTCCCGGAGCATTTCACTGGGGATCATTCGTCTT
>JAFQKD010000022.1 GCA_017397075.1 Oscillospiraceae bacterium | reverse complement strand
GCCGATGCGGCTCATGCCGTAGGTGGGATCGGTGTTTTCCCAAAGCCAGCGGAAATAGTCCTGCTGCCAGACAAGGTCGGTTTCTCCTGCAAGCGTCATGGCGGCATAAATGCCTGCACCCTGATGGGACTGCGACCATGGATCATCCAGCCAGTTCAGATTTTCCAGAAGGTCGTAAAGCCCTGCCTTGGTCTTCCGTTCTGCAAGTCCCTTTATGAGATGCCGGGGCTTGGCATCAAAAAGCTCCAGCGCGGCAATGCAGTGGGCAGTGGTGTGGATGGTGTGATGGGTGGCCTCGGTAAACAGTCCGGTTTCGGGATCCTGCATGGAAAGGAGGCTTTCCTTCAGCTGCTCACGGGCATCTCCCACGGGGAATGCGCAGAAGGTGTAAAGAAGGTTTGCCGCGTCGGCGCAGCCGTATTCGTTTGCGCCAAGCTCACGGCTTCCCGCATCGTTCTGCCATAGCCAGCGGCAGTAGCTGCCGTCGGGGAGGTGGTGACGCTCCACAATGGCAAGAAACCGGTCGCGGAGAAGATCAAGATTCCACATGTGCGTACCTCACTTCCTGTAATGCAGACGGATGTATTCCATGTAGCGCTGCCAATCCCAGCGGCTGAGATAATGCTCGCCCTGACGCAGATGGTAGCCGATGGTGCCCTCGTGGAAGACATCGCCTGCCACGGGGGGACGATCCTCGCCCACAAGACCACGGAGACCGAAAAGCTCCCATGCGGGGGAGGCTGCCATGCCGCCGAGGTATTCACTCTTGGGGTCAGCCCAGTCGTCCATATCGGCGCTGCCGATGTACAGATTCCGGGGAGCGGTAAGGGCGGCAAGGAAATGCTGGTCAAAGGGCAGGGCAAAGGGATCGCCGTTGTACTTCAGATAGTTTTCGCAGTGCCAGAACCACCACACTCTGTTCATGAAGGCAATGGTTTCTCCGGTTTTTCCGCGGCTGAGTGCAGCGCCTGCACAGCCGGAATCGTTGGAGATGACGAAACTGAAGCGTTCGTCAAAGCCGCCGGCGATCATGGCGGTCTTGCCCATGCGGGAGTGACCGATGACAGCCACGTTTTTCTTGTCGATGCAGTCCAGCGTCATCACATAGTCCATGACCCGCATGGCGCCCCATGCCCACATGGTCAGCTTGCTGGCTCCCGTGGGACCACGGTGTCCGTCGGGGAAGAGAATGGGGGCGATGCCGTTTGCAAAGTCGCCGGCTTGATCGTTGGTGACGATGTCATCCGCGAAGAAGGAGAACACGGCAAAGCCGTTATCGGCGATCTCTTCCGAGGGCATGTACTTGTCAGGTACATTGGAGCTGAAATTGATGGCCACAAAAGCGGGGACAGGGGTCTCGGAAACGGGGATCACGCAGCGGAAGGGGAAGGAGAACACCGTGCCGCCCGGCAGGGTGCAATGAGCGGTGACCTTCCGCAGCGGCGCATGACCTGCGCAGAAGCCGCTGGCTTCTCCGGTGACCTCAAAGCGGACTGCATCCGGCTTTGGAGGGAAAACGCCGTATTCTTCCTCCAAAAGGAGCTTTTTGATGTCTTCTCTGCGGGCCATAAATTCTTCGGGAGTCTTCGCACCGCCAAGAACATCCGGCAGCTTTCTGCTTTCCAGTTCGTTTTTGATCCAACCCATGACAGTTCCTCCGTGTAAGAAATCAGATTATGCGTTCCGGGCTTCGTCGGCGATCATGGTATCCAGCCGGTTTTCCATCATCAGAAGAAACCGCTGCCACTCAGCGCGATCCTGAATGCTTTCGCCTTTCAAAAGCTTTTCCAGTTTTTCGGTGACGCCGGTCTGCTCCGGGTGGTTTCCCAGAACAAAGTCCACCTCTTCGGCAGCAAGACGGCGAAGTCCTGCGCGGAAGTCATCCCGGCAGGTAAAGGGCAGTGCATAGGCGGTCAGGAAATCCCGGTTCAAGGTGTTCATGCCGGTACCGCCGTGCATGGCGGCCACCGTGCCATCCGGCAGGGTGATGACAAAGCTGAGTACCCCGTCGGTATGCCCCGGGGTCAGAAGGCAGCGGACGGAGGTTTTCCCAAAGGAGAACACATCCCCGTCCTCCACCAGCACATCGCAATCGAAGGTGGGACTCAGCGGTCCGTACCCCAGTTCCCGGCTCCAGGAAAGATCCAGTGTGCCGTTTACGATGGCGTTATCAATGCGGCTGATGTAGGTCTTTGCACCGGAGAGTGCCTTTAAGCGCTCGGTGCAGCCGATGTGGTCAATGTGGCCGTGGGTGTGGAAAATGTGGCGGATGTCCTTCCCGGCAAATCCCAGAAGGACTATGCTCTCCAGAATCTGTTCGTACATTTCCGGGTACCCGGTATCGATGAGGATGAGACCTTCCTCCGTGTCAAGAAGATGGACGGAAACTTTGGTGCTGCCCACAAAGTACAGGTTTTCGTGTATGCGGTGGGGCTGAATATCAGAAAGCATGAAACTGCTCCTTCTGTTTTTCTTCAGCATATCACAGGATTGGAAAATTGCAAGAGCGGAAGAGAAAAAAAGCCGCAGCCCCCAGAGAAAGGCTGCGGCAGAAAGATGAAGTTCACAGAGCAAAGGCGGTGTATACGGCCCGCTCAAAGGCCTGTGCGGACTGATTTCCTGCGCCGCCGTCCACAAGAGAATTTTTCATGAACACAGCGCAGAGGTCATTTTCCGGATCCACCCAGAAATGGCATCCGTAAGCGCCGCTCCAGCCGAAAGAGCCAACCGGAAGTGAGGGATACGCCTTGCCGGTGATGACGCGCCCGCCAAGACCCCATACTTCGTTTCCGGGCATGATGGCGGCACTGACCTGCGGGGCGGACATTTGCCGTACAGCTTCTTCCGAAAGAATCTGTGCTTTGCCGACGCGGCCGCGATTGAGCAGCATTTTGGCAAAATTCAGGTAATCCGGCAGGGTAGAGACAAGTCCGCCGCCGCCCACAAAATGGGTGCAGGGGTAAGTGTCGATGACTTGACCCGGTGCCATGGGGACTTCCGTATTTTCACCGTCTATGCGGTTATGGATGGCGGTCAGGCGTGCCCACTGATCGGCGCTGGGGGTGAAAACCGTGTCGGTCATGCCGCAGGGAGCAAAAAGCTCCTTTTGCAGATAACGCTGAAAATCCATGCCGGTGAGGATTTCAATGATCTGTCCCACAGCATCAAAGGCGGCAAGGCCGCTGTAATGCTGACGGGTGCCGGGTTCAAATTCCAGACCGCTTTTTACGTGGTAGATGAGGGAGGCGGTCATGGTCTCCTTATCTGCCGGGGTCATTCGCTCGCACTTTTCAAGATCGGAGCCGATACCGGAGGTGTGGCACAGCATGTGACGGACAGTAGGCAGGGTTTTGGCTTCACCGTGATCGGTGCCGTCTGCATCAATCACATGAACACCGCGAAGCGCCGGGAGATATTTCACTGCCGGTTCATCCAGAGAAAGAAGTCCCCTGTCCCAAAGGATCAGTGCCGCTGCGGCGGTGATGGGTTTGGTCATGGAAGCGGTGCGAAAGATGGTTTTGCCGGTAACGGGTGCGCCGTCAAGACCTGTTGTGCCGTAATATTTCTCAAAGACCGTGCTTCCGGACTGATGTACGCAGTAGGCGGAGCCGAAGACTTTCTTTTCGGCAAGGTCTGCTTCCGCGATGGCATCGATGTTTGCGGAAAGTTTCCTGCGATCGAGCTGCTTCATGACGGTCACTCCTTTTCGTTTGTTTGAGTGTAGCACGGGAAGGGGACGTGGTCAAGGGAGAATGCAGAAAGGAAAATGCGGTTTCAGTGAATAGTGAAGAGTGAAGAGTGAATAAGGAAAAGTCCCGAATGCTTTCGCATTCAGGACTTTTGGTGGAGGAGATTCACCAAATCGCTTTGCTCATTTCGAATCATTTCTTTTTGCAGTGTTGATAGATGCAATCAAGATCCGCTTTATCTCAACACAATGATCGAGAATTGCATTGTCATGATGATAGCCGCTTTCAATCAGCAGTTCCTGCCAATATTCGCTTTCGGAGCACTCCTTCAAGGCAATTTGCAGCTTGGCAATAAAGTCTGCTTTGCCGTGCGCATAGAAAGCTTCCCGAATGTTTGCACCAATACTGGTGCCGGAGCGAACAAGCTGACTGGTTAAAATACTTTCTTTATGATTGCGCTTGATCTCGTTACAAGTACGAATGATCTCTAACGCAAAAGCCTTGGACTTTGAAAGCAAAGGACTGTCGGCCACAAAATCACCTCACGAAACGGTTAATTTCATTATAGAAGTGAAGTGTTGGTTTGGCAATACTTATTCACTATTCACTATTACTTATTACTTTCCAAAACACCTGAATGCGGTTTTAGTGAAGAGTGAATAGTGAAGAGGTAAAAAGTAAAACACCTGAACGCTTTCGCATTCAGGTGTTTTGGTGGAGGAGGGTGGATTCGAACCACCGAAGTCATTGACAGCAGATTTACAGTCTGTCCCCTTTGGCCACTCGGGAACTCCTCCGTATTCAATTAAGGTGGAGCTGGTGGGGGGAATCGAACCCTCAACCTGCGCATTACAAGTGCGCTGCTCTACCTTTGAGCCACACCAGCGTGTCAGCCTGATTATAATAACAGACTCGAACACATTTGTCAACTACTTTTTTTGGAGGAATGCTATGAAAATTCAGGAACTTGCCGTACTTTACCGGGAAAGCGCTTCTGCCCTGCAGCAAAGACTTCGCGAGCTTCGGGCAATGGACGGTCCGGAGCTCTCCTTTGAGGCTTGGGACAGGCTCTGGCGCAGGATCCATACGCTGGAAAGCATGTACCGCGATATGCGGGAGACAGCCGCATATCTGGAGCGGTACTATGCCGGAGGCGAAAAGCATGAAGAAAGGTAAAGCCGGGGCGGTTCTGCCCAATGTGAAAGACAGGAAAGACTGGCTGCCGCTGGTAAGATCCATCCTTCTGCGGGAGGTAACGCCGAGACAGCAGGAGGTGCTGAGACTTCTTTACATAGAGGGACTTTCCGTTTCCGCCTGTGCGGAAAAGCTTTCCGTGTATCCCTCCACGGTGAGCCGCACAAGAGACAGGGGGCTTTTGCGTCTGCGCAGATTTCTGCGTTATGGGCTGGAGCGGCAGAATTTGGAGGAGGAGTATTGACAAACGGTTTTTGCTGCTATACAATAAACGCGGAAACGGGGAGCCGGGTTATCCCGGCTGAGATGACGGTAATCGAACCGCCGAACCCAAGGAACCTGATCCGGGTAATGCCGGCGGAGGGAGAATACAGACGCGTATGTATTTTTCGCTGCCCGCAGGATCCGGGCAGCGAATTTTGTTTTTCGGAGGGAGCATTCATGAAATCCATGACCACCAGATGCCTTGTGGAGGCGGCGATTTGCGTTGCCCTTGCACAGGTGCTCGGCTATATCAAATTCTGGCAGCTGCCTTTGGGCGGCTCCGTTACCCTGTCCATGCTTCCCATCGTGCTTTTTGCCATTCGCTGGGGTGTGGGACCCGGACTTCTCAGCGGTCTGGTTTTCGGTTTTCTGCAGCTGACGCTGGATATGAGCTTTTCCGCAGGCTGGCAGTCCATTCTGGGCGACTATCTGCTTGCCTTTGCGCCTCTCGGACTTGCGGGTTTGTTCTGCAGAGTGAAGGGCGGTGTGTTTTACGGCATGGTGCTCGGCGCTTTCGGGCGGTTTTTGGTGCACTTTGTCACCGGCGCCACCGTTTGGGCGGAATATATGCCGGAAAGCTTCTCAAATCCATGGGTCTATTCCCTGTGCTACAACGGAGCATACATGGGGCTGAGCCTTGCAGCCTGCCTTGTGGTCTTTGCGGTGATCTATGCGCCGCTGAAGAAATACCTCTGCCGCGTGGAAACTGCAAAATAACGGGATATCGCCGCCGATGAAAATCGGCGGCGATGCTTTATCCCAAGCGGCGTTTTTTGCGCCATATTTCCGGCGGACATTCATAGTGTTTCAAAAACTGGCGGTAAAAGTGAGAATAGCTTGGAAAACCGCAGGAGACGGCAATGCGTTCCAGACTTTCCGAAGTCACTTCCATGAGGTGGGCGGCCTTCTGAAGCCGCAGCCGATTGAGATACGCCACCGGAGTTACGCCGAATTCTTTTTTGAAAACGCCGATAATGTGGTTTCGGCTGAAGTGAAAGACGCTGCAAAGCTCGTCAAGACGGAACGGACGGGAGTATTCCCGCTGCATCCATGCGGCGATCCTTTCTGCAAGCGTATCCCTGGGGGCGGTGTTCCGCAAAGAGGAGAGAAGCTGGCAGAATTTCCCCAATTTCTCAACATGCGGTGCGTTGTTGTGGGCAAGGGTGTCTATTTCCTCCATCATCGGCCGCAGTGCGCCGCAGTCAAACACGCCGCTGCGGGGGAGGACCGCATCTCCAACGGATGTCCAGCTGCCGCGGAAGTGGACATAGAGATATCGGGGGACATCGCTGGGGATAGGGCCGTCCTGAATGGTATCGTGCTTCTGGATGTGGTATTCACCGGGGCGCAGGGCGTAAGAAACGCCTTCTTCCGTGAAGCGCAGAACGCCTTCAAAAACAAGCAGCAGCACATCATCTCCGCAGAAGCGGGAGATATGGCACTCCCCGGGATTAAAAAAGCGCAGAGAGGAGTGGATGTATTCCACCGGACAGTTCAGATCAATGCCTTCCATATTCATCACCGGAAACAGCTTAACGGAAAAATGTGATATCGTCAAGGTAATCTGTGTTATTGGCTATGGAATACGGGGTTTTTCGGGTGATATAATCAAACAAAACCGACCTTGGAGGGATCGTGCCATGAAGTGGGATTTCTTTACAACCAAAGAGCTGAAGCCGAAAGGCTGGCTGCGGCGGCAGCTGGAAATTCAGGCAGAGGGGCTCAGCGGCAATCTGGATAAGATGTGGCCCGATGTGCGGGACAGCGCATGGATCGGCGGCAAGCGGGAGGGCTGGGAGCGTGTGCCCTACTGGCTGGACGGATTTATCCCCCTTGCGTATCTTCTGGAAAATGAAGACATGATCGCCCGGGCAAAGAAGTACATCGATGCCATTCTTGCCGCCCAGCAGGAGGACGGCTGGATCTGTCCCTGCACAAAGGAAGAGCGCCCCGCCTATGACCCGTGGGCGGTGCTCCTCATCAGCAAGGTGCTCACGGTGTACTATGAGTGCTCCGGAGATGAACGGATCCCGAAGGTTCTGTGCCGGGTGATGAAGAATTTCCATGACCTTCTGGAAAGCGGGGAAATTTCCCTCTTTAACTGGGGCAAGTTCCGCTGGTTTGAGGGATTTGTCGCCCTGAATTTCCTCGCCTCACGATACGACGCGCCGTGGATCCGTGAGCTTGGCAGGATCCTCAAGGCGCAGGGGGCGGATTACAATGAATTCATTCCCTTGTGGAAGCGTCCGCTGAACTACTGGCGGTGGGATACCCACATTGTAAACCTCATGATGATGCTGAAGCATGAGGCAGTGAGCGCGGAGCTTTTGGGCGAAGAATATACCGATAACGCGGAAACGCTGCTTTCCGTGCTGGACGAATACAACGGCACCGCCGCGGGACTTATTACCGGGGATGAGTGTCTTTCCGGCAGAAGTCCCATTCAGGGCACGGAGCTTTGCGCCGTGGTGGAGCAGATGTATTCCTACGAGCAGCTTTTTGCCGCAACGGGGGATGCAAAATGGGTGGAACGGCTGGAGACTGTGGCCTTTAACGGTCTGCCTGCCTCCGTCAGCGGGGATATGTGGACCCACCAGTATGTGCAGCAGGCAAACCAGATGAGCTGCGAAAAATTCCCGGGAAAGTCCCTCTTCCGCACGAACGGGCAGGAGGCCCATCTCTTCGGTCTGGAGCCCAACTACGGCTGCTGCACCGCAAACTTCAATCAGGGCTGGCCGAAATTCGCCCTTTCCGCATTCATGCACAAGGGAGACAGGATCATAAGCTGCGTGCCCGTGCCTTCCGCGGTGAAGACGGAAATGGGATGCGTTGCGCTTGAGACAAATTACCCCTTTGAAAACCGGTTTGTGTATACCGTGGAGGCGAAGAAGGACTTCGTACTTGTGCTCCGCGTTCCCTCGTTTGCGAAAAACGCCCTTTTGGACGGAAAGCCTGCCGTGCCCGGGATGACGGAGATCTCCCTGAAAGCCGGTGAGTGCAGGAAAATCTCCCTGTCCTTTGAGACGGAAGCGTATATGGAGGAAAGACCCAACGGCATGCAGACGGCGAAGATGGGGTCTCTCGTGTTCTCCCTTCCCGTAAAGGCGGAGAAAAAGATGCTGGAATACGAAAGAGAGGGAGTTGAGCGGAAATTCCCCTATTGTGATTACGAGCTTTCTCCGGTGTCCGAATGGAATTACGGCTTCGCGGGGGACGAGCTTCTGCCGGAGTACAGAGACGTGGGAGAGATACCTTTCAGCGAGGATGCGCCTCCTGTGGTGCTGAAGGTGAAGGCGGCGAAGATCAACTGGGGTCTGGAAGAGGGCTACGAGAATATCTGCGCCAAAATTCCGGAGAGCAGAACGGCCATCGAAGCGCCCGAAACCGTGGAGCTCTGGCCTTACGGCTGCGCAAAACTCCGCATGACGGAAATGCCCATGGTGAAATGAAGAGACCCGGGAAGACGAGGAATGTCTTCCCGGGATTTCTTATGCTCTGCCGTCAATGACGGTAAGTCCATAGGCCGCAAGGCAATGCAGTGCGTTTTCTGTCTGTGCGGCTGTGGGTTGCGGGATGGGTTCCATGGTAAGACCCAGAGAGGCATATTTGTCCCCTGCATAGTTGTGGCAGGGCAGGACTTTTACCGGCGGCGGCGCGATAAGCGAAGCAAGAAGCTGTCCCACGGCATCGGTTTCCCCGTCGTTCCATCCGGGCACCAGAGGGAAACGGATCTCCATGGGGATCCCCAGCCCATCCAAATAACGCAGATTTTCCAGAATAAGGCGGTTGTCCGCCCCTGTGCAGCGCCTGTGGACAGCGGGGTCAACAGCTTTGATGTCATAGAGGAAGAGATCCGTGTAGGGAAGAACGGTCTCCAGCGCTTCACGGGAGGCAAAACCGCAGGTGTCCACGGCGGTATGGATCCCCTCCTGTTTCAAAAGGGAGAGAACTGCAGCGGTAAATTCCGGCTGCATCAGCGGCTCGCCGCCCGAGACGGTGACGCCGCCGGTGTTTCCGTAAAAATCACGATCCTCAAGCAGCTCCGACAGGATCTCTTCCGGCGCTGCCTCCTTGCCGTAAAACCGCAGTGCGGAGCCGATGCAGATCTCTTCACAGCTTCCGCAGAAACAGCAGCGGACCTGGTCATGGACGTGTTTGCCGTTTTGCAGCTGATGGGCGGCGCAATGCTTTGCGCAAAGTCCGCAGGAAAGGCATTTGCTTTCCGTAAAAGCCAGTTGCGGTGCGGAAGAGATCGCCTCGGGGTTGTGACACCAGCGGCAGTGAAGAGGGCAGCCCTTGAGAAACAGCGTGGTCCGCACACCGGGACCGTCGTGAATTTCAAAGTGCTTTACGCTGACGATGCGCCCCACGTCACTTCACCTCCGTCAGTTGAAGCAGAAACTGCCGCTGCATATCCGGGGACATATCAACGAAGTATTCATTCCAGCCGCAGACCCGAACCTGCAGTGTTTTGTACGCTTCCGGCTCCTTAATGGCATTTTCCAGCATATCCAGATTGAATACGTTGCCCTGAATGGCAAAGCCGCCGCCGCGGAAATAGGTCAGCACCATCTGCCGCATGGCGGAAAGCCCGGCATTGCCCTTCACCATGGAGGGATGCAGGATAAAGTCAGCCACCGCGCCGTTCACAAAGTCCGAAGCGTCCAGCGCTGTAACGGATTGGAGCCATGCGGCAACACCCCGGCGGTCCATGCCGTTGGAGGCGCAGAAGTTTTTGGAGAAAGCATCCCCCGCCATGCGTCCGTCCGGCGTGGCGGCCATGTTTTTGCCGAAGGAAACACAGGTGTCGATGGAGTCACAGCCCATGCGGAATACACCGCCGGAATGATTGGGCTTGCCCACAAGAAGAGAAGCGGCAAATTTGTAGATCTCACAGGCCAGCGTGTCGGCTTCCGGCAGGTGATTTCCGAATTTCACGGGATAGCGGAGGATCCTGCGGCGGAGAAGCTCCTCACCCTCCCAGTTGGAAAGCAGAATTTCCCGCAGACGGGGGAAGGAGACGGCCTTGTCTTCAAAGACAAACTTTTTCACCGTCAGCATGGAGTCTACCAGCGTTGCGATGCCGCAGCATTTCACGGAGGTGTTGTGGTATTTTGTGCCGCCGTCAAAGATATCACGGCCGGAATCCATACAGGAGGCAATGCTGCCGGAGTATACGGGGGAGGGGTTCACCTGCATGTGGAACCGATCCTGCAGCAGAATGTTTTCCATGGTAAAATGCACGGCATGCCGGATCTGGGTAAAGACAGCCTCCTTAAACGCAGCGAAGGACGGAAAATCCATGGGCGTTTCTGCCCCAAAAAGGCGTCCCGTCTTCATGTCCTGCCCGCCGTTCATGGCATACTCCACGCATTTCGACAGGTTGAGCCATGCGGCACCGATCATGGGTTCCTCAAGCCCCATAAGGATCGGCTCGTAACAGCCGAGCGGGAGGTAATTTTGTGCCTCACTGCGGGGAATGCCGATTTTTTCATAACCGCGGATCACCGTTTCATCGTTGATCAGAACGAAGCTGCTGTTTCCGCGGCGGATGAGATCCAGGATCCTGTCCAGAAGCTCCATGGGCATATTGGGGTGACAGCGGACGTGGATCTTCGGATTATGGATCCCCATACCGTCATATACATCCAAAAGCAGCCAGGTGAGCTCATTTGTGGCATCGCTGCCGTCCTCCGTTACGCCGCAGATGGTAAAGGGCTGGTCGGCAAAGCGCCCTGCCGCCTGAAAGCGCAGGAAGAAATAGCGGAACATTTCCTTTATCCCGTCAATGGAGACACCGTCCTGCAGTGCCTTTCTGTAGTAAGGAAGATAGAGCTGATCGATGCGCCCTGTGCTGCGGCAGCGCTCCACACCGATCTCTTCCAGTTCCATATAGATCACGGTGCAGACCAGAACCTCATAGAGCGTTTTCGGCGCCCGCTCGGTCACGTTTTTCAGTGCGGCGCTGTATTCCGGTACATCACAGGCAAGTGAGGTTTCGTATACCCGCCGCATCCAGCGAAGCATGGCTTCGTAGGAGAGGATAACGGAGTCATAGAACACCGACTGAGTTTCAGACAGGGTCCCTTCGGCTTCCTTTTCTGCTTTTTTGTCCCGGGCGCGCTGTAGAAGCCCCGGGATGCCGAGGCGCAGAACCTCTGACCAGTCCGGCAGGGTGTGCCAGTAATCCGCGTCCGCCCGGCAGAGACCTGTGGCTTCCGCAAAGTTCCGCTGCGCATACTCCTCCGGCATTTCACGGGACAGCACCTCGTGCCGGATGCGGTGGTATACCGTCTCCGCAAACAGATCCTGCCCGGCAAAGGGAATGTAGGGAATGCCGATGTTCAGCTTTTCACAGAAGATGGAGCGGGGGTTTATGGCAAGCTGCACGTTATCCAGCAGCAGACCGAAGGCCTTCGCGCGGAGAATGGCCGTGGGAAGATGCCTGTGGGTGTCCACAAACTCCGTCAGAAGGCTTCTCAGCCTGTCGGGAGCAAGACCGCTGTCCGTGATCCAGCAGGCGTTTTCAAACTCATGTTCCAGAAACGGACGGTTTTCCGCAAAAGTGCTCTGCATATTCATCACCTCGCCAATATCGTACGCTCCCGTTTCGTGGAAGTAAATGCACCCTGTGGACAAAATGTGTACTTTTCGCGCATGAATGAAATTGCGGATCCTGCTTGCGCGGAGCGTCTGCACGGTGTATGATAGTCAAAAAGAAGAAAACAGCAACGAAGGAGCAGGAAATGGAACACTTGCTGAGTCTGGATATGCAGATTTCGCACATTCATACGATATATCACGCCGTGCAGCTGGACTGGAGCCGTCCGCAGCCGTTTCCACGGCATACAAACGCGCTGGTCTTTGTCACGGAGGGAAGCATCGAATACCGCTTTCCGGACAGTACGGTGCGTTCCTGTCCCGGGGATGTACTGGCACTGCCGAAGGGACTGGTATACTCCGGGGTGAGCCGAAATCCGGTGAACAGCTTTTATGTGCTGGACTTTGAAACGGTGCGGGAAGGGGAACTGCAGGCACTGCTGCCCCGGGTGCTGCATCCGGAAAATAGCCGGGAGACAGAGCTGCGCTTCCGCAGGATCTGCGAGATCTGGAACGGCGATACCCCCACGGGGCATCTGCGCTGCCGGGGGATGCTTTACGCGCTTCTGGAGGAGCTTGTCACGCTGGCGGGAAACGGCAGCGAAGATGACTGGGCAATGCGGCTGGTTTCCGAGACGGCTGCGTTTTTGAAGGCATCTGCCGCAGAGCCGGAGCTTACGGTTGCCGCTGCGGCGGAGCGCGTGCATCTGAGTCAGTCCCAGCTTCGCAGGCTCTTTCGTAAGGTGCTGGGACGGTCCCCGCTGGAATACCTGCAGGATGTGCGGCTCTCCATGGCAAAGAACCTTCTGCTCTACAGCAGCCTTTCCGTGGGGGAGATCGCTGTCCGGTGCGGGTATGACTCCTATTCCTATTTCAGCCGGGCGTTCCGGAAGCAGACGGGACTTTGTCCCACCCAGTTTCGCAGGCGGTAAAGCTGTGGAAGCTTGCCCGGACGGTGGGCGGGGAGAGTTCCCTCTGGGCGGAGGGCACCGGCGCGGGAGCGGTATCGAAGGCTGCCTTGCCATGGCAGAGTGTGAAGTAAAGCGGTTCTGAGAGAAAAACACGCAAAAAAACGAGGCTCCCTTTCGGGAACCTCGTTTTTCGTTCGTGAAGTAAAATCTTACTTGATTTCGACTTCGCCGCCCACAGCAGCGATCTTTTCCTTGATAGCAGCAGCGTCGTCCTTGGAGACAGCTTCCTTCAGCTTAGCGTTGGGAGCGGACTCGACAAGAGCCTTAGCCTCAGCCAGACCCAGACCGGTGAGCTCGCGGACAACCTTGATGACCTTGATCTTCTCAGCGCCGAAGGACTTCAGCATGACGTCGAACTCGGTCTTCTCTTCTTCAGCAGCGGCAGCAGCAGCGGGAGCAGCAGCAACAGCGACAGCAGCGGGAGCAGCAGCGGAAACACCAAAGGTGTCTTCCAGCTCGTGCACGAGCTCGGAGAGCTCGAGGACGGTCAGATTCTTAACTTCTTCAATCAGGGCAGTGATCTTTTCGCTAGCCATTGTAATTTCCTCCAATTATTTTTAATGTTAGGTTGGGCACGATGACCCAGATTTGTTTCCGCGCCTTCTTAGGCAGCGGGCTCGGACTTCTTGTCCACGATAGCCTGCAGGGCGACTGCAAGACCGCGGATGTTGGCGTTGAGCACGTTGGCAAGACCGGTAACGGGAGCCAGCATAGTGCCAAGCACCTGTGCGACCAGAGCTTCTCTGGACGGCAGCTCTGCCAGAGCGGTAACACCTGCAGCATCGATGGCCTTTCCTTCGACGAAACCGGCCTTAATGCGGATGGTGCTGTCCTTCTTCTCGGCATACTCCTTCAGGATCTTTGCGGCGGCCACGGGGTCATTTGCGCTGATGGCAATGGCGGTGGTTCCGTTCAGATGGGAGTCAAGAGCTTCGAGACCTGCGTTGTCACATGCAAACCGCAGCAGGGTGTTCTTGATGACGGAGTACTCGACACCGGCCTCACGCAGCTTCTTACGAAGCTCGGTATCCGTGGCCACGTTGGTACCGGAGTAATCCACCAGCACACCGGCGCTGGCGCTCTGCAGCTTCTCGGTCAGGGACGCGACGATCGCCTGCTTTTCGCTGAGAACCTTCTGATTGGGCAAACTGTTTCACCTCCACGAACTGATCGCGTCCACAAAAAAACCCTGTGCCAAAGCACAGGGAGACAAAGCAACAAAAGGGGATGCCCTTCATTTGCCTCCTCGGCAGGACTTCCGCACAAGTGCAGCCTGCTGTCTTTGGAACGCCAGAATATAATAACAGATCCCAGAGCGGAAGTCAATAGAAAAATGCAGAAAAGTTTCAAAAAATAGTGGAAAATCCTTGGGAAATCCGTGTTCTCCGACAGGTGGGTATCGTGGTATAATGAATGCAGAAGGAAAGATCCTGCCTGCGGTCGGAGATGACGAAGGAGCAGAAAATGGAAACAAAACTTCCGGAAAGAAAGCCAAACCGTCTTCCCACGTTTGATTACAGCCAGGGCGGTGCGTATTTTGTGACGGTCTGCACGAAGGACAGACGGAAATGGCTGTCAAGGATTGATGTAGGGACACCCCTCCCGGGGTGTCCGCAAATGCCGCGGACAGAATTGCTGCCCCATGGCGTAATCGCAGCGAAGTATATCCTGCAGATGGATGCCTTTTACGATGAACTGACGGTGGATAAATACGTAATCATGCCGGATCACATCCATATTCTGATCTCCGTTCACGGTGCGGACGGACACCCCGGGAGGGGTGTCCCTACGACAAATCAGGAAAGGACTTCTGTGATCGCACGTTTTGTGGGGACGTTCAAGCGGTTCAGTAACCGGGAATACGGCGAGAATATCTGGCAGGGCAGATATTACGACCACGTGATCCGCAGTCAGCAGGATTACAACGATGTTTGGCAATACATGGAGAATAACCCCTACAGATGGATGGAAAAATATCTGCAGTGACCTTTGTTGCGGGGATCAGAGAACATTGCAAAAACGGGACCGATCTTTTTGATCGGTCCCGTTTGTTTGATCGGGGAAAAGCGTTTTTGGGAATTATCCGTTCTTATTGCCCTTGAGGATCTTCATGCGGGTGGCGTGGTCAAGGACGCTCTTGCGCATGCGGAGATTTTTGGGCGTGATCTCCAGAAGCTCATCGTCGGCAATGAACTCCAGCATCTGCTCCAGAGAGAGGCTGGTGGCGGGAACGAGACGCAGAGCCTCGTCGCTGCCGGATGCGCGCATGTTGGTCAGCTGCTTGCGCTTGCAGACGTTCACGGTCACATCCTCGGACTTGGGGGTGACGCCCACGATCATGCCGGCATACACGGCGGTGCCGGGGGTGATGAACATACGGCCCCGGTCCTGAACGCCCCAGATGCCGTAAGCGGAGGCTTCGCCGGTCTCAAAGGCCACGAGAGAGCCGCTGTTCCGGCGGACCACCTCGCCCTTTACGGGGGCATAGCTGTCAAAAACGGTGCTCATGATGCCCTCGCCCCGGGTATCGGTGAGGAATTCGCTGCGGTAACCGAAAAGTCCCCGGGAGGGAATGAGAAATTCG
>JAFQKD010000021.1 GCA_017397075.1 Oscillospiraceae bacterium | reverse complement strand
ACAAACATTTTCTTTAACTTAATATAGCATTTTTTATCAAGATTTTCAAGTTATATATAAGAATAGAGTTATCCCGAAATTATGAGATAACTCTATTTTTGATGGTTAGCACAAGCATAGCATACCAACAAACGGATTTCAAGGCAAATGTACCCTCTGCCCGCAAGGCGGCATAGGATATACCGGGTCCGGCAAAGGGATCACGAATTTACAGGAGGAACGTTCATGTTCTGCGGCAACAATTCCTGGGGCAGCTGCTCCTGGATCATCATTATCATCATCCTGCTCTTCACCTGCGGCGGCAGCGCCGGCACCGGTCTGAACAACGGCTGCGGCTGCAGCCGGAACAGCGGCTGCGGCTGCTGACGGGAAGGGGGGCTCTGCCGCATGGCAGAGTCCCCTGTTTTTTCGGAAAATATGCCTCCTGCGCTTGCAATCATCACATTAACTTGCTAAAATAAATATATATCAACCAATCGAAATTCGGGTTTGCACCTGACAGGAGGTTATGAAACATGGTACATCTTCCCATTGCTCTGCAGCTGTTCTCCGTCCGTGACGCAATGGCGGCCGATTTTGCCGGCACGCTGAAGCAGGTCAAGGCTTTCGGCTATGACGGCGTGGAATTCGCAGGCCTTCACGGACTCTCCGTGGACGAGGTGAAAGCCGCTCTGGCCGATGCCGGTCTTGAGGCTGTTTCCGCCCATGTGGCTCTGCCCGAGCTTCTGGCTGACCCCGCAGGCACCGTGGCCAAATACAAGGCCATCGGCTGCAAATGGATCACCATCCCCTACCTGCCCGATGAATACCGGGCTCACAGCGGCAATTTCTATAACTTCATCGAGTTCGTGAAGGTTCTTGGCGCAGAGGCAAAGAAGCAGGGGCTCACCCTTCTTTATCACAACCACGACTTTGAGTTCGTGAAGATCGACGGCGAATACTGTCTGGACGTGCTGTACTCCAGCGTTGCCGAAGATCTGCTGAAAACACAGCTTGACACCTGCTGGGTGAACGTGGGCGGCGAAAACCCCGTGGATTATCTGAAGAAGTACGCGGGCCGCGCTCCTCTGGTCCACCTGAAGGACTTTGTGGGCAGCAAGAGTGAAAATATGTATCAGCTCATCGGCAAGGATGACAAGGCACAGGCCGACACCGTGAAGAGCGAAGCCTTCGCCTTCCGTCCCGTTGGCTACGGTGTGCAGGACATCCCCGCCATCGTGGAAGCCGGCGAGGCCGCAGGCGCATACTGGTTCATCGTGGAGCAGGATATGCCCGCGCTGGACAAGACCCCCATGGAATGCGCTAAGATGTCCGTGGAGTATCTCAAGGGTCTTAAGTGATCCGATACACATATATAGGAGGAAACTGACATGGCAAACATTCTTGACCGTTTCAAAGAGACCATCGAAGAAGTCGTCGGCGCAAACGACGGCAAAAAGATCAAGGTCGGTATCATCGGCTGCGGCTGGATCGCCGAAGCTCACGTGATCGAATACCTGAAGATGGACGATGTGGAGATCGTTGCCGCTGCGGATCTGATCCCCGGCAAGGCTGAGGCCTTCATGGATCGTCTGGGCGTTAAGGGTGTCCGCTACTACAACAGCTGTGTGGAGCTGGTGGACAACGAAAAGGATCTGGACGCTGTCAGCATCTGCACCTATAACATGCAGCATGCCCCCTGCGCCATCTACTGTCTGGAGCACGGCATCAACGTCATGCTGGAAAAGCCCTTCACCGTCACTCTGGAAGAGGCTGTTGCTGTCTGCAAGGCTGAAAAGGCCAGCGGCAAGCTCCTCACCATCGGCTTCCAGCCCCGCATGAGCGAAAACATGCAGATGATCAAGAAGATCGTGGATTCCGGCGAGCTGGGTCAGGTGTACTACCTGCAGTCCGGCGGCGGCCGCCGCCGCGGCATCCCCACCCCCTACGGCACCTCCTTCATTGAGAAGGAAACCGGCGGCGTAGGCGCTGTGGGCGATATCGGCTCCTACTCTCTGGATATGCTGCTGGGCGCCGTGGGCTATCCCAAGCCCCTGACCGTCACCGGCTACAAGTCCGATTTCTTCGGCAAGGATCCCGGCTACTACGCCAATCATCCCGAATATGCCGAGAAGTTCGGCGTTGACGACTTTGCAGCCGGCTTTGTCCGTCTGGAAGGCGGCATCATTCTGGACTTCCGTATCGCATGGGCCATGAATATGGATACCCCGGGCGATGCCATCATCCTCGGCACCAAGGGCGGTCTGCGCATCCCCTCCACCGACTGCTGGAACGGCGAGTTTGACAAGCCCCTGAAGATCTACAAGACCATCGCCGGTCAGGAAGTCTGCACCGAAGTTCCCCTGATTCCCCATCCCGATAACGACCCCGGTCTGTTCTACCGCAAGCTGCGCTCCTTCGTGGATGCAGTGAAGACCGGCGGCAAGGCCACCTGCCCCTCCAGCGAGATCATCTACAATCAGGCCATCATCGATGGCATCGTGAAGTCCGCAGAGTGCGGCCACGAGATCGAAGTGGAGATCCCCGAGATCTGATCTTCTCCCATACAGCAAGAGCCGGGAAAATTCCCGGCTCTTGTTTTTTGCCGCAAAGCGCCTTTCCGAGCGCCGAACCGTTCCCTTGCCTCCTGCCCCGCGCAAAGCAAAGAGACGACAGGGCGGGCGGCCAATGGCCGCCCCTACGGGGCAGAGGGAGCCTTGACGTGAGACGAGGTAATGGGGCGCATTCTCCGTTGTAGGGCGGGGGCTTGCTCCCGCCGTTCGTCGGTTTTCGCAGGATTTCTGCGGCAGGAGTAAACCCCTGCCCTACAATTTATTGCGGCAGGTTTCCCCGATCAGCAAAGGGCGGGCGATTTGCAAAGCGCCGCTGCGGGACAACGCAAAGCGCTGTGACAAAGTCACAGCGCTTTCCTGCATTCAGTTTTCCGGATGGGTGTTTTTGCGGAACCGCTCGTCCTTGCGCAGCGCTTCCTTCGTGGATTTCAGCACATCCAAAAGGATGCGGATGTCATAGGGCGAACAGTCGGAAAGGATCTCCTGCGCCTCACGGCAAAACACGGCGTTTGACTGCACCACATTGTCGCACAGCAGCTCATCCACGGAAACAGACAGGGCATTGGCAATGCTGACAATCGCAGGCAAACTCAGTTTAGCGTTGCCCGTCTCAATGTTGCTGATGTGTACTACAGAAAATCCTGTTTCATTTGCCAGCACTTCCTGCGTCTTTTTTGCCCGGATTCTTGCGATTTTCACCCGCAGGCCGATTGCACTATAATCAATCATCCTTTTTCCACTCCGATGTGAATGATATGATTATATTGTAGTTTTCTACCTCTGCCAAAATAATATACCAACATAAGATTTTCTTTATCTTGTTTAATTTTCAATCTTATGTTATTATATACTTGTTAAGTTTTATTACAGTAAGCAAAGATATTCTTTTGTTGACATGTTTATTTCATGGAGGTATACGCAAATGGAACCTTACAAAAAAATGTACACCTTGCTCTTTAACGCCATAACCGATGCCCTGAAGCATATAGACGAGGCAAACTACGGTCTTGCCGCCCTGGAGCTGCGCAAGGCACAGATCGGTGCGGAGGCTCTCTTCATTGCTTCTGAACCGAAAGAAAAAACCTCCAAGCTTGAGCGCAAGTTCTTCGGCTGCGGCTTTCATTAAAACCCCCGCAAACGGTAACTACGGTGTGACAGGCAGGTTTTCGGTTATACCGTCGGTGCAAGGGATATGAAATCCGCGCCGACGCAGGGACATCCGCTGTGCCCGCAAAGCGCCCTTCACATACCAAAACCGCCGCGGAAATTCCGCGGCGGTTTTTCTGTTCTGTTCAGGCTTTCCGTTTCCGGCAGATGACGGCAAGTCCCGCCGAACAAAGGAGAGACGCCGCACAAAGCAAGGCAAGGCTCCTGAATTTCTGTGTATCCCCGGTTTTTGGAGCGCTGTCCGAGGGGTTTCCGTCATCGGGAGGAGGTGTGCTCTCACCGGAGGTCCCGCCGTCGGGAGGAGGCGTGCTCTCACCGGAGGTCCCGCCGCCGGGAGGAGACGTGGTCTCACCGGAGGAGTCCTCCGTTTTTTCCTTACGGGTAACGGTGATCTCATACTCACGGCTGAAGCTTACGCCGTCCTGCGTATAACTCACCGTAACACGGAACACATTTTCGCCCACATTCAACGCTTTCTCTCCGAGACCGCTGATCTCCGCATCTGCATCCGCAGCCTCTGCCAGAAGCTCCACGGAAGCAACGCTGTTCTCCACCTCAGTGCTGTAGCTGAGCACATCCCCATGGAAGACAGGGCTCAGCGCCGCGCCGGAGACTGAAAGCGATGCAAGCGCCGTTTTCGGGTGCAGCTGAAGCAGACAGCCGATCTCCGTATCTCCGTCAAGCGCAAATGCGCCGTTTGCCGCATACTGCAGCTCTGTGGGGACACCCGTCCATTGCATCAGCACCCGGTTTTCCCCGGACCATACGCCAAACGAAAGCACAGGCGGGTTCAGCCCCTCCCGGGTAAGCTTAAACGGGAAGATGCCCGTCTCCGGAGGGAGGGCGGTGACCGTGTACCCGTAAGGCGTATCTGCCTGCATACCGCTTGAACCCCGAAAGTAGCTCAGCTCTGTGTTCGCCGTCAGGTCAAGAACGGCGATATCGGTCTGAAAACAATCCAGATAGGTAAGCTTGGGATTTCCGCTCAGATCCAGAGAGGTCAGCGCCAGATTATAGCAGTGAAGCTTCGTAAGCTCTGCATTCTTCGTCACGTCAAGCTCCGTGATACC
This sequence comes from Oscillospiraceae bacterium, assembly GCA_017397075.1. Classification (GTDB taxonomy): domain Bacteria; phylum Bacillota; class Clostridia; order Oscillospirales; family Oscillospiraceae; genus RGIG1893. Next base: position 3,802 of record JAFQKD010000021.1, on the reverse strand, counting down.
TGTATCGTAGCAGCTCAGGACCGAAAGCTTCGGGTTTTGACTCACATCCAGAGAGGTAATACCCGTATAGAAACAGTGGAGCTCGGTAAGCTCCGGGTTCTCCGTAACGTCCAGCGCCAAAAGATCGATGGTGCCTCCGCAGCTGAGTATCTCCAGATCGGGGAAAACGGAGGTATCCAGCTTTCCGTCCGGCAGGCGGAGCCATGCGCCGTTAAAGCGCAGGGTACGGACGGTATATTCCGAACCGTTATGCTCCCAGCCCACAAAGGTCCAGTTTGCAATGTCATCCTTCTCATACGTCAGCGTGGAGTTTTCGATCAGCATATTTACCGCAGCCACTTCTTCATCGCGGTAACCGTCGCCGTTTGCATCGGTGGCTTCCGCCGGCATATGCAGCGCGCAGACAGCCAGAACCGCGCAGGCAAACGCAAACAGCCATTTCGTCAGATTTTTCATGGGCACACCTCCCGGGAAACTCACAGATAAATTATATCAATCCTCAATATTCCCTGTCAATCGCAGGATATTGGCAAAAACCGCCCCGATACCATCGGAGCGGTTTTCGGTATTCAGTAGATGCAGTCCACGGAAATGCTCTCAAAAAAGTCCAGCCATTCCTTCGGCGGCGCTTTTTCCGTCACCACCGCGTCAAGCTCCCGGAAATCCCCGATCTTCACAAAGGAGGTGCGGTCAAACTTGGAGCTGTCCACCGCAAGGATCTTCTGCCGGGCGGATTCCATCATCGCCCGCTTCACCTGAGAGTGGAAGTCGCTGGAATCGGTGACCCCGTTCTGCAGATCCGCACCCTTGCAGGAGATAATGGCTCTGTCCACATGGTACTTGCGGATCATCTGTTCCGCCTGTCCGCCCACCAGTGCAAGGGATTCATACTTCAGCATACCGCCTGTGGAGAGGATATTCCACCCCTGCACATCGGAAAGCTCCATAATGATCTCCACGGAATTTGTGATGACCGTAATGCCCTTCTTGTCCCGGATGGCCTTGGCAACGAAGAGAGAGGTGGAGCTGTCGTCCAGCATGATGTGATCCCCGTCCCGGATGATCCGCGCCAGATTCTGGGCGATGGTGCGCTTGGCTTCCACATTGGTCTTGTTGCGGATGGTATAGCTCAGGTCCGTTCTGGTGCTGTCCGCCCAGATGGCGCCGCCATACGTCTTGGTGGCATACCCCTCCCGCTCCAGCTTATCCAGGTCGCGGCGGATGGTTTCCTCCGTAACGCCGTAACGGACGGCAAGCTCGCTGACCAGTACGCGCTGCTCGTTGCGCAGCTTTGTGAGGATCTCATTTTTCCGTTCAATGGCAAGCACCGCATACACCCCCATTTTTATTCTATCCTGATGATACACCCTTTACGGGAGCTTTGTCAATAAAACAGCGCAGCAAGATCTGCCGCAGCGCCCCCCTGTGCAAGAAGCGCCGCCGCCAAAGCCCCGGGATGATATCTGCAGCCCAAAAGGGTGCTTTGCACCTTCTCCGGCAGCTCCACATCCAGAGAATCCGAAAAAAGCCGCACCTCGGCTACCTTCCCCTGCTCCACATTCAGATGCAGCTGGGCTTCGCCCCATGGGAAGCGCCGTTCCGCGGAAAAGGCAAAGGCGGGACTTGACCCCATGCGCCACTGCCACGAGCGCTGCTTTGCAAGATACGGCTCGATACCCGCCTCCGTGTCCCCGGAAACAGGATAGTCCCGCAGGGGACCGAATGCGTTTTCCGCCGCTTGACGCAGAGCCCCGGCCATGCTTTCCACCGTAAGCCCCGGTGCAAGCTCCGCAAGATTCACCACCCGTGAGCGCACGGAGGACACGCCTTTGGCTTTCAGCTTTTCCGCAGACACGGTAAGATACTTCTGCATCACGGTGAGATCCGCGTTCACCAGAAGCGTGCCGTGATGCTGGCGCATCCCGCCTCTGCTGCAAAAGGCGTGACCGGAAAATTTCCGCCCTTCGGCAAGAAGGTCGTTCCGCCCGGTCGCCTCCGCGGAAATGCCGAGACTCTGCACCGCATCCAGAATGATGCGGTTCTGGTGCTCCACATCATAAAGCTCTTTTCCGCAGATGAAGGAAAAGTTCAGATTTCCCCCGTCGTGATACACCGCGCCGCCTCCGGTACAGCGCCGCACAAGCTGCACGCCGTCCCGCTCCATGGCGTCGGTATCGCACTCCCGCCATGGATTCTGGTTTCTGCCGATGATCACCGCCCGGTCATTGATATACAGATACAGCAGCAGATTCTCCGGACCCAGATGCTCCAAAAAATATTCGTCTGCCGCAAGATTTTTCCAGCCGTCCCCATAGGGGGACACATACCAATACGCGTTCATTCTTTTTCGATGCGGACACCGCTGCCCTTTCCGTATTTTGTGCCGTCCCGGTCAAAGGCCACAGTATAAAGTCCGCCCCGGAAGGGGATATGCTGCACCCGGAACCAGCTCCAGCTGTCCGGCACCATGGGGTCTGCGGAAAGCGTCTCCCCGTTAGGATCAATACCCAGAAGCCCGGAAAGCACAAGGTCGCAGAAAAGGGAATGGTTGTAGTCCCGTCCCCGTTCATAGCCGCCGTAAAGTTCCGGGAAACCCTGCGCTTTCAGAATGTCCCGGGCAAGCCATCTGCCGGTAAAGGGATCCATGTCTTCATCGATCCAGCAGATGCGTCCCTCTTCCGTATCCATGTACTGGCTCTTTGCGTACTGGAGGAGAAGGGCATAGTAATCCTCCTTGGTGAAAACATTCTGCTTCTGCTTATGGAGCAGGTTTGCAGCGCCCACCAGAGTCTGGCTTGTGGCAAAGGGCCACACAGGTCCGTTCCACAGGCACTCATGGTCAAACTCGAAGTTGAAGCGGGGATGCCGCCGCTCGGCAGTGGTGATGCCGAAAGGCGCTTTGAAGCCATCCTCCGTGAGAAGCTGGGTGAATGCGCAGGCCTTATCTTCATCGGGAAGGTTAAAATACCAGGGCACATAGCCAAGCTCTTCCCGGACATAGTGGGTCTCAGGCACCTGAGAGAAATCGAAGGTGCCCTTGTTTGCCGCTTCCATACAGCACTCCGGGATCACCCGGTAGAAATCCCCGTCCCAGAGAAGCGCGTCCACCTTCGCCTTCAAGTCGGCAGCCTTCTTCTCAAACCGCAGGCGGGTCTCTTCATCCCCGGCAAGGGCGGCAAACTTCGCGATGGCGCAGGCAGAGCCGTACATGGCACCGTTTTTCGTAGGCCGCAGACCGCTGCCGCTGATGGAATCCTCCATGGCGTCCCGGTCATCCACGCTGTAGAACAGACCGCTTTCGGTCATATCCTTTGCTTCCCAGGCCTCATAATCCCGGACAAAATCGGGAAGGAGAGAAACACAGAAGTCAAATTCCCCCGTAACGCAGCACCAGTCCCATGCCGCATGGGGCAGCCATGCGGTATAGAGCTGCTCATTTCCGCTGCCCCGCATCCAAAAGATGAGGTAGCTTTTGAACAGGTCTTCCGTCCCCCGAAGCCATCTGCCCTCGCGGAAATGGAAGCCTGCGGCCGCATTTATGGAGTTATATGCCCCCGCCCACGGCACATCCGGCAGAAATTCCGTCACGATCTGCCCTTCGGGAGTGGTGCGGATATGCTTGCGGAAGGTCCAGTACCGAAAATCGAAGATCTCCTCCAGCACAGGCTCCGGACATTCCAGAAGGGGCGCATGATCTTCCAGCCACTGCGCCGCTTCGCTGTTTGCGATATCGCCGAATTTCCGCTCTTCATCCGCCGCGTTGAACTTCGCCGCAGAGGTACTCAGTCTTGTCATATAAATT
>JAFQKD010000020.1 GCA_017397075.1 Oscillospiraceae bacterium | reverse complement strand
TTCCGATCTTCTTGGGCAGCCTGTCACCGTGCGGGAAGATCCCTGCTATCAGCTTCTCTCCTGCAAACATCCGCTTATGCGGAACGTGTCCGATGCCCAACTTTTCGGCATGGGAAAGGTAATGTATGCAAATGCGGCGGCAAAGAACCATGTGATTGCCGACTGCAGCATGGAAATCGGGGATGCCGAGTGGCTTCTCACCTCCTGCGATGCCCCATGGCGGGGACTTTTTGTGGAGGGAGTCGAGTCCGGCGCAATCAAGATCCCCTACATTACCCGCTGGGGACGGGAAAACCATCCCGCCAGATGCTACGGCTTTGCGGCAAAGGCGGGGAAAGGCACGCTGGTCGTGCTGCAGCTCCGGCAGGATACGGCAGAAAGCTTCCGCCGCATGACGGAAGTGATCTGCATGAACGCGGGACTTCGCGCAGATACGGATATGTTTTCTGCCATGAAAAAGCAGATGCGTTATTCCGTGCCGGAATTCATGTGGCTTTCGGTGGAAGAAAGCTGGGACTATGACACGGCGGTAAGCTACCATGCCGCACCCGATTATTTCCTCAATAACCTTGGCGAAGGAAGCTATGGCTGGATGCAGCGGGCAGAGGCCGATGACGGCTGTGCGGTGCTGCTGAATTCCGCAGGAAAGGGCGCATTTGTCACTGTGTTTATGGACTGTGCACTGAACCATGACCCGGAAAACCGTGCGCAGGGAGAGATCCTTGATCCGTCCATTGCCCCGGATGTGACGGTGACGAGCAGCAGAGCCTTTAACCTCTATGTGAACGGGAAAAAGTTTAGCGGCTTCGGGGAAGATCCCGGAGAGGTGAAGAGCATGGTCATTCAGGATGCGCTTCTGGAAAAGGGACTTAACCGGATCTTCTTCGAGCTTCTGCCCGGACAGGGCGATGCGGTGCTTGGCGCAGTGTTCCGGGATAAACAGGGTGCGTATCTTACAGATGTGACCTATCGGCTGACGCTGGACTGAGAAAGGCGGAAAACATGATCCTGTATTTCAGCGGCACGGGAAACAGCAGATTTGCGGCAGAGGTCATTGCCTCTGTCACCGGGGATGACCTGCATGACATGACCCCGGACCTTCGCGCGGGGAAAGCGCCTGTGCTCCATTCGGAAAATCCGTGGGTCGTTGCAGCGCCCACCTATGCATGGCGGCTTCCGCTCGTTGCGGAATCCTGGCTGCGGGGGGCAAGGCTCAGCGGCAGCAGGCAGGTGTATTTTGTGCTTACCTGCGGCGGCAGCACCGGGGGAGCGTGGCGGAAGGCAAAACGTCTTGCGGAGACCTGCGGTCTTGCCTATATGGGCTTTCTCTCCGTGGTGATGCCGGAAAACTATGTGGCCATGTTCAAGGTGCCAGAACCCGATGAAGCGGAGGAGATCATTCGGGAGGCTGTGCCTGTTCTGGAAAGAGCGGGCAGAACGATCCTGGAGCGGAAAGCTTTTCCGCCGGAAGCACCGCAGGCGGGGGGCGCATTTCTGACCGCTGTTGTAAATCCTGTGTTTTACGGACTTTTCGTGAAGGATAAGAAATTCCGAGTCACGGATGCGTGTACAGGCTGCGGACTTTGCGAAAAGCGCTGTCCTATGGAAAATATCCGCATGAAAGAGGGAAAACCCCAATGGGGCGGAGCGTGTACCCACTGCATGGCCTGCATCTGCCGCTGCCCTGCGGAGGCCATTGAATACGGCAAGCGTACAAAAGGCAGACGCCGCTGGGAAATGAAGGAAAAATAAGAAGATCCCTGAGACTGTTTGGCAGTCTCAGGGATCTTGCGCATATTTTATTCAGCCCCCGAAGATGATGAGCAGACCCGCCAGCATACCGATGACGGCGGCAAAGGCAGGGAGCTTTGACCGCCACATGAGAATGGCTTCCGGCAGAAGCTCACCGAAGACCACATAGAGCATGGCGCCGCTGGCAAAGCTGAGCGAAAGGCACAGGGCAACCGGCCCCATTACGCCGATGCCGTAGCCCAGAAGGGCACCAAGGATGGTGGGAGCGCCGCTGAGAGCGGTGATGAGAACGGCTTTCCACCGCCGCATACCGCCGGAGATGAGAGGTACGGCAACGCTCATGCCTTCGGGGATGTTATGCAGACCGATGATCACCGCCATAATAAATCCGCTTCCCGTGAACGCATCTTCCGCAGGAGCGGCGGCATAGGCGGCACCGATGACCATGCCTTCAGGGAGGTTATGCAGTGCGATGGCGCAGGCCATGACCACACCTGCAATAAAAAGATTTCGGCGGCTTTTGCGGTGTTCCTCATAATGGTCGAAGTGGATAAGCTCATCCAGACCGTCGGCGGTTTTGGGATGGCCGGGGTCAATGTGCGGGATCTCGTGGTTTGTCTTCTTGTCAATGATATGGTTGAGCAGGAAAATGACGGCAAAGCCGATGAGAATTCCCGCGATGGTGAGCCAAAGACCGGAACTCTTGCCTTCCTGAATAGATTCCGGGATCAGATCCATGCAGACAACGCTGAGCATGACACCGCTGGCAAAGCTCAAGAGGAGACTTACGATCCTGTCGGAATCCTTGCGGAAACAGGCGGAAAGCAGACCGCCGATCCCCGTGCCGCCAACACCTGCGATGGCCGTCACCGCTGCCACCCAGAGAAGCATATTCATACGTCCATCCCTCCCAACTGTGTTAGTGTAAGCTAACCGGCCGGGATTGTCAATGTATTTTTGCCGAGCACTGTCGAACGGTGACGGATACAACTATCTGAAGTCGCAAATTGGTTGTATTTTTCGGCGAATACAGGAAAAAAGACGGAAAAATCTTGACAGAAGATTTTCTCTGCGGTAGTATGGATTTCCTTTCCGGAAAGAACAGATCAGTAAGGAGGGAGAATGTATGATCGAGCTTCAGGGCATTACCAAGACATTCCGTGTTGCCCGGCGGAGCGGCGGGATGAAGGAAGCGGTGAAAGCGCTGTTTCGCCGGGAGTATACCCTTGTTCAGGCGCTGAAGGATGTGTCCTTTACCATCGGCGACGGGGAAATGGTTGGGTATATCGGTCCCAACGGAGCGGGGAAATCCTCTACCATTAAAATCATGAGCGGTATTCTCACCCCGGACAGCGGCACCTGCGTCATAAACGGCTGCACACCCTGGAAGGACAGAAAGCGCCATGTGAAAAATATCGGCGTTGTTTTCGGGCAGCGCAGCCAGCTTTGGTGGGATGTTCCCGTGATCGATTCCTTTGAGCTTCTGCGGGATATCTACCGCGTTCCTGAGGGTACCTATAAGCGCAACTGTGAGGAGCTTTGCGAAACACTGGAGCTTTCCGAGATCCTCAGAACTCCTGCGCGGCAGCTGAGCCTTGGTCAGCGGATGCGCTGCGAGATCGCGGCATCTCTGCTCCATGACCCGGAGGTCTTGTTTCTGGATGAGCCCACCATCGGTCTGGATGCGGTGTCCAAGATCGCTGTGCGGGAATTCATCCGCAGGCGGAACAGGGAGCACGGCACCACTGTGATCCTCACCACCCACGATATGCAGGATATCGAAGCGCTGACGGAGCGGATCCTCCTCATCGGCAAGGGAGAGATCCTCCTTGACGGTTCTCTGGAGGCTCTTCGTCAGCGGCACGCAAAGGTGCGGAAGATCACTGTGGAGTATTCCTCCGGCACCTTCCCGGAAGCTGCGGGCATTACGCCTTTGGAAGCTGCTCCCGGTCGGGCAAGCTTTGCGGTGGATACGGATGTGCTCTCCGTGTCTCAGGCCATTGCTGTGCTGACGGGGAATGCTGAGGTCACGGATCTTTCCGTGCAGGGAGCTTCCGCGGAAGAGCTTGTGGTGTCCCTTTATGAGGAGTTTCATATATGAAAGCGTATATGAGCTTTTTCCGTATTCGGTTTCTGGGGGGACTGCAGTACCGGATTGCGGCGCTTGCGGGCGTTGCCACCCAGCTTGCATGGGGCGGCCTTTATGTGCTGCTCTACAAGGCCTTTTACGAGGCGGATGCTTCGGCATTTCCCATGACCTTTCGGCAGGTCACGGACTATAACTGGCTGCGGCAGGCGTTTCTTACCCTGCTTTTCGTCTGGATGCTGGACCGGGAAACGCTGGAATCCATTTCCAGCGGGGCGGTTGCCTATGAGGTTGTGCGTCCCACGGATCTCTACCTTATGTGGTTTACAAAAAACGTGGCCATGCGGCTTTCACGGGCGGTGCTGCGCTGCGTTCCCGTGCTGCTTTTTGCCTTTCTGCTTCCCGCGCCCTACGGACTTTCCCTTCCTGCCGGGATCGAAGGCTTCATCGGGTTCTTCGTGACGCTGTTTCTGGCGCTGGGAAACGTGGTCGCGTTTGTGATGCTGCTTTACATTGCCTCGTTTTTCACGATGAATCCCACGGGACTTCGGGTGCTTATGCTGTCTCTTACGGAGTTTCTCTCCGGGGGACTCATTCCGCTGCCCTTCATGCCGCCGCTGCTGCAGAAAATTCTGGAATTTTCTCCCTTCGGTGCCATGATGAATATGCCCCTGCGGGCGTATAGCGGAAGCCTTTCCGGTCCTGCGCTTTGGACAGGGGCGGCCTTGCAGGTGTTCTGGCTTATCGTGATGGCCGGCGGCGGCAGACTCTGGATGGGAAGAGCGCTGCGCCGTCTGCAGGTACAGGGGGGCTGAGCGATGCTGTATTTGAAAAGTCTTCTCATTCACCTGAAGGGGCAGATGCAGTACAAAATGTCCTTTGTTTTCCTGCTCATCGGTCAGTTTCTCACGGCCTTTTCCGCGTTTCTCACCATCTATGTGCTGATGCAGCGGTTTCACACCGTGAAGGGGTTTACGTATCCTCAGGTGCTGCTCTGCTTTGCGGTGGTGCTTTTGTCCTTCTCCCTTGCGGAGTGCTTCTTCCGGGGCTTTGATACCTTCTCCGGCATCATCGCAAACGGGCAGTTTGACCGCATTCTCGTCCGTCCCCGCAGCGCGGTCTATCAGGTGCTGTGCGCTAAGATCGAGCTTACCCGTCTGGGACGGCTTTTGCAGGCTGTGCTTGTCATGGTCTATGCCATTCCTCACAGCGGCGTTATCTGGACGGCAGATAAGATCGGCGTTCTGGTGCTCATGATCCTTGGGGGCGTTGCGGTGTTTTCCGCCCTTTTCGTGCTCTATGCGGGGATCTGCTTTTTCACCATCGAGGGTCTGGAATTCATGAATATCTTCACCGACGGCGGACGGGAGTTCGGCTCCTATCCCATTTCCGTATTCGGGGAAAGCGTTTTGAAATTCTGCACCTATGTGATCCCCCTCGCCCTGTTCCAGTATTACCCTCTTTTGTGGCTTCTGGATATGACGGACAAGGTGTTTTATGCCTTCACGCCGCTCATCGGCGCACTTTTCTGGCTGCCGGCGCTTCTTGTGTGGCGGCTTGGGGTGAAGAATTACGTTTCCACAGGTTCATAAAAAATAAACGAACTGCCCTTTGGCAGTTCGTTTATTTTTCCTCTGCAGTATAGGTTTCCCGGTATTCCGTAGGGGAGATTCCGTTTTCCCGCCTGAAGATCCGGGAAAAGGAGGCGGCGTCCCGGAAGCCCGTTTGCTCCGCAATTTCCGTCATGGAAAGCGCGCTGTGCAGCAGCATGGTTTTCGCCATGGAGAGACGGTATCGGAGCAGATACTCATGGGGAGAGATGCCGAAGGTGCGGGAAAACAGCTCCGACATATAGGCGCGGGAGAGATTTGCCGCCTTAGCAATATCCTCCGTACGGATAAACCGCCTGTAATTTTCGCGGATATACCGGGCGGCATTGTAAATGGTGTTTGCGCCTTCCGCATGACAGCTGCGGTTTTGGGCATTGTGGGACAGGAGAAGCATAAGCATACTGTAAATGATGCCGGAAATGTGGGGGTAATCTTCGATACGGTTTCCGGCTGAAAGATTGAGAATGCGGACCAGTGCCTGTTCAATGCTGCGGGATTCCTCCGGGTCAAGGGAGAAAACGGCGCTTTCCCGGTTTGCGGCAAGGGCGAGATAATCCTCCGTCATAGCGCCTTCAAAATGCAGATATTTGAACGCCCAATTCTCACTAACGGAATGGTATTCGTGAAGCTCCCGTGTGTCGATGAGGATGCAGGTCCCCGGGGTCAGAGAAGAGGTGCTTCCGCGGTAATACAACCTGCCTTCACCTGAAACGGTCAGGAGGATCAGTGCAGAGCCTGCCAGCTTACGGCGGATGTGAAAATCCTGTCTGCAGATGTAATGACCTGCATACTGCATGCAGTAAAAAAGCTCCGAAGTTCTGCCGAGGGCAATGTCATGCGTGCGGCGCAGATAGCGGCAGGAGCTTTGTTCCGCAGCCGGGATAAGGGTGCTGCTGTCAAAGACGGCAGAATTCATAAATACCTCCGAACAAAATGCCAAAAAGAGAAAACATATGGCTATAGGAATCCGCTGGACGGTTTGCTATAATCAGGATAAACCTGCGGAAAATACAGGGATGCATAGAATATATGCCGCAATTCGGATATAAACTTGCCGGTTGAGTCTACAGCGGCATTATAGCATTCCGGAAATCAAAAATGCAAGCGGCAGAAACGGAGGATGGACCCATGAAGCTGAACCTTCCCGAAACAAACGGCGGCTGGAAGAAGTACGAAGGCAATCCTGTGCTGGGCGGCCCTGAACTTGGTACCTGCTTTGATGTTCTGGTGCTGAAAAGCGAAGAGGGGTACGACATGCATTTTTCCTGGCGTCCGAAGAAGGCCCTTGCCGTCAGCCGAAGCACCGACGGCATAAACTGGACCTATCCCGAAATTTATATGGAGCACGATCCCGAATGCGGCTGGATGGATGATCTCAACCGAAACTGCGTGCTCAGGCGCGGGGACGAGTGGCACATGTGGTTTACCGGGCAGGCCAGAGGCTACAGCTGGATCGGCTATGCGGTAAGCGATGACGGCATGCATTGGAAGCGGGTGGGCGATCAGCCTGTGCTCATCAGCGAGAGACCCTTTGAAGGTCCCAGCGTCATGAATCCCTTCGTTTTGTGGGATGAGGAGCTTCAGCTTTTCCGGATGTGGTATGCCTCCGGGGAGCAGTATGAGCCGAATGTTCTTGCCTATGCAACGAGTAAGGACGGCATTCATTGGGATAAGCTGCCTGCAAATCCGATTTTCGTTGGATTTAAGGATCATCCCAGCGAGCATGACCGTGTGGGCGGCTGTCAGGTAGTGAAGGCTGACGGCTGGCACTATATGTTCTACATCGGCTATGAGGATATCGATACCGCCCGCATCTGCGTTGCCCGTTCCCGCAACGGCGTTACCGCATGGCAGCGGCATCCCGCAAGCCCCATTGTTTCCCCGACTGCGGGCGGATGGGATGCGGATGCCTGCTATAAGCCCTCTGTCATCCGGGACGAAAAAAACGACCGCTGGCTTCTGTGGTACAACGGACGGCACGGCAGTGCGGAGTATATCGGTTTGGTGATCCACGAGGGACTTGATCTGGGGTTTGATGCCTGAAATACCGTTTTATGATGACAGCTGTCGGTTTTCTGCCGGCAGCTGTCATTTCTGCGTGAATTTCCCCTTGCGGCAGAATGGTACAGGTGGTACAATCAAACTGTATCATTATCGGGAGGAAACGACATGAAACGAGTTTTATGCCTGCTTCTGGCACTGGTTGCCCTGTGCCTTTCCGGCTGTGAGAGCGATACCGTGGATGCTGCGGAGGTCGCCGTCATTGCGGAGCGGGCAGTCGATATTCTGGAAGAAGAAGGCTATAAGGTGACCCATATCACCGATGCGGCGTATCTTCTGGAGCTGACGGCCAATATGAACGCTTCCGGTTATGTGGACGTCAAAAATCCCATGGCAGCTTATATCGAAGCCACAAATGCTGTCTCCGCAGGAGACGATGCCATCGAAATTTACGCCTTCACCAGCCGCAAAGATGCGGAAAATGTGGCGGAATATCTGGTGAATGCCTATTTGGATCAGAAATATCAGGTCTACCGCAGCGAAACCATTGTCTGTATCGGCACATTGGATGCCATAAATACATTGAAATAATCGGAGGAGAGCAGAATATGAACAGTTACGAGCGTGTTTATGCCGCAGTACATCATCAGACCCCCGACCGTGTGCCCTGTGCGTTTAAGGCCGAACCCATTATCTGGGAACGGATCAAGAAGTATTTCGGCGTGGAGACGGAAGATGAAGTGCTGGATATTCTGGATATCGACCTGCGCTCCGTAGGTCCCCGATATGTGGGGCCTCCCCTCATCACTGATGAAAACGGCTACAGCGAGATCATCTGCAGCGGCGGTCC
>JAFQKD010000019.1 GCA_017397075.1 Oscillospiraceae bacterium | reverse complement strand
TTGAGGGGTTGCAAAACCCCGTCAGGATCCGCGGTATACAGAGGGAAACCTCTGTGCGGACCTTGAGAAGTGCATACTCCATGATGCAGGTATCGAACCCGAGTGCAACGGACTTGGAAACGTGACCTCCAGCTACGGCCTCCCACTGACTTGCGGGGGAGCACGGTGTCTTACGGAAAGCGGAGATGCGGTGCTGGGACGTCCGGTATGGACGGCCTGTATCATGCCCGACGCCGGGGGCAGGAGAAATGCGGCGAAATGAAAAACGGGAAATGGGCAGGAATCGTACGGATTCCTGCCCATTTCATGTGAGATAAAATGAAAAATATGTCAAATAATGCTATGTAGAAAGATAAGTGTTATATCGGATCTGCGCCTGATGATTATGCGCATTGCGGTCGTTGCGGGTAAAAACTTTTGTTCGTACGGGACAACTGTTCTTGACCATCTGGCCGCCGACGGAGCCGGCCTGACGGGAGGTGAGGTCGCCGTTGTAACCCTTCTTCAGGTTCACGCCGACTTCGTTTGCAGCTTCCATCTTGAACTTGTTCATGGCCTCGCGGGCGTTGGGATTCATGATGCTGTTGCCGTTACCGGAATTAGACATATCGTTTCATCTCCTTCAAGTTTTGAAGACACGTCGTTCGCGTCTTTCGAGCATATCTTTGCCGAAATTGCGGAAGTTATGCGAAGGAGAAAACTTGTAAAGTTTGGCATGAAACGTGCAGAAACCGGAAGCTGCAGAGTGTAAGCAATTTTTGGTTGCAATATATATATATATTACAATAGAAGCAAATACGGGCGAAATGACGAAAAACAGGAAGAGCGGAGGATGACCTATGACAAAGACAAAACGAATGATCCTGTTTGCAGCCTGCGGGGTGATCCTGCTTGGCGTTTTGGCAGCGGTGCTGTTTCGGTTTGTGATCCCAAAGGAGACGGGGATCTGCGGGGATACTGCCACCTATAAGATCGTGGGAGACACGCTCTATATTGAGGGGAGCGGGGAAATGCATAATTACCGGGATCCCGATAGCGGTGCACATCGGAAGCTAGAGGATGCGCCGTGGTGGGAAAACAGAAACAGTATCCGCAAAATTGTGATCGGGGAAGGAATCGTGACGCTCGGCTTCAATGCCTTTCGCGAGATGGAAAATCTTGAAACCGTGGAGGCAGCAGATACCGTGGATGCCGTTCACTGGTGGACTTTTGAGGATTGTACATCGCTGGTTTCCTTCTACGGACCGGGCGTTATTTGGGTCTTCCCGGAGGCATTCAAAGGCTGTGTTTCCCTGAAGGAATTTGTGGGCGCTACGGGGGACGGTTTTTTGGGTTCCCAGTTTGATGAGCATGCCTTTCACGGATGTGTTTCTCTGGAACGGGTAGAGATGCAGAATACAGCCGTTTTTTACGATTCGGCATTTGAAGGCTGTGAGAGCCTTCGCGAGGTGACCTGTAGTCTTGCTTATGAAGTCGGCAAAAATTCATTTGCGGATTGCAGCAGCTTGGAAAGTTTCCCGCTGGACAGGTGCAGAGCAGATACCATTGAGAACGGCGCATTCAAAAACTGCACCTCTCTTACCTCCATACAGCTGCCCAACGGCGCAACAGAGGTGCCGATAAATTTCTTCCTCGGCTGCACGGGACTTACGGAAGTGACGCTTCCCGAGGGGCTGATCTCCATTGAGAATAACGCCTTTGCCGGGTGTACGGGGATCGAAACACTGGTGATTCCCTCCACGGTGACGGAGGTGCATGAAAGCGCATTCCGGGGCTGGACAGCGGAGCAGACCATCGTGGTGACAGATCCCGATATCCTTCCGGAGCTTGCGGAATGTGAGGCAAACATCGTCACACAGTGAGAAAGGAGAAAACCTATGAAATACCTGAAACGCGTACTTGCCATTGTTCTTGCGGCTGTGCTGCTTTGCGCCATTTTCTCCGGCTGCGGAAAGAGGGGCGGTCCGGTGCAGATCTGGGCGGCAGACAGAATCAGCGATTTTGCAGATCAGGGTGTATTTCTGCGGCAGACCATCGACCAAAACGCAGAATACGAGGTGACGGTCTTTACGAATGACCCGGAAAGCTCCGAAGCCAACAGCCAGACCCTCCAAAGTCAGCTGATGGCGGGGGAAGGCCCGGATGTGATCCTGTTTACAAAATATGAATTCGGCGACGTGGAAAAGCTTCTGCACAGCGGGAATTTTCTGGATCTGAGTACATATTTTGCGGAAAGCGAAAAGGTCAGCCGTGAGGATCTTGTGCCGGGGATCATGGACTTCGGCTGCGTGGGGGATGCCTGTTATCTCATCCCGCTGGGGTATTCGGTGATCAGCCTCACCACCACCCGGGGGAACATGGATGCCATGGGCTGGGAGTATCCCGGGGATATGCATGCGCTTCTGGCGCAGGCGGCTGATTTCGCGGAGGACCCGCATGGGTATACGGCTATGCTTGCTTCCTCTGCGGGACCGGAGTACGACTATATCTTTGACCTCCTTCTGCGGGCGTCCGGAATCCGGCTTGTGGATTACGAAACGGGCACGGCGCTGCCGGATGAAGAGGAACTGCGCGTATTTCTGGAAGCCTACCGGGGACTTGCCGAGACCCAGTGGAAGCAGTGGCAGAGCGGTGAGAGCTATTTGACCTATTACGAGTACTGGGGCAATTTGCTGAACGAAGAGACTTTCGCAAGCCGTCTGTATTTCATGAGCTTACAGTCGCCGGATGCGTATATGCAGCTTTCCGGGGAGCAGGAGGCTTACTACACGGTGCTTGGGAATATGGATGGCGGTGTTGCGGGATATCCCAATGCGTATGTGGCGGTGAATGCCAACTGCGCAGACCCCGATGCGGCATGGGAATATGTGGAAATGCTGCTTGGGGAGACTATGCAGAAATACATCCTCGATCAGTATCAGACGTTCCTGGATACCCCTGTGCGGAAGGGCGTGCTGAATACCTGGCTTGCAGAGTATTCCGCGGAATATACGGGAGCAGCTGTAGAGGGAGCGGACGGAATGAACCACACCTACGCGCCGCTGGGCGAGGATGTCCGTGAGGCGTATGCCGCCCGGGCGGAGTCTGCGGTGGCGGTGTACAACAGCGACACGGTGGTGTGGATGCTCTGGGAGAGCATGGTGCCGTATTTTGAAGGCAGTGCGGAGTATGATACCTGTATTGAGGAGCTTCGGGGGAAACTGGAGCTTTACGCAAAGGAATAAGCCAAAGCAAACTGACCAAAACGTGCAAATTCGCTGCTGAGGGGGAAGTGTCGTGAACGCAAGAAAAAAGGTTGTGCTGATGCTTGTCTGTGTGTCCCTGCTGCTGTCCCTTTGTGCAGGCTGCGGCGGAGAGCCGGAGGTTCTTGAGGTTTGGTGCTCCGACGGGACGCAGGAGTTTACCCACCGGGCGGAATTTTTGGAGCAGCAGTTCAATTCGTCATTTGACATTGATGTGACGGTCTTCGGACAGTATTACGGTGAAGAGGGCGATGCGGAGCTGACACTTGAACTGCAGAATCGCCTAATGGCGGGGGACGGACCGGATCTGGTGCTGTTTCAGGCGTCGGATTTCCGGGATGTGCGGAAGCTTGCGGAAAGCGGCTGCTTCATGGATCTCAGCAAATTTGCGGAAAAGCGCCTGAATGCGGATGATTATGTGGAAGGCATCCTGCAGGATGGATGGTATGGCAGTGAATGCTGGTATATCCCCCTTGGCTTTGCTGTTCAGTCCTATGTGACCGTGGGGGATGTGCTTACGGAAAACGGCTGGCAGGAACCGAAAGATTTTGATGAATTTCTGGCTCAGATAGATGCTTACGGGGAAAATCCCAACGGATACAGGTATTTTCTGCGTCCGTTAGCGTATGGCGGGCAGGATGGTCTGTTTCCCTCTCTGTTTTCGGCAAGCGGAGTTATGCTTCTGGATTACGAAACGGATACGGTGCTTCCCGATGAGGACGGGCTGCGGCGGTTTCTGGAAAGCTATCGGATAATCCGGCAGCAGACGGAAACGGTCACGGAGGAGGAAATTGCCCGTCTCAATGAGAGCCAGTGGGTCGGCGAGCATTACACCCGGCGGGACTACTGCTACTCCGTTATGGATTATCCCTTGTTTCATGCGTTGAATCTGGAATCGATATCTGTGGAGCAGGACAGACGCTTTGGCGTCATCCCCGCTTTTGACGGAGAGACGGCAGGACAGGTGACGGTGTACGCTGCCATCAGTGCGGATAGCCAAAATCCGGAGGATGCGTTGGCGCTTCTGGAGCGTATGCTTGGAAAGACCATGCAGCAGGCGATCCTCACCGATTTTTCCATCGCATTTATGCTGCCTGTGCGGAAGGACTGCGCTGCGCGGTGGCTTGAAGGATGGAACGAAGATATGGAGGGATCTTACTGGCCGGATTCCTCCGGGGAGCTGCATCCTTCTCAGCCGCTGGAAGAGGCTCTTTGTGAGAGCTATGAGATGCAGGCAGAATCCGCTGTGGCGGTCTATAACAGCCCTGTGGCGGTGGAAATGCTCTGGGAGAGCATGGCATCGTACTTTGAGGGTACCGCCGATTACGATACCTGTCTTGAGGAGCTTCGTGGGAAGCTGACACTTTACGCGAAGGAATAAGTTTGAAAAAAGGAGGAACCCATGAAAAAGAAAAAGCTTACGCTCAGGCAAAAGGAATCGTTAACCGGGTTCCTCTTTGCCCTGCCGGCCATCGTGGGGACGGTGCTGTTCTTCCTTTTGCCTTTTGTGCTGAATTTTGCAAAATCCTTCCTCAAGGGGCGGCGGTTCGTGTTTCTGGATAACTACATAGACGTTCTGGGAAACGAAGTTTTCGCCATGTCGGCGTGGAACACCCTGCGGTTTCTGCTGGCTGCGGTGCCCCTCATTCTGCTGCTTTCCTTCGGGGCGGCGCTGCTTCTCCACCGGGGAATGCGGGCAAGCGCCTTTTTCCGCACGGTGTTCGTGTTTCCCATGGTGCTGCCGGTTTGCTCGGTGATCCTGTTTTTTGACATTCTCTTTGCCGATGCCGGGGCCATGAACGGACTGTTCACCGCTCTGGGTCTTCCCGTGGTGCAGTGGCTGGATTCCGGCTGGGCATTCTGGGTGCTTGTGCTGCTCTATATCTGGAAGAACATCGGGTACGATATCGTGCTGTTTCTTGCGGCGCTGAACTCCATCACCAAGGTGTTTTACGAGGCTGCGGATATTGAGGGTGCCTCCGGCTGGGACAAAATGCGATATGTGACCCTGCCCATGATCCGCCCCCACCTTGTGTTTCTGGTGGTGATCTCGGTGGTGAACGGCTTCAAGGCCTTTCGGGAGGCATATATCCTCTGCGGTGACTACCCCCATGAGTCCATTTACATGCTGCAGCACTATATCAACAACAACTTCCAGAACCTGAATTATCAGAAGCTTGCGGTGGGCACCATCGTGATCTTCCTCATGATCCTTGCCATGGTGCTTCTCATCTTCCTTGGAAAGTGGCGGAAGGAGGGCGGCAAATGAAAAAGCGGAAGCGTTCTTGGGGAAAGCTTTTGGGGCAGCTGGCGCTGATCCTCTGTGCGGTAGCAGCGCTCTTCCCGGTGCTTTTCATGGTGACCCATTCCTTTTTCAGCGGCAGCGAGATCACGGAAAGCTACGGCGCCCTTTCGGGAAGCGGGGAGATGCGTTTTCACCTCATTCCCGACCGGGCAACGCTGGAATCCTGGGCGGAGGTGTTTCTCCTCTCCCCCTCCTATCTCATGAAATTCTGGTCCTCCATGCTGCTGGCGCTTGGCACGGTGGCAGGGCAGGTCATTGTCTCCGCCGTCAGCGGCTACGGCTTTGCGAAATTCAGGTTCCCTCTGCGGCGGGTGCTGTATTTCACCGTGGTGATCCTCATGATGATGCCGGTGCAGGTTCTTATGGTGTCCCAGTACCCGGTGCTGCAGAAGCTTGGTCTTCTGGGAAGCTACTGGGCGCTGATCATTCCCGGTGCATTCGGAGCGTTTGGCATCTTCCTCATCACGCAGGTGTATTCCTACATCCCGGATGAGCTTCTGGAGGCGGCAAAGATCGACGGGGCAAGCCATCTGCAGATCCTTCTGCGCATCGTGGTGCCCTGCTCGAAGATGGGCATTGCTTCCCTCGTGGTGCTGTCCTTTATCGATAACTGGAACCTTGTGGAGCAGCCAATCGTGTTTCTCAAAAATACGTGGCAGTATCCGCTTTCCGTGTTCCTGTCTCAAATTAACGAATCAAGGCTGGATGTGGCCTTTGTCTGCGGTGTGCTTGCGATTTTGCCCACGGCGCTTTTGTATCTCTTCATGAAGGATGCGCTGGTGTCGGGCATTGAGAACGCAAGTCTGAAGTGAGGAGGAAAATATGAAGCGTACATTGCTGCTTATCCTTTGCCTTGCACTGCTGCTTCCCTGCCTCTCCGGCTGCGGGGATACGGAACCGCTGCAGGTGTGG
>JAFQKD010000018.1 GCA_017397075.1 Oscillospiraceae bacterium | reverse complement strand
CTCCCGTGAGCAAAATCGGGATCCCCATGCTGCCTGCCATGGTGACGCAGATGACCCCCATGGTGGCGGCGGTGCCGAAAGCCGTTCCCGTAAGGCAGGAGATCATCCCGCACAGCAGAAAGGTGATGAGCACCATGGCCCTCGGGTCGCAGAAGCCTGCGGCATGATAGACGATGCAGGGAATGGTACCTCCCGCCCGCCATACGGCGGTGATGATGCCGATGAGGAGGAACGTGATGAGGATGTTTTTTACGGTTTTGATCCCGGAAAAGGCCATGGAAAGCATCTCCCGCAGAGAATGCTTCCGATAAAGCCCGTAGCCGAGGAAAAGGAAAAAACCGAAAACCAGCGCCGTCAGCACGGAAAGATCCAGAACGATGCAGAGGATCAGCGCAGCGGCAAACACAGCAAGTACAGTCAGTTCAGTCATAACATACCTTCCCGTTTGATAGGGGTATTATACGACGTTAGGCGCATACCTGCAACAGAAAGATAAAAGATGTTGCATTCTGGGGAAAGCGGAAGTATACTTGTGATATTCAGTCCGAAAAAAGAGAGGAGCAATACGATGTATCAGCAAAATCCCTACGGTTACGGCTACGGTATGCCCCAGCGGGCTGCCACGAGAGAAGCATTTCTCAATCTGCCGGAAAACACGAAAATGAAGAAGGAGATCCGTTCTTCTGCCATCGTGTGCTACGTCTGCGCAGGCTTTACGCTGCTGACGGTCCTTCTCAGCGGTAATCTGTTTACACTGCTTGATGTGGCGATCCTTGCAGGTCTCGGCGCGGCGATCCAGACCACGGCAAAGAAGCTCTGGGCGATCCTGCTTACCGTCTACGGGGCAATCAACGTGATCGTCACCATTGCACTCAGCGGCTCTTTCGGCGGATGGCTTCCCCTTGTGGCGGGCATCATCGCCATTGTCTACATCAGCAAGCTGGACAAGGCCTGGGATGCCTACAATGCCCAGAACCAGTACGGCTACGGCAGCAATTACGGCGGCGGAAATTATCCTCCTCCCCCTCCTCCTGCAGGAATGTAAATGTGAAAGAATACCGCGTCAGCAAAAGCTGACGCGGTATTTGTGTGTTCAGATCTGTTCATCGGGGATCTCACGTGCAATGGCCAGATTGGTGTACCGGGGGTCATCGGTGACCTCCCGGATCACATGGATGAAATCCGGCAGGGCAAAGGGAGAATCCTCGCTTTCCAGTTCGATCTCCAGCAGCGCCCGATCCTGCCAGAAGGGGAAAAGGTCGATCTCAAAGACCTTGCCTCCGAAGGAAACGCACCAGCGGTCCTTGCGGATGATGCGAAGGGAGGGATCGGCGTCCCTGAGTCCGGCCTCGTATTCCTCCTTTGTCAGATCCGTTTCGATCTCTACCCGGGTCATGTTGGTGAGCCGGGTCTTTTCCGTGCGGATATAGCGGATCTCCCCGTCTGTGACCATGAGCCGCAGGCGGACACCGGGAGCGTCCGGGGAGGGGCGCTTTAGATAGGTCTGGGTGATCTGACGGCGGGCATGGCTGCGCCGTTTCAGCTCTTCAGGATCCGGGTAGCGGATGAGATATTTGCGTTCGATCTCCAAGGGTAATGCGTCCATATATGCCTCCTAAATCCTCTGCCCTGTGCGAAAGGCACAGGGCAGCGTTTGGTTTTAGTATACCCGGGTTTTTAAAAGCTAAACTCAGCCTTCCGCGGGCGGATCGGCAGGCGGATCTGCGGGAGGA
Source organism: Oscillospiraceae bacterium (assembly GCA_017397075.1). Taxonomy (GTDB): domain Bacteria; phylum Bacillota; class Clostridia; order Oscillospirales; family Oscillospiraceae; genus RGIG1893. Next base: position 10,070 of record JAFQKD010000018.1, on the reverse strand, counting down.
TCCGCAGGGGGATCCGCAGGGGGGTCTTCAGGAGGATCCGCGGGAGGCGGCTCTTCTGCGGGCGGCTCTTCAGCGGGGGGAGCTTCGGCAGGAGCGTCTGTCACTGCGGGGGCATCCGTTGCGGCGGGGGCGTCGCTGACAGCAGGAGCAGTACTTGCGCTGGGACTGGGATTCAGGAAGCTGTAATCCACATAGAGGTCGGGGCCGTCAAAGGTGCCGTCAAGCTTTGACATGGTGCGCTCGTATTCCTCGGTACCGGGCTCCATAGGCGTGGGCTGATAGTCGTTGTCATCCTCTACGCTGCTGACACGCACGGGGATGAGAATGGTTTCGCCCAGCGACACGGTGCCGTCCGGCTCACGGATGATCTCCTGCTGGATGATGGCGCTGTCCTTGTCCCGGGGATTGCCGTTGCCGCCAAAGGAGAAATTGCCCAGGGAGTAGTAGATGATGCCGTCCTCATATTCCTCCACAGGCTGCAGCACATGGGGATGGCTGCCGAAGACGATGTCCGCGCCGCAGTCGATGGCAAGGTGGGCCAGATATTCCTGATCGCCGTCGGGACGGTAGACGCCCTCATCGCCCCAGTGGAACGCGCAGATGATGATATCTGCGCCCATTTCCTCCAGTTCGTAAATGGCGTCGGCAAGGCCGTACTCCGAGGGCCAGAGATCGGCGTAGATACCGAGCTTCAGACCGTTTCTCGTGGTGATGATGACGGGCTCTTCATCCTCGGCGTAGTCCACACCGGCATCTTCCAGATTCTTTTTGGTGTCCTCATAGCCTTCGTCGCCGTAGTCCTCAGTGTGGTTGTTGGCCAGGGTCACAAGCTCCACGCTGCCCTCGGTAAGAACCTGCACATACTCTTTTGGTGCGCGGAAGGTGAAGGATTTGTCAATGGGATAGCCCTCTTCGGTGAGAAGACCTTCCAGATTCACGAAGGTGAGCTCATCGTTTGCAAACCACTCCTGCACGCTTGCGAAGGGATAGGCGTAATCGTCGCCCACAACGCCGGTAAAGCTGCCGGAGGTGCCGTAGTCGCCGTAATCGTCACCCAGCGTGCAGTCCCCTGCAAAGCTGATGGTAAAGACCTCGGCTGTGGGCTCGGGGGTGGGTTCGGGAGTCGGAGAGGGCGTAGGCGAAGGCGAAGGTGTAGGAGAGGGGGTGGGCGTTTGCGTTTCGTAATACAGGGTCTCCTCCACATCGGGAAGGCGTTCGTCCTCCGGAGATTCCTTGCCGGAGGAGAAGATGATCAGCAGCACTGCGGATATGAGCACAATGCCTGCGATGATGCAGGTGCACACAAGGGCTTTGGTGCTCTGAAACAGACGGAAGGATGCGCCTGCGTGTTTGGATCTCTTTCTGCTCATTTTCTCTGTACGCTCCAAAGAGAATGTGATGCGCGGGGGATGCATCCGCATCCCCCGCGGGAAGATCAGCGGATCTTCAGGGTGAGGATCTCGAAGTTTTTCAGATCAAGGGTGACGGTGTTGTCGTTAACAGCAATCTCCTGCTCCTCGTTTTCCAGCATATCGCAGAGCCAGACCTGCTTTACGGGAACGCCGAAGCGGATGGTGGGACGGCTTCTGCGGTCAAAGGCATCATAAAGACGAAGGATGGTGCCGCTGCCGTCATCTGCCTGCTTCAGGGTCTCCAGCACCACATTTTCCTTATTGCAGGATGCAAAGGAGAAGGTCTCGGGCAGAGCACCCTCCTGCGGGGGGAGGACCAGAGCCTCGGCAGGCTGGTTCAGGCTGTATGCCTCAGTAACGGTGCCGGCTTCGCGCCAATCGCCGCTGTGGGGCAGCAGGGAGTAGGTGAACACGTGACGGCCCTTGTCGCCGTGAGGATTGGGGCTAGTGGCGCACTTGAGAAGCGTCAGCTTCAGGGTGCTGCCTTCGGTGTTGTGGCCGTACTTGCAGTCGTTGAGAAGGCTTGCGCCGTAACCGTTTTCGGACACGTCTGCCCACTTGTGGGCGCAGACCTCGAATTTTGCGGCATCCCAGCTGTTGTTTTCATGGGTGGGACGCTCCAGAGAGCCGAACTGGATCTCGTAGGTGGCCTTGTTGGTGTGCACATCCAGCGGGAAGGCGACCTTTACAAGGTGATGCTCCTCGTGCCAGTCAAGCTCGGTCTCAAAGTCGATGCGGCGGATGGTGTCGTAGAGCCAGATGGTCTGGGTGATGGTGGAATTCAGGTACCTGCGGCTGACGCGGACACCTGCCCGTGCGCCGTCAAAGACGGGGATGATCTCTGCTTCGTCATCCAGCACCCACATCTTCTGCTTGTAGTAGTTGGTGATCTCCCAGGCGTCGTATTCCTTGGGATAGTCCTCAAACATCTGGATCTCGTTGCCGGGCTTACCGGGGATGAGAACCTCGCGCTCTGCAAGCTTATCGAAGAGGGAGACGATGCGGCCGGCCTTGTCCAGCTTCAGGCAGTAGAGATCGTTTTCGATGCACTCTGCGGAAGCCTTTACCAGACCTGCGGGAGCGGACGGCTGAATGACCTTCCAGCCCATGGGAGGCAGAAGCCCGGTCTCGATGGTTTTGCCCTCGTATTCCACGGAAGCGTTTCTGGCAACGCCCAGAGGATTATAGACGAAGAGACCGCCGTTTGTCTTTACGTTTGCGGCAATGGAGCGGAGCTTTTCATCGGCAATGGAGCCGACCTCGTCCATGATCTGTGCGTATTCCCGGTCACAGTCCTCGTAAACCTCGAAGATGGAGGAGCCGGGGATAATGTCGTGGAACTGGTTCTTGCAGACGGTCTCCCAGTTATCCAGAAGCTTTGCGGTGGGATAGCTGCCGCCGAGAAGGACGGCATCCGCTGCGGCAAGACCCTCTGCCTTCTGAAGAAGCAGCTCGCTCTTGCGGTTGTTGCGCTTATTTTTTGCAATGGAGGTGTAAGTGCCGCGGTGGAATTCCAGATAGAGCTCGCCCACCCAGCGGGGGGTACGGCCGAGGATTTCGGCGTTTTCCTTAAAGTTCTTTTCCGTACGGCTGAGCCATTCGCCGGCAAAGGCAATTTCGGTCTTGGGAATGCCGGGCAGACCGTTCTTCATGCGGCGCTGACGCTCCAGCATTTCCCGGGTGGGACCGCCGCCGCCATCGCCAAATCCGAAGGTCAGCACGGTGGTGTCATTGTATTCCTTCTGCTGATACCGCTCCCAGCTGCCCTTTACCATGGAGGGGGTGATGTCGGCATTGTAGGTGGTGAAGGTCTGGATGGTGCCGTCCGGCCAGTGATCCTGGGCAGTGATGAAGTTGGTCATGACCTCGGAGCCGTCGATGCCCTGCCACATAAAGGTATCGTAGGGCAGACGGTTAAACTCGTTCCAGCTGATTTTGGAGGTGACGAAGTGATCCACGCCGCACTTCTTCATGATCTGGGGGGTGGATGCGCTGTAGCCGAACACGTCGGGCAGCCACAGGACCTTGCTGTCAACGCCGAATTCTTCCTTCATGAAGCGTTTGCCCAGAACGATCTGGCGGATCATGCTCTCGCCGGAGATCAGGTTATTGTCCGCCTCCAGCCACATGGCGCCTTCCACTTCCCAGCGGCCTTCCCTGACCCGCTCCTTGATCTCCGCATAAAGCTCGGGAGCCTCTTCCTTCACATACTTGTAAAGCTGGCACTGGGAGGACATGAACTTGTATTCGGGGTAGCGGCGCATAAGCTCCAGCACGGTGGCAAAGCTGCGCTGAGACTTTTCGCAGGTCTGCGCCAGCGTCCACATCCACGCAACGTCAATGTGAGTGTGACCGATGCAGACAGCGGTGGGCACTTCCTTGCCGTCTGCAGGCTGATACAGGGTCTGAGAGAGGTATTCCGCCGCAGCATCGATGCCGTCATAGAAGGCCTTGCTGTAAAGAGGCCACATGACAAGGCGGTTTGCGGCCTGCTCAAGGTGCTTGAGGATCATCACACGGGTCTCATGCTCGGGGGCAAAATTCTTGCAGGCGTCCAGCGGTACGGACAGATCGTAGTAAATGCCTTCAATGCGGTCATCCACCCAGATGACGGAGGGGTTGAACTCCACGGGAACTTCAATCATGCCCACATAGAAGTAGATGTACACATCGTAATCGGTGCCGGCCTCCAGACGAACCATGGTGTGGTTCGTGTCCAGCGCCTGGGTCATGCGGCCGTTGAGATAAACGAGCCCCTGAGGATTTGTGGCATCCCACTGACCCTCACGACCGGTGGTGACCCGCAGGTACAGGCTTCTGCCCTCCTGTGCATCGGGGGTGCGGAAATTCATATGGAACCAGAAATGGCTGTCCCGGCCGATGACCCGCTGAAGCTTTTCAAAGGGTTTCCAGCCTTCTGTGGGAGGGGTATTGCTGGTTTTGTAGCCGCAGGGAACATATTCCACAGCACCCACTTCTGCGGCGGGCAGCTCCATAAGTCCCTTCAGGCGGTTTGCCAGAGTACTGACTTTTTCGAAGATAAAGTTTGTCATTTGCGTTCCTCCGATTTTGTCTGTTATTTCAGCCGCTTTGCGGCGTATTCATAAGCCATGCGGTAATCCTCCCGCTTGGTGTAGCAGCCCTCAAGGGCTTTCCAGATCTTTTGGAGAAGAGACTCATCCGAAGCGAGAGCCTCCGCGTTCTGCAGAGCAGTGAGGGCGGCATCGTCCTCTCCCGCGGCAAAAAGCGCTGTGCCGAAAAGATAGCTGTATTTTGCCTGCGCGGCTTCCGGCACTGTGCAGTCTTTCAGCAGCCGCAGGGCAAGCTCGTTTTCCCCGGTGCTGAGCAGGTATTCCGCTCTTGCAAGGGCGTAGCGATCCTGAAAACGGATACGGGAGACCGCCTTTTCGAAATCCGCTGCATTTGTTTCAAACTCTGAGGGATCCAGCTGCAGAGAGCACTCGGCAAGGATCAGGCTCATTTCCGCGTCGATCTCCACAGAGTAGTACATTCCCTGCCGGTTATAGTAGTCTGCGGCATCCGCATACTGCCGGGCATCCTCCAAACGGCCTTCTGCAAGGGCGCTTCTTGCGGCGGACAGGCTTGCAAGAGAGCGGAGAAGGTAGCCCTCATCCGTGGTTCCCGAGCGGCTTTCCTCCAGAAGAGCGATGCAGTCGGCAAAGCGACCCTCCCGGTATGCCCTGCGCATTTCGTCAAGACCGTCGGGAGAGGTGCCGTCAGACCAGCGGGAATCGGAGAGAAAATACCCCGCGGGAAGTCCAAGCCTTCCTGCCAGATATTCCAGCGTGCGCATGGAGGGCGTTGCACTGTCGTTTTCAATGCGGGAGAGCATATTTCGGGTGATCTGGTCGCCCACAAGCTGCTTCTGTGTGAGGCCCCGGGCAATGCGGGCTTCGCGTACTTTTTGTCCCAGCGTCAAGCTGCGCGCCTCCTCTCAGGCATTCCAGTTGAAGACAGCGTTGCTGTCATGATCCCATGTGTCGCTCCATGCCCGGTGAGGCTGGGCAAGAGAGATATTTACGCTCTGTTCTTCCGTCCAGCCGAAAAAGGCGAAGGAGTCGATGAAGGTCACCGTTTCGGGGATCGTGACGGAAGCAAGAGAGGTGCAGTTATAAAATGCGCAGCGGCCGATGGCCGTCAGCTCTGCATTCAGCTCCAGTGCGGTGAGGCTTTCGCAGCTGTCAAAGGCGTTGTCGCCAAGCTGGGTCAGGTGCTCCGAGCCTGTGACGGACACAAGCTTCGGGCAGTTGGCAAAGACGGAGATGCCCATGGAGGTGACGCTTTCGGCAAGGGTCACGGTCTCCAGCTTTTCGCAGCCTTCAAAGGCATTGTCGCCGAGATGGGTGATGCCCTCCTCGACCACAACGGCGCGGATATTCTCCCGGCTGTCATGCCAGGGAGTGCCGTGATAGAGGAAATCATCCATATTTTTTCTGCCGGAAATGGTCAGCACACCGTCGGAATCCAGCGTCCACCGGGCAAGCTTGCCGCAGGAGCCCTCTTCTCTTACCACGGTCTTGCCGCAGGCAGAGAGGGAAATCAGCATAACGAGAGAAAGAAACAGGGCGATGAACCGTTTCATGGGGAAGGTAACTCCTTTGTACCCCGCAGAACGCGGGGTGAATTTGATTCATTATACCATACAGATCAGAAAGCATCTACTGTAATTTTCAAATCCGGGAAGGTTTTTCCGGAAAGCTTGATAGAACGGGCTCTTCAGGTGTACAATACGGGCAGGAGCAGAGGAGGAAAGCCATGGAACGTCGGAGAAAACAGAACATCGTGCCTGCGGTTTTTGCGGCTGTGCTTCTTCTTGGGGCGCTTGTGCGGTTTTTGGCGTTGGGGAGCTTTCCGCCGGGACTGAATCAGGATGAGGCCTCGGAAGGGTATGAGGCGTGGGCGCTGCTTTGCAGCGGCATGGACAGAAACGGAAACAGCTTTCCTGCCCTGTTTGTGTCATGGGGCAGCGGACAGAACGTGCTCTATGCGTGGCTTTCCATGCCCTTTATTGCCCTTTTCGGGCTGAATCCGGTGTCTCTGCGGCTGGCGGCTGCCGTTATCGGCACGCTTACCCTGCCTGTCATGTACTGTCTGGGAAAACGGCTCGGGGGCACATACACAGGCGTTGCCGCTCTGGTGCTCACCGCCTTCTGTCCGTGGCACATTATGCTCAGCCGCTGGGCATTGGAAGCCAATATCCTGCCCTTTTTCCTCATGGCGGGGATCCTTTTGGGTGTGGTTTCCGCGGAAAAACCCTGGGCGCTTTGCGGGGCGGCTGTCATGCTCGCCCTTTCCCTCTATGCCTACGGCACGGCATTTATCTTCCTTGCGGTGTACCTTCCTCCTGCGCTCATCTCTCTTGCGGTAAAGGGGAGGATCCCGTGGAAGATCTGGCTCGTAAGCGGATGCGTGTTTCTCCTCATTGCCCTGCCTGTGACGGTGACGAATCTCATCAATATTCTGGATCTGGAGCAGATCACCTTCCTCGGCATTACCCTGCCGAAGCTGAACGAGGCAAGGCAGACTTCCACCACAGCCTTCGGGAAAGACTTTGGCACCTATTGGGAAAATGCGAAAAAGTTTCTGGAGATCCTCATAAAGCAGACGGACGGTTACCCCTATAACGCCGTGCCGGGGAAGATGTTTGCCCCGGGAACGCTTCTTCTTGCGGCAGCGGGACTTTCGGAGACCCTGTACCGCACGGTGAGAAAGCGGCTCTGCCCCGGGGAGATGCTGATGCTCTGGACAGTGCCTGCCGTCATCGCTTCCGTATTCGTCATCGACCCAAACCTGAACCGGGTGAACATGGTGTTTCTGCCTGTGCTGTATTACGGGGCAAGAGGCGTTGGTTTTCTTGCAGAAAAGATCCCGTGGAAGGCGGGAAAAGGGATCTTGTGCCTTCTGGGAGCGGTATCGGTGCTGTTTGGACTTTGGTCTGCGGGAAAACGGTACGTGACGGAAATTCGGGATACCTTATCCTATTGGTTCTTTGACGGGGTGGGAGAGGCCATCGAATATGCCGACAGCATGGATGCGGACACCGTCTGGGTCACCGATTCGGTGAATATGCCCTATATCTATGTGCTGTTTTATACCGAAACGCCGCCGGAAGAGTTTCTCCATACGGTGGAATACCGGAACCCCGGCGCTGCCTTCCAATGGGTGGATGCCTTCGGCAAATGGCGTTTCGGCAGTGAGCCTCAGCCGGATGAAAACGCGGTCTATGTGCTTTATACTTGGGAAGCGGAGGGAAAGGAGATCCTTGCCGGATACGGAGATTTTGTGGTATGCAGAGAATGAATGCCCTTTATGAGAAGCTCCGCGCCTATGCGGAGACAACACTGCCCCCGGATGTGGTGATGGCGCTGGAATGCGCGGAGGATGAGACCGGGGATATGCAGCTTTCCGTCTATGGGCAGCGGCTTCGCCGCGCAGCCATGGAGAAGACCCCGGTATATCCCGGCGCTGTTCGGGAGCTGCGCTTCAGAGAGGGAGCGCGCCTTACGGTACTGCTTCTTCCGGAACTGCTGAAGCCTGTTTTTGGCTGCCGCAAGGATGCGGAAGCGCTTATCCGCAAGCTTGCGGATAACTGGTGCTTCGTGGGCATCGGTTACGGAGAAACTTACTCTGCGGCGGAGGAAAACGCGGTGAAGGCGCTTGCGGTCCCGGCGGATCACATGCTTTGCCCCGAGAGCCTCAGAGCGCTGCAGAATGCGCTTTACGGGGAGAAAAAGGTGCTGCGCATAAGCGGAAAGGACAGCGGCGGAGACCTTTGCGCCGTGTATGCCGCCCCATGGGCGCTTCGGAGGGCAGAGGGCAAACTTTTGAGCGAGTTTGTATAATGTTCACAAAATACCCCTTTTCAAGACAAAGTTTGTGTGGTATAATGACCATGCAAAGGGACAAAAGTCCCGGAATGGAAAGGAGCTGAAGCAGATGAGGTTCACATTCACCGAGAAAAAAGTGGAGCCGTCGGAGGAACTGCGGAAATATGCCGAAAAGAAGATCGGTAAAATTGACCGCCTGTTCCGGCAGGAGTCAGACGCATATGTCACCTTTTCCATTGAGAGAGGCAGGCATATCGCCGAGGTCACCCTGAAGAACAACGGAATGTTCTATCGGGTCTCCGAGTCCACGGGAGATATGTATGCCTCACTGGATTCCGCTGTCGATGCCATCGAGCGGCAGATCCGGAAGAACAAGACGAGACTGGCAAAGCGTCTGCGGGAAGGAGCGCTGGATCTTGGCGCCGCACCCGGGGATGTTCCGGCAGAAGAGCCGGAATTTGATCTCATCCGGGTCAAGCGTTTTGCGCTGAAGCCCATGACGCCCGAGGAAGCCATTTTGCAGATGAATCTCTTGGGACACGAGTTTTTCGCCTTCCGCAATCAGGAGGATGACGGGGCCTTCGCCATCGTCTACAAGCGGAAAAACGGCGGTTACGGACTCATTCAGGACGAATAAATTCACAGCCCCGGTCATGCCGGGGCTGTTTTGTGAAAAGGAGAGAAAACCATGCTTCTCATCAAAGGCGGCAGGGTGCATGACGCGGTGCATCCCGAGGCATACACGGCGGATATTCTGCTGAAGGACGGGAAGATCGCCGCCATCGGCGAAAATCTCGCCGCAGAGGGGGCGGAGATCTTCAATGCCGCGGGGCTGAACATTTTCCCCGGCTTTATCGAGGCACACGGCCATATCGGCCTTGACGGCTACGGTATCGGCTATGAAGGGCGGGACTATAACGAGTACAATGACCCGGTGACCCCCCATCTCAGAGCCATTGACGGCATTCAGCCCCGGGATCCTGCATGGAAAATGGCACGGGATCACGGCGTGACCTGCATGAATGTTGGACCCGGCAGCTCCAATGTGCTGGGCGGCACCTTTGCCGCAGTGAAGCCTGTGGGCAGCCGTGTGGAGGATATGCTGGTAAACCCCATGACCGCCATGAAGTGCGCTTTCGGCGAAAATCCAAAGCGCTGCTACAAGGATAAGGCCATTTCCACCAGAATGAGCACTGCCGCGAAGCTGCGGGAGACCCTGTTCAAGGCCCGGGAGTACATGGAAAAGCTGGATGCCGCAGGGGATGACGCCGCGAAAAAGCCTGCCTTCGATATGAAGCTCAATGCCATGCTGCCTGTTCTGCGGGGAGAGATCCCTCTGAAGGCCCATGCCCATCAGGCGGACGACCTCTTTACCGCCCTGCGCATCGCAAAGGAGTTCGGCGTGAAGATCACTCTGGAGCACTGCACCGAGGGGCACCTTGTGGCAGAGGCCCTTGCGGAGGAAAATGTGTACATGGCCGTGGGCCCCACCCTCACCAATGCCTCCAAGTTTGAGCTTCGCGACAAGAGCTGGGAGACACCCGGTGTTCTCCAGCGTGCAGGCTGTCATGTGAGCATCATCACCGACTCTCCCGTGATCCCGCAGCAGTATCTGCCCATCTGCGCAGGACTTGCCGTGGAGGCGGGGATGGATCCCTTTGAGGCGCTGAAGGCCATCACCATCCATCCTGCTGAGCACATCGGTGCTGCTCACCGCATCGGTTCTCTGGAGGTCGGCAAGGATGCCGACATCGTCATTACCGACGGCTGCCCCTTTGAGATCGGCACGGAATATAAGGCCGTGTTTATT
>JAFQKD010000017.1 GCA_017397075.1 Oscillospiraceae bacterium | reverse complement strand
TCAGGACGGTCTCGCAGTTCGGAAATCTTCGACCTGAGCGGGATGGATGGTTCGCTCAGACAATCTTGTATGAAGCAGATGGGCTGACGCCCATCAATGAATAAAAGGAAGGCTGAGCGGATCAGACGCCCGCTCAGGCGGATTCGGGTTATATCGCTCAGCCTATGTTCTCCGATCTTAGGATATAGGCATCCTGTTCCTGTTTTGCCACGTTATTCCACAGCGCGTTCCATCCGCAGATGCGAACCTGCAGAGCCGGATATTTTTCCGGGTGAGCCTGCGCATCCCGCAGATCGTCGGTGCTGAAAATGTTGAAGTGGATGGAGTGTCCGCCGAGCTTTCTGTAGGTATCGATCACGCCTTCCAGCGCGGAAAGACCGCTTTCGCCCTCCACTGCGGAGGGGTGGAGCATGGCGTCAAGACAGCTGCCGTTGGTGCAGAAGTCGCTGTTGAGCGTTGTGACGGAGCGGATCAGCGCCGTGATGCCCTCTTTATCTGCGCCCGGGGTGGGAGATGCGTTTTTGGAGGTCTCCTCACCGGCTTTTCTGCCGTCAGGTGTGGCATCCGTCTTTTCACCGTGGATGATGAAAGCTCTTGCGGAGTGAAGCTCCAGAATAAATCTGCCGCCGTGGGAGTTTCTCTTCCCGTCAAGACGGTCATGGGCAAAACGGAGGATCCCGGCGGCGCAGGAATCTGCTGCGGGGCTGCCGTTTCCGTATTTGGGGCAGGAGAGCGCCTGGCTGCGAAGGTCTTCAAAGCCGACCCAGTTTGCTTCCAGCGCGGCTTTCAAGGTCTCAATGGTGGCGGTTTTCCGCACATAAACAAGTTCACGCACAGCCATGAGTGCATCTGCGGCTGTGCCCAGCGCGGAAATCAGTACATCCGTTGTGTTTTCCAGACCACAGTCCAGCGCATCTGTCATGGAATTTACGCAGTCCAAAACGGTGGCGGAGAACATGAGAGAGGGGTTAATGTCCTGCACCTTCTGCTCCAGCGTATTCATTGCGCAGAGATAGGCATCAAAGGCGGCGGCAAACTGGGTGAGATAGGCCGCAAAAAAGCGGTCAAAATCCGGAAATTCGGCCGGGTCACCGGTGTCGGGGCCGACGGCGCGGTCAAGGCGGTGCTCATACCCACGGGTGAATACGTAGGAAATGGGTTTCAGAGCATTAAAATAGGTACAGGAAATGCCGATGCCTTTGGCTTTCACCTTGTATTCATAACAGCCGCTGATGACGGAATCCACGGCCTCCGCCGGGGAAGCACCTCTGGCCAGAAGTGCCCGCTCAATCGCCTCGTCATTGCAGAAAACGATGCTTGAATTGCCTCTGCGGACCATGTTCAGCGCCTGACGGAGAATGTCCCGGGGCATGGTGGAATTTACTTTCAGCTGAATTTTGGGGTTATAGATGCCAAGTTTGTCATAGACGTCCAGAATTTTCCGGGAGAGGAAGCTCACCTTTGAGCTGCCGTCCGGGTTTCTGCCGCCGAGATAGAAAGGCTGCCCCCAGTAGTTGCCGATGGAGGACCATTGCAGGAGGAAATACGCCAGAAGTTCGGAAAGTTCTTCTTCCGTGTACCGCCCGCATTCCGTATCTGCTGTCCAGAAGGGCAGGAGAGTGCTGTCCAGTCCGTGACCGAGAGAGCGCACCTGATAGTTGTCCACGCTTTCCGAGAGCATGAAGTAAAGGTAAATCAGCTGCATGGCATCAAAACTGTCTTTGGGGGCACCGTCGCGGAGATTTCGGAGACAGGCGGCAATTTTCGGCGCTTTTTCAAAGTGCTGCGCCTCCGCGTATTTGCTCATGCGGTCCAAAAGCCGCAAAATGGCCTCATATTCGATGCAGATGCCTTCAAACATAGCGGTTTGCGTCTCCGTGGGAGAAGCAAGGGCTGCGAAAGCTTCCTTTGCACGGCGGAGAATGCCGGGGAAACCCAGCGCCATGAGAGAATCCCAATCCGGCACAGTGTGTTCAAAATCCACCCAGCCGTAGGAAATGCCGGCGGTGTCGAAATCCTTCAGTACTGCAGTGGCTTCCGGGTAGGCAGAAGTGACCTCCTGCTGCCACGGCTGCTGAACATATTTGGAGAGCATACGTCCCCAACTCCAGATGCCCACGAAATAGTCGTGAGCGCTTACGTCAATGCGGGTGTTATCCAGCACATAAGCAAAAAGCCGTGCTTTGTGGACGGGGTGACTAAACCCCTGCAGCGTATCGGAAAGGGCGGCAAGCCCCGCATCCATCTCTTCATCGGAAAGGCCGGTGCTTTCGTCAAAGGCGTAGCCGTGATAGGCCATGCGGTTGAAGGGATCAAATTCCCCTTTGGGATCATGATATTTCTGCTCAATGAAGGCTCTGTCCTCCTGCAGTGTGCGGAACATAGGCACGCTCCTTTCGGCTTTATGGATTCATGAAACCACAGCGTGGGAGAAATGTACATGGCTGATACAAAACCGCTTGACTGTTTCAAAACAAAAGTGTAATCTGTAATAAAGGGGGGAGCGGGATGGATGCGTTTCTGCAGAAGGATCATTTTGCGGAAAAAATCCACATTGCCTGCTTTGTGGGGAAGGAATCCGGACAGATTCGGCACAGAAACCGAAATAGCTTCGGTCTTGCTCTTCACCTTGCAGGAGAAAAGGAATATGTGTTTTTCAGTGGTGAACGGATTCCGATTCAGCCCTGGGAGATCATCTTTATGCCCAAAGGTTCCGACTATATTGTGGAAGTGCGGGAGCCTGGGGAGTGCTATGCCATAAACTTTGACCTTGCAGGAGATCCGTCTCTTCCGCCGTTTAAGTTTTCTGTTCGGTGGAAAACCCGGTTTCTTGAATATTTCAAATCTGCGGCAAAAGCCTGGGAAATGAAAAAACCGGGGTATCTTGCCAAATGCCGGGCAGAGCTTTACGGCATCATCAGTCTCATGCAGCAGGAATATGCCATGGGGTATATGCAGAAAGAGAAATTCTCCCGCATTCAGCCTGCCGTGGAGGAAATTCATCGCGGGTATGCGGGAGGGGAGCTTTCTGTTTCTGCGCTTTCCGCACTTTGCGGGATGAGCCCGGAATATTTCCGCGCCATATTTAAGCAGCAGTTTGGCGTTTCGCCCCTGCAGTATATTCAAAATCTCCGGATTACAAGAGCAAAGGAACTTTTGGTTTCGGGTCTCTGTTCGGTAACGGAGACGGCATACCGATCGGGATTTGCGGATCAAAGTCATTTCAGCCGGGTGTTCAAATCGGCTGTGGGAATTTCCCCGGTGCAGTATCTGCGTGGGGAACGATGAGTGGGAAAAACGCAATGCGGTGAAAGACAAAGGAGAGCGCAGAATGAAAGCAACAGAAACATTCCTTGCACAGCAGGAGGCACTTTACGAAAAGAGAAAGCAGGAGATCCTGCAGGCGAAAGACAGCATTGAGATCACCGGCACGACCTATTATGTCAGCGCCTGCGGTGACGATGCAAATGACGGACGTTCCCCCGAAACGCCCTGGAAGACGCTTAAGCGGGTAAACGAAGCGAAGCTTCTCCCCGGGGACGGTGTCCGCTTCCGCAGAGGCGATCTGTTCCGCGGCGGTATCGATACCACCAAAAAGCCCGGCGTGACCTACTGCGCTTACGGCGAAGGCCCAAAACCCCGGTTTTACGGCTGGGATGAGGATCTGGCGTGCGCTGACCTTTGGGAAGAGGCAGATGCGGAGCACCGGATCTGGAAGTACAGAAAGCCCATCAACGACCCGGGGACACTGGTCTTTAACCACGGCGAAAAGCACAGCAGAAAGCTGATCCCCACCTTCAGAAACATGAAGTTCGTCTGCCGCGAGGACGAAAGCCGGGATTTTGTCATGGCAGAGGAAATGACGGAGGATCTGGACATCTTCTGGAAATTTGCCGACAGACTTACCACCGAGCCCTCCAAGGGAGAGGATTTCCCCATCCCCGTCACAGGGCCGGATTGTTACGGTGAACTGTGGCTCCGCTGCGACAAGGGAAACCCCGGTGAGGTGTTTTCCTCCATCGAGTCGGTAGCGCGGCGGGTAGCTTTCCGTGTGCTGGATGCTGAAGGGATCACTGTGGATAATCTCTGCATGAAGTATTACTGCTTTGCGGTTTCCGCATGGAACGCGCAGCAGCTGCATGTGACCAACTGTGAGATCGGCTGGATCGGCGGAAATATCCAGCACTATGACGGCACCGACCCCAACTTCCCTCAGGGAAAGCGGGGCACGGTGACCCGGTACGGCAACGGCATTGAGGTTTACGGCAGCTGCCGGGATTATCTGGTGGAAAACTGCTGGATCTACCAGAGCTACGACGCCGGTGCAAGTCATCAGGTAAGCACGGCCGAAAAGCTTCTCATGACGGACGTGCTGTATAAGGATAACCTGATCGAGGAATGCGTGTATGCCATCGAATATTTCCTTGAGCTTCTGGACGGCGAGACGGAGAGCTTAATGGACGGCATCGTCATGTGCGGGAACATTCTCCGGAAGAGCGGCTACGGCTGGGGTCAGCAGCGGCACAATAAGGATACCCCGGCACTCATCAAGGGCTGGAGCTATCCCAATCCCGCCCGTAACTTTGAAATTTACGGCAACACCTTTGACCGCTGCGCATACCGCATGATCCATACGGTAGCGGCTGAGGAGGCATCCTGCCCCGATATGCACGACAATATCTATATTCAGGATCTCGGCGGCTGCATCGGCAAGTACGGCGGAAACAGCGTAAAGGAGCCGGAGGATCTT